>JBGPBY010000086.1:0-18346 GCA_041481485.1 Terriglobia bacterium
AAAGAACAGAGCAGGCCGAGCCTCACGTAGGTAGAATTTGGGATTCGACCAAGAAGACCAAATTTACAAAGGAGACTCAGCCTGTGAAACGATTCTGTAGCATTTTCTCTCAACTGTTACAACTATTCCCCCGATTGGAATTTGAACAAGCCGTTAAAAAGCATGGCGCCGACCGTGGCGCAAAGGGATTTACAAGCTGGGGGCAGTTTGTCGCGATGCTGTTTTGTCAACTCGGACGGGCGTACACGCTGCGTGAGATTTGCGGTGGACTGGCCAGTTGCGAAGGCAAGCTGAAGCATTTGGGAGTTCCGGCAGCGCCGAAGAAGTCCACATTGGCATACGCCAATGAGCATCGGCCGTGGGAGCTATACCAGACCGTGTTTGGGCAATTGCTGGAGAAGTGCCAGTCGGTGGTGGCCGATTCGGGGTGGAAAAAGAAATTCCGGTTCAAGAACAAGCTGACAAGTCTGGATTCCAGCACGATTGATTTGTGCTTGTCGCTGTTCGACTGGGCCAAATTCCGGCGGACAAAAGGCGCAGTCAAATTGCATCTGCTATTGGATCACGACGGATACCTGCCCAGTTATGCCGTCATCACCGACGGCAAGCAGAGCGATATCAAAGTTGCGCGGACGATGAAATTCACTCCGGGAACGGTGCTGGTGATGGATCGCGGCTACAACGATTACGATTGGTTTGCGGAGTTGACCGGGCAGGGAGTGTTTTTCGTCACGCGTATGAAAGACAACGCCAGCTATGGAGTGGTGGAGACGCGCAAGACGCCGGAGAAAGGCAATGTGCAGAGAGATGAAGTAATCTTTTTCTTCAGTATGGAGGCAAAAGGCAAACAGTATTTCTTCCGCCGGATCGAAGTATGGGATGAAGACAAGCAGGCCACGATGGTGTTCTTGAGCAACCATTTGGCTTTCGGTCCGACGACAATCGCCGCCATTTATAAGGACCGCTGGAAGGTGGAGTTGTTTTTTAAGGCAATCAAACAAACCTTAAAAATCAAAACGTTCCTGGGAACCAGCGCCAATGCGGTGCACACGCAGATCTGGACCGCACTGATTGCAATGCTGCTGCTTCGGTATCTCCAATTAAAGGCAAAGTTCGGATGGTCCTTGTCGAATCTAGCCGCTTTGCTGCGGCACCAGCTGTTTGTCTATCGCGAATTGACTGCATGGCTGAATAATCCTTTCGAAGCGCCGCCTGTGTTAGATGGAATCCATGATGCCCAGCTTGCGCTGGACTGGAACGACTAAGTTGGACAGCAGACACTAAGCAAACTAGCGGCAACGCCGGAATTGGCCGGATTTCTGATGAAAATGACTTATCTTTTGGACAGCACTTAAAAAGAATCACGGACAGACATTTGGGGGAACCTGGTTCTCAAAAGGAGCCGCGGGCCGACTTTCGTCCAATAAAATCAATACGTGTTTTGTTCTTTGGGATTATTTTGGACAGCAGTGATTCTGGGACTAAAGGTGGCGGTGCCTCTTATCCTTTTACGTTCCAATTCTCGTCGTTGCCGTCAGGAACATGGTCCGTCATAATTGCATCTTGGCAAGGAGCGGTACGGAGGCAGAATCTTCCAAGGGGCATAATCGCCTGTAACGACGACAGGACAATGATCATTCAAGAATATTATAACAGGGGACTAAACAACCCACCCGTTTGTGCGAATTTCGAGTCACATGCCAATAACTATGCTTATTCAAACCATTTTGAATGGCATGAATTAAATGGCGAATTCGCTGATGGAAATCCGCATGATCCATTCGGTTGGATTACAACAGGATTGATTGACGGCCTTGAGGCAACCCGCACAAGCTATGGAGCTGCGATTTATTTGAGTTCTGGTTATAGATGCCCTGATGGGAATGCTTCGCCGACGATTAACGGCGCCGTGAATAGCCTTCACATGAGAGGACGAGCAGCCGATATGTATCGAAATGCTAATCATACCTGGGCTAATGAAGCTGAGTTTAACCTCTTGAAGGCCGAGGCTGATGCCACCAATCCCGCTCCGACCGAATCATTGGGTTACAACACCTACGCTAATCATCACTATCATGCTGCATGGTGACTTAGAGATTTGGTAAGGAGGATTTATGAAGAGGCCAAGCAAGCTAATCGTCGTTTCGTCTGCATTTACCTTATTGATATTCTTGGTGGCATTGGCATACACCACGGGGTTGCCTAAGGAACTGAAGGTCGGAGCGAGTCCAATTGCATCGGAAGAAGTCGTTGTGCAACCTCAAATAGATCAACACCAAATAGCACTCGAACTGGTCAATGACGATGTGAGGATTCGAAATAGAGCAATCGATTCGGCAAAATCAATAGCCCCCGCTAATACAGGAGTTGAGCTCCGATCGGCTTTAATTAACTTGCTCTCAAAGGAAAACGAAATTGTCAAAAAAAGCCATAGAATGGGTGTAACACTCGACACCTTGGACGATCCGGACGTAATTACGATAATTCAGAGGATGGTGGCGGAATTTAACGATCCAACAGCCATTGGTGTATTAGCAGAAGCTCTCGGCATGGGAACAGTTATTCGACCACTAGCTGGTTTTGGCGAGCAGGCAGTTCCAGCAATAGTTTCCGTCGTTTCTTCTTCGGAAAGCCACTACAGCGCCGTTGACGACGGACTAAGAACGTTGAGACTTATTGTTGAAGGAACAAAAAGACCTCCCCTATCGACTAACACGTTAGCGCAAATCAGGAGTGTTGTCCGCCAACGTTTAGACGGAAGACAACCGATGTTCACAACTGTCTGGTACGCGATAGATCTAGCCACCATTGTCGATGATGTTGGTCTTCGCGAAATTGTTAAAAACCTAGCGGAAAATAGGAACGCAGTATTAGCGCGAGGAATCGACGATCCATCTATCATTGAGAAGACTCAAAAGCGCGCTACTGACCGCCTTGCGGGTATACCAGCACAACCTCGTCCTTAATTCATAAATACCTGGGAAATTTTCCGTCCGGTGATTTTTGGGACTTCTTCACTGAGCCGTCCGGCGAAATCAGGATATCCGATTTCCATGGGAATTTTATAGAAGTCGAGTCCCGGTGCCCTATCGGGCGGTGGATGATATTGAGGATGGCAGCAAAAAACCAAACCTCCGCCTGTGGCCTGGCTTATCCTTACAATTGAAAAATATTGATAAATAATTGATTCACAATGACTTGGCGGGTGGTGAAAATTTAGGATGGCGGCCGATCGGCCGCCAACGGCCTTGGGCGCAGGAGGTCGGAGGTTCGAATCCTCTCGCCCCGACTTTCACTCTCCGCATCAGAATCATTGACATGACGATCTGCTATCCACGGCCAATTTTCGCGCTGTGGGCGCGCTCTGTGGGCGCGTTCTGTGGGCGATGGTTCGCCCTTGGGACAACTGCAGATTCGTGAACCACGGTTGATGATCCGAAAGTTGCGGCGCGAATTTGGATTATGCGCTCACGGAGCAGGGGCAAACAATGGACTAGCTCGACCTGTTCGTAAGGTCCATCTCAGGCATTGCAAAGAAGTATCCTACTGAAGCGGCGGCCAATCATCCCCACTCTGCAATTTGTCAAAATTGGTTGCACGAAACACGTCAAGGAAATCGACTATAAATTCCTCTTGGCGCTTCTGTCGGAGAGTAACACGGATCAACTTCAAGCGAGCTTTTGAGTCTTTGACGCTACGTGCAAATCGCAAGTCGCGAGTAAAGCACAGATCAAAACTTTCACACGCAAATCGATACAATGTTCCGTTGTCCAGTCCCAGCATTCGCAACGTTTGAATGGACTCTTCTTCGTGACCTTCAGCCTGCAGTGCAGCAAGAAGCTTCCTCGCCATGTTTTCGTCTAAGAGAATTTTCACGCGGGCTGGAGGTCTTTTCGATGGGAAAGTTCGGCTAGAACGCCACGTATGGCCTCCGCACTGAGGCTCGGATACGCATCGACAATTTCTTCGATCGACATCCCCTCAGAAAGTGCCTCCAAAATGTGCGCAACGGAAATGCGAGTGTCGCGAACTCGCGGCGCGCCCCCCAGATGTTCACGGTCGGAAACAATCCAAGTGTCCATGACAGCAAGCTTACGCTTGCGGTTGAACATACTTCAATAATCCAAAACCTGTAAAATCCAAATTCCGTCGGGAGAAACGCCTATGCCTTGGGCGCAGGAGGTCGGAGGTTCGAATCCTCTCGCCCCGACTTTTACTCTCCGCATCAGAATCATTGACATGACGATTCTGCTATCCACGGAAAATTTTTTGAGCTGTGGGCGCATTTCGTGAGCGGGTTTCGCTTGCCCTATGCAATAAAATAGTCACTAAACGCTGAAGGAAATGGCAATGAAACGCGAAGATTTGCTGGCTCGCATATCGATAAATCCCAAAATCTGCTTTGGCAAACCTTGTATTCGTGGCCATCGTATTTGGGTCTCTCTCATATTGGACCTCCTCGCCTCGGGCGAGAACATCTCCGGAGTTTTGGAAAACTACCCCGGTCTGGAAGAAGCCGATGTCTATGCGTGCATCGCGTATGGCGCCGAGATGTCGCGCGGGCGTTTTGTCGAAATCCCAATAGAACACTAACAATGAGGCTGAAGCTCGACGAGAACCTCGGGCATCGCGAGGCGGAAATACTGAGAAGCGCTGGTCATGACGTCGCGAGTGTTGTCGAACAGAACATGTGTTCTGCGTCCGATACGGATCTCATCAATGTCTGTTCGAAGGAAGAGCGATGTCTGATCACCTTGGATTTAGACTTCGGGAATCCACTGATCTTCAAGCCATCGCAGTACCGATGAATAGCAGTGCTTCGAGTGCCATCGAAGATCCGCCCAGATGATATTCGGGGTTGCCTGAATACATTGCTCGGGGCTCTAAGTAATGAAGTGATTGACCGAAAACTGTGGGTCGTACAACGGGGAAAAATTCGGATTTACCAGGAGGAAGAATGAGTCATCGCACCAACCGGCTCCAATCGTAGCCTTTGTTCCTTCCTTATCCGGTCAAATAGAATTGTGGATACCTGAGGCAGATTCCATCGCGTTAAGATCAATGTTCAGAAATCCTGGAATGCAACGATTCATGACAAAAGCTACTGGAAAGCGCCTATTGATTCTTGTGATTCTCTCTCTGGTGGCATTCCTACTGGCTTCTGCACAAAACGCTCGGCCGAGGAATTAAGGGGACAGACACTTAATCTCTCCCGGCATCCCAAGTTCCGGATCGATGTCGTCACAACGCCAGCGGCATTGCAAAAAGTTTGAGGTTGCCATCGGATTGATGGAGAATCTGGGGCTATGCGGAAATTGCTCGGGCTGATTCTGATGACTGGATTCGCGCTGAGTGCTCCACAGAATGCCGCACAGCTTGCAACGCAGGCAAATCCTACGACGGTCAGTGGGACTGTCAGAATTCCAGGAACATCCGCAGCAGTTGCCGGAGCCCGCATTCTCCTCAAGGAGGGTGACCCGAAGGAGCTGGATCGGCTTCTCCATCAGGGATCAGTTCTGACACTGTCCCTGCTTGATGGATTCGCGTCCAGGATTCCTGCGGATTCTGCCTCAGCGAATCCCGCACCTGGAAGCGAGCCCTCCCACTCCCTTCGTACGTTCAGTGCTCTGACGGATGCTTCCGGCCGCTTTACGTTCGATAACGTTCTCCCTGGCTCCTATTGGATTGCGGCCGAGAAAGAGAACTTCTGGTCCGCACCCCTTCCAGGTATGACCAGTTCAAAGGTGGATGCGCGCTCGGTCATTGTCGATTCCGGCAAGGCGAATGCGCCGGTCGATCTCTCGTTGTTGCCGAGTACCGTATTCAGTGGTCGCGTGCTGAGTCCCAGCGGTGAGCCGATTTCCAATGTAAATGTTGCGGTCTATCAGACTATCTATCAACCGAACGGGCATCAGTACCTCGACAATGGTCTCCAGATAGTCAGCACCGATGATCGAGGAGAATACCGGATTTTCAATATTCCTCCGGGACAGTACTATGTCGGCACAGCCCCACCGAGCGGATATCTTGGCGACACGGCAAAATCATATCCGGTCAATTTCTATCCGGCTGGCAGGGATGCGAGGTCGGCACTGCTGGTGACTGCAGGGCAGAGTCCTGAATTATCCGGAATCAATATTCAAATGTCGGATCCTCCCACTTTCACAGTGTCGGGTATAGAGTCTTCGGATATTCCCGCGGGTCTGAATCTTTCCCCTCGGGAACCCCGTTTCGCTTTGGTACCCCGCGATCCACAGGCACTATTTGAATTCGCTGGCAAGATGCTCACGGTCAAGAACGGGTTGACCGGGAGTGAGGATCGCTCGTCGGGCAAATTTAGACTCGAAGGCGTCCTCCCAGGCAATTACGACCTGATTGCCCAGGTCGGATCGGATGTGCGTGGATGGCCGTTTGTGGGGCGCACGTCGATTGACGTGATCGACCGAGATGTCGCGGACGTCAGGGTCAGCGCACATCCTGGCGTCGATGTAAAGGTCAGGCTCTCTCTCGATGGCGGCGGAGCCAAGGTCCCCTCAAGCATCACTGTCCAACTTCGTGTTCGGGATAATTGGACTTTGCCATTTGAAGGCGCGATGCTGCGTCCGGGTGAGCGCATGGCGCCACGGCGGAAAGCGGGAGAACCGGCCCCTCCGCCGCTGCCCCTGACCGATGCATCAGGAGCGTTCGTCTTCAATGTTGCTGAAGCACGATACGATGTCGATGTTCTCGGTTTGCCTGAGGACTTCTATGTTGCCGAAGTTCGCCAGGGTTCGAGCGTGTTCGATGACGGATTCACTGTCGGGTCGACATCACCGGACGACCTGCAGGTCTTGCTGAATTCGCATGGCGCCCGTCTGGAAGGCAACGTCGCCGATTCGAAGCAAATGCCTGTTGCCGACGCCGTCGTCGTTCTGGTTCCGCCTGTTCAAAGACGTCAGAATCCCTATCTCTACATAGCCGCAAAATCGGATTCCACCGGACGATTCGAACTTCACGGCATCGCTCCGGGCGAGTACAAACTCTTTGCATGGAAATCCGTACCCACGAACAGCTACAGGAACGCCGAATTTTTGTCTCTATACGATCTGCGAGGCAAACCCGTGAGCGTTAAAGAATCCGCGAACTCCAGTCAACAATTAAGCATCATTGAGTGACGATCGCATCGGTGATTCCGAAAGGTTCATTGCGTATAGGCAGTATGAAGCCCTCAAATCCGCTGTAGGGGTGTAGAGTTTACCGATCAAAAGACACGGTCCATTACAATCCGTACCAGAACTCGTCATGAAGCGAATCGGCTGGCTACTCTTGATCACTCAGGTCTTTACCCAAGCCGGGAATAGTGGAACGGTATTTTGGCAATCGGAGAAGACAGGTATGGCGAAGTTCCAATATATCAGATTCATTGTGAGCCTGACTTCGAGGGGACGCTGTAGCGCCCGTGGGGAATCGTGAGTATAGTCAGCAACCGGATCGGAATGAGGCGGATTTCATCGCGCTAAGATCAATTTTCAGAAATCCTGGAATGCAACGATTCATGACAATCGCTACTGGAAAGCGCCTATTGATTCTTCTGGTTCTGACTTTGGCGACATTCCCACTGGCTCCCGCTCAAAACGTTGGGTTACAACCACAAATTGTAACCACGGACATGGAAGGCCGAGTGATCCGCCTCGGGACATTGGAGCCGATGCCAGATACGCAAGTGACTCTGCTGCCCATGAACCCCGGTCTTCCGCCGACTCCCGATGCAATCACTCTCATGCAAAGTGTTGCCACATTGATGCAGTCCCCCGAAGCGACATCTCCCGGCTACATTGATGGGTTTCTGACCCCGAACGCTAAAACGATCAATGTGGCGCCGGACCTGGTACGCCCGCTATCACAGGACGTGGTACTCACCGATACAGAGGGTGGCTTCAGTTTTAAAAATCTTCCTCCGGGCCGATATCTACTGACTGCGCAAAAGGAAGGCTACTTTGAGCGGCTTATGGGCGGTTATTCGGGATCGACGGTTACAAGGATTGTCGTCATTGAAAATGGCAAGCAGCCCGATCCCCTGGAACTCACGATGATACGGGCAGGAACGATCAGTGGCCAGATTCATGATCCAGTCGGGCAACCCGTGTCGGGGATAAAGGTTAACGCCAACGAAGTCTGGTATCCCAAGGGAAGAGCCACGTTCTCCTCTAAGATTTCTGCGGTCACAGACGATCGTGGTGAGTTTCGTTTGTTCTGGCTTCCTCCGGGCGAATACTTTGTGGGAGCCACTCCAGGAGCCGCCGGCTCGATTTCCAACCCACAGGACTCCTGGGCGCTTACATTTTTCCCCGGTGTAACGGATCCGACTGCAGCATTGGCCCTGACGTTAAGGGAAGGAGAAGAAATCAAAGGAATCGATGTCAACCTTCGAACGACGACGACTCGAACCTATTCGATATTCGGAACCGCCATTAATCCGATTGCGAGCCTGAGTCCCAATGGTGATCGGGCAGTTACTTCATTTTATCTTGTGCCGCGAGAACCCTCGCTGACAGACGGCGTTCTTTTATTACCAGTTTCAAATGCCCTTCCCGTCGATTCCAGGAGTAAAGGAGATTTTCAGATTCGGAATGTGAAACCTGGTCGTTATGACCTCTATCCATTCGTTTCCGATTTCATCGGCCACCGAATTCTCACGAGCCGCACTCCGATCGACGTGAGTAATGCCGACATCACGGGCTTGTCGATCCCAGTGAACAAGGGCGCTACGCTGTCAGCTGAGCTCATTATTGAAGGCAAGCCGCCAGAACCGATTAAATTGAATTCGCTGAGGATGAATCTCTCCACACTCGATTCGACCCCATACGCTTTCGCAGCATCACTGGAAAGTCTGCAGTTCGATAGTGATGGTAAATCCAATGCTGAGGGAATTCCCGATGCCCGCTACACGTTGGGTCTGACTGGTCTTCCGTCCATGGCTTACATTGCCGACATCCGTCAGGACGACATCAGCGTATATGATGAGGGATTCGTTGTCGGCCAGAAGTCTAAGCCCATTCAGATTGTTGTCCGGTCCGATGGCGCGACCGTTGGAGGACTTATTCAGACTGCGGACCATAAGCCCGCCGCGAACGTTACTGTCATCCTGGCGCCGCCGCTGGCCCGACGGAAAAATCCGGCACTATTCAAAGTGGCAACCACCAATGAAGCCGGTCACTTTTCGATAACTGGTGTTATGCCTGGCCCCTATACAATCTTCGCCCTTCAGGATCGTCCATTCCGGGAGCCATGGCTGAACGCCGACTTCCTTTCCAAGTACAAAGGTCAGTCGCTTCCTGTGGACGTACGTTCGCGATCTACAGAAGAAGTACGCTTGGACTTGATTCCGAACTGACGTGCTGAGAGTCTTTTTTCCAAGCCTATGATCTACATCAATCCTGACGATTTCCTCGGTAACCCCCGAATTTTCACGGCCGAACGCAATCGTGAGGCATGGCGTGCGTGCAAGGACCTTGTCGAGCGGACTCTTAACGAGGCCAGAGAGCCCTACAACTTTTACATTGTCTGCGGCGTCCAGGGTTCAGGGAAGACCCAATGGGTGAAGGACAATCCCACGCGCTTCCGGGAACCGGCGATCGTTTTTGACGCCGCTCTATCGGGAGTTCAGGCCCGGGCTGGCCCAGTTGCGCAGGGACGCCGGTTCGCTTGCAGGATGATTTGCATCTGGATCTCCTGTCCGCTCGACATCGCTCTGGCCCGAAATCGCTCTCGAACGCCAGATCAAGTCGTCGGGGACGACGTGATTCGCCTGGTCTTCAACACCTTTGAGCCCCCGGCAGTGGAAGAGGGTTTCGATGAAGTGTTCAAGGTCGATGTGGAGTTTCAGTGACAATCAGGTTTGGGCACATCAACCTCAACACTCCAGCGGCCACATTGGGCAGCCCAGCAATCTTCACATCGTTCCCCGCACCCAGGACTTCAGTGAGGATGTCCTTCGTAATGGCAACCCATCCGCCGGACGTCTTATAACTGAGAACGAACTCTCCCTCTGTCCGACTGTGCAAGAGTTGCGTCTGATCATAAGAATCGGCCTTGTGCGCAGCCACAATATTCATGTCTGACGATTGCAAGTATTGCACCGGAAGATCCGGAATCCGCGACACCTTCGAATCCGCCTGTAGATCATCTCCAGCCAGGACGAATAGACGACCGGTTTGAAATGGCGCGTTCACTTCATCATCGGAAACACGTCTGCGCAGCGCATGCTCGATCCGAGCGAAAATGTCTTCGGCAAACTGTTGGGGATACTCGAACAGCTTTGCGACTTCACGTTTGATGTGAGGCAACTTTCTCCAGCCGCTCACCCATGCGAGCTTGTCGGCTTCCCCATCGGCAAAGACATCTTCCAGACTAAAACGTGTCACGGCATCGGGCTGTGTGGTCTTGAACGCCATATGCTCGATGAGATTTGATGAAAATCCATATAGGACTCCATACGGAGAATAGGCGCCGTCAACCGGCCTGAAATGCTGACAATCTTCATACAGCGCATTCGACAAGCGACTGATCCCTGCTTCGTATTCCTGGAGCAGCTGAACGTGTCGCTGTCCCATGGGCGTATAGACAACGTTCCCATTGCGATCCGTCGTTATGAAGAGATGCTCGATCATGCTGTAAGGACCCAGCAAGTCGAGACGATTCAGAAACAACTCTGGATCCGGTGAAATGCCCTGACAAATGGCGGCTGCCAATTCGAGTCTCTTCTGGCCGCCGCCACTGTGCCTGGCATTTTCATAAGCCGCGAGGAGCGGCACGAGACCTTGAATTAGCAGGGCGAAATCAAGGGCATTGGATTTGCGGGTCCACAGAACCAGGTTCTTATCATCAATAGACACACCCTTCTGCACGGAGACCTGGTGAAGCTGTGAACGCAGGTGCCCGCCAGCCATGCGAACGCCGGCTTTCTGGATTTCAATCCGGTCCTCTTCCGAATGGGTCTCTGCGATATGTTTCGCGACTTCAAAATACCCCGCCAGTTCATCGGTCGTCGGGCTCTGTGCCAGCGGGATCAGCCATCGCGCATCCCGCACGAGCACCGGCTGATCCGCAGGCGTGATTCTCCATAGCTGGTCGAGCACGCCTTGAACTTGCGAGAGACGGTCTTCGACTCCGACGGGGACGCTGGGCGATCCTTCATCCCCGGCATCCCACAGGCGCATGCTCAACAGCGCCAGGCGCCGAATCACATACAAGTTAAACAGAGTATGTGCGTAGTGAACGCGGCCATTGTGACCCGGCCAATGAGTCTGCCGCCACAAATGAAAGCCGCGTACCATCATCTCCGCCGGATCGACCAGGTCGTTATGCAGCCCAGGACTCTCACGCGGCCGGAATCCGCTTGCCCAATGCGCTTCTTCCAATTGACCTTTAAGACGAGTTTGGTCGCGGGTAACCACGAGTGTGAAGAAGCAATCCTCAAACTGACGAGACAGAAAAGGACCGCCTTGCAGGTATTCGATCGGCTTCCGTTGGGCGTTCAGCAGCCCTTGTATTCTCTCGACGATTTCATTGCGATGGGCCAGGAACAATTGGAGAAGTTCGATATGCGCGTGAAACGGCACCTGGCCAGGACGTTGTGCGGCTGGCCTCTCTTCCGGTGCTGAATACGGATGAATTGATTCGCCCATTGCGTACGGTCTCCGTTTATTGGGCGGGAATGAGTTTCACATCGACACTCGAATTGGAGAATTCCGTGACGGAGATCGCTTTGCCGAGTTCTTCGTACGGCTTCAGAAAATCCGGGTCCATGTACGCGTTGTTGTCGACGGCTTCCCAGCTGAAGACTTTGTATTCTCCCGGAGCAAGATTCATCATGGTGAACTTGCCAGTACGATCCGTGTTCGTGCTACGGAACAGATCGAATCGCTCCCGGTGAGACGGAATGAAAACGACAGCAATGCCCGGCACCGGCTGTGACTGCGAATCTGTCACCTTGCCCGAGACTGTTTGCACACCGGCCTTCAGCACAACTTCAAACGTTCCGGGATCCCCACTGCTGAACTTGAATGTTGTTCCCAGGATCTCTTTCCCGCCGTACTTGATGCTATGCACGTAGAAACCGGGACTGTTCAAGTTGATCCAGGAAAGGTATTCCCCGTCTCTCATCCCCGCGACTTGAAAATTGCCGGCCGCATCAATCGCCGAGGACGTCGGCACCCCGAGACCCAACAGCTTAGGTGGTTGGATATTGAAGCGCAATTGATCGATATTCGGGACTGCCGAAATCGGCTGTCCTTCGACAATCAATTTGCCCTGCACCGCTACGCCTGCCGCCAGCGTGATGACGAGACCGTCGATATCCGCATTGGTCACGCGTATGGGAACCGATGCCGCGAGTTCCATTGCCCGCGGAACCTGCGGATTCGGGATCGGACCAGCACCACCGGGCGCTCCTGGCGGCTGTGGAGTCTGATGAATCACAACGTAGAATTCACCGGGCGTGACACTCGATATATCGAACGTACCCGTTGCAGGATCGAAACGATCTTCCGGTTTGTTACTGGTCACGAAACTCGACAATTGGTTGGAACCGAGTCCCACCCTGGTGTTTTGCGGGAATGGAGCGCCATTAGGGTTGATCGCGCGGCCCCGAACATGAAACGTCTGGGCTTCCCGTTTCAAACGCATATCGACGGACGACTCGTCTCCGGCCTTCACCTCGATCGTGTCGGCCTCGTACAACGTAGAAACGTTGGGGTAGTACCTCACGGAGTACCACGTCGAGTTTGCGCCCAGACCACGGGCAATCAAACTAGCAGCCCCAGGCTGAGTTCCTGCCATAAGGTAGTAACGGCCTGGTGGCACAGCGAAGATCCGGTACACGCCCCGATCGTCCACATCGGCAAAGCCCGCCCCCTGATAGATTTTTCCTCGCACGTTGTAGCCCGCTCGGATCAGTTGAACCTGAGCTCCCGTGGCCGGCTGGCCGTTTTCGTCGAGTATGCGGCCGGTGATCGCGCCTGCCGGCGTGATTCGAATGGTTACACCAGTGACGGACTGGCCTGCATCGACAAACAGCAGTCGCCCCAGATCATTGGGAACGCGTTGGCCATTCGTCATCCGAACGAAACTGTCCGTGGTGGCGGCGGCGCGGTAAGCTGCCGACTTCAGATCCTTGAAGGAGAACTTCCCATCCGCCCCTGTTATAACCGGAACGATTGCGGCAGCGGCGCCGTTCGCTGCAGCGGCCGCACCAGGTGTCGGCACCTCCGCAATTTGGGTCAGTGTGACCTGCGCATTCGCAATCGGCTGGTCCGTATCGGCGCGCACAACGATACCTTCAATGCTTCCAGTCGTTGGTGCCTGTTGCGGTAATGCAGGAAAGGAAAAGAGCGAGAGAGCAACAACTGCAAATGTGAGTGCGCGGCGCATGACGGAAGTTTATGTCGCCGCAGGAATCAAGTCGAGACCGCTCGCGGACTTTTCGGATTCGCCGAATCCGACACCCGTTCCCAGTCTTTCAAACTGACGCATTACTTCTTCTGGACTAAAGACCGCACAGATTGAGGCAACCTGGCAAATTCTTCCGTGCTCACAAGAGCTGGCGATAATGGATCGGGTCCGTTTTCATTCAGCGACGATACTCCGGCGGGACTCAGCAGCAGTTGAAGAAATTTTACGGCGTTCTCCTTATGAGGCGCATCTTTTAGCATGGTGATGCCCCACGCGACGTGAGTTCCGGGAATGAGCACCGTTCGGGCGCTGCGTGCGGTCCCGAGGCCGGGGATGGCGACCACCGCGTTTTGACGATAGAAAGCATCCAGTCTCGATTCGGAAAGGTTGATCTCGGCAGGCAGGTCCACATAGCGGTAATCGGGATTTGCCCTCGCTGCGGCGCGGGCGTTGTGTTCATACGTGAACTGAAAATCAAACACCCTGCCCAGGGCGGTTCCCGTTGGATCCGCACCGGGGATCACGGCATGTTCGAGCAAGTTGTTATAGAGATTCGGAGCCTTGTAGTAGGCCTCCGCCAGCTGAAAGATCATGGGCCCTCTGTAGGCGCCCGGATCAAGGAAGGGGTGTCCGCCGCCGATCGTGATGCCCGGCATCATGAGAATCTCGTACCATTTCTCAGCTGCTTTCGGAATAGAGTCCGGCACCATGAATGGCAAGCTTCCTGTGGCTGTTATCGGAGGCAATTTCTTCGCGGCCAGACTGCTTGCAGAGTAGGCCAGCACCATCCTGCCGTGGGCGAACACGATATTGAATTCCGAATAGCCGGCGGGTTTCATCAGCAGATCGATGTCCAGGTAGTCCGCAGGCGCGTAAAGGTCGGCTTTTTGACCTCCAGCGGTGATCTGCCTGCCGGCGTCCACGCTTCCCATGGCGACATCATTGACTTGAATGCCGGTTTCACAAGTGAAGATCTTTTCCAGCGGCTCGAACGCGCGAGTCAGACTGCCGGCATGATAGATGATCAATTGCTGGCTCGACGGCGGGACGCAATCTTTGGTTTGAGCTTCAGCTGAGGTCAGGAATATCGAAAAAAGGACCGCTCCAATTCCGTAAGACCGATAGCGTAAGGAAATTCGCCGGTACATATGCACTCCTTAAAAACCAAACCGCATCGAGGCCGTGATCAGGCGCGGTTCGCCAATGTGTCCCAGATAGCTGCCAGTACTTTGCCCCGTGATGCTGCCGGGACCCAAAGTTGACCAATAATGAACATTGGTCAGATTGTTTGCGGTAATGCGCCATGTTGTCGATCTTCCCCACAAGTGCGTGGTGTAGCGCACGCCAAGATCAAACAGATTGTATTGCGGCACATAGGCGCTATTGATGTCATCCATCGCCCTGCGTCCAACATGCTGCCAGTCGGAGTTTAGATAGATGCCCTCCATTCGAGGCAAACGATATTCGGCAAAAATATTCGACTTGTAGTTGGGAATGCCGACAAATTTCCTGTTATTCGTCGCGGCAATGCCGGTGTCCGTCAACTTAGGGTCCAACACGGACAAGCCACCTGTAACCATGAGGCTTTCGAAAACCCGGCCGGAGAGCATTCCTTCTGCCCCATGGTTGAGCTGCCGGCCCGTGATCCTGAATACCTGACAATTCAATGTTCCAGATTGTGCGCCGCAGAGTGGATCCACGATCCCGGTAATAAAATTGGCAAAAGGCCGTTCGATGCGGAACATCGCCGCCGAGAAACTCATCCTGCGCAAAGCCAGCTTATATCCGATCTCCACTTCCTTGCTGCGATACGGTGGGAGCACCTGGCTCGCATTGGTAATGATGATGCTCCCGCTATTCGCCGCAGCGACGTCGGGTGCCTGGATGCTGGAAGCGACAGTGCCATAAATGGTCATATTCGAATTCGGTTTGAACATCACGCTGCCAGAACCACTGGGCGAGTGATTGACATAGCCGCCAGGAACTTTCGTGCGCGTAAATCCAGTAGCCGCGCTATCGGCATACGCGTCGGTCCACGTCCAGTCCTCGCTGGCTGCGAGTTTCACGAGCCAACGAGACGTAAGGGTTAGCGTGTCGCCGAAACTGAATCCCTGTTGGCGAATGATGCTGGACCCGTAGATCCCGGTAGACGGACTCGTTTTTTTGTACGAGAAAATTCCGGCCGCGGGTGCGACAAAAACCAGAGGATCAGAAATGCTCGCCTGACAAACGCCCTGGGGAGCATTCGATGTACACAGCGCAGTTCTGGCGGGGCTAGTAACCGCAGAATAGGAAGCAAACCTGTAACCCGTGGCGCCGACCACAACATCGTGCTGGATCGGACCCGTGTTGAATTTTCCGTCCAGATTTCCCGAATCGCTCACCACGTGAAAACGAGGAGCAAGCGAAGAGAAACTGTTGGCGAGGAACGTTCTAAAGTTTCCGCTGTTGTCGATGAGTTGGTTGACGGCCGTATTAATGTTGCGATCGGAAACCTGATTTAGCGCTCCGATGACAAGGTGCCAGCGCGGACTGAATTCATGCTTTAAGCGAAGCTCCCCGATCTGCGACTTAAGATCGACTCCGGAGAAAGATTGCCCAAAACCTCGCGCGGCCGGATCTGGCGCCTGTTCCGGCAACAGAATACTTTTGGATCCGGCAACAGATAACGGAGTTGTGGTCGGAGCATATGCGAACCAGCCGGGATATCCGTGCTGAAACAGGTTGTAGTAACTAAAGTTTCCTTCAATCAGCGTGCTCTTTCCGACACCCACATCCGCCGCGCCCGCAACCAACTGCCGCCGCAACTGACTTTCTTCGACGTATCCTTTACCGTCGGCCAGCACCACGTTGAACCGATAGCCGACAATTCGATTTTTTCCCACCCGGCCGGCCAAATCTGCATGGATGGTGGCCACCGTTCTGCCCTCGTAGCCAAGTTCGATTTCACGAAAGGACCCCTCGGTTGGACGTTTCGTGGCGAAATTGAAAACGCCGGATGGGTTGGTTGGACCATAGAACTGTCCGCCAAGACCGCTGACGACTTCAATCTGTTCGTATTCTTCAAGAGCGGACGGCGTCGTGACAGCGATTCCCATGCCGTCCTTCCGGGCGTTCTGCATGTTGCTACCTTGCATGCCGCGGGTCGCCGGACGTATGACTTCCGGCCCCTGCATTTCCTGAAATGAAGCCAACGGCAAATACCTGGCGGCCTGCTTGACGTTTCTGGATTGCGTATCATCGATCAACTGTCGCGAAATCACGTTTACGGAAAAAGGAATGTTCAGGATTGGAGTTGTCCCAAACGGTCCGCCAACGGCAACATTCTCGACTCGATACGCGTTCTCCGCATCGGCCAGGACGGTTACGCTTTGGCCAACAGGATCCTTCACGACGTCGCGCACCTGCCCCGTTTCCGCAGCGGTCTGACCCAACGCCGTGAGCGCTATCAAGAGCACCGCACTCATCGCGCCAAGCACTTTCTTCCAGCAATCCATTCGTCATACCTCCAATCGATATATGCACGCGCTTACATATTTTTACGCTAAACGTCGGCGCGTCTCTTCGAACTCCGCATGATAGAAGTCAATGTTCGTTGGAGGAATATGATATTTATAGCCAGTCTCGAACCTGCATATATGAAGTTTTGTGCCACAAGATGATCCATATTGAGATCGAACCCGTCTGGCGATTCAAAAGAGACGACGATCCGCATTCCATTCGGATCATGCTGAATTTTCTAAATGAAATCCGCGTCACCGGTAAGATCGGCCGCGCTGCCGAACGCGAAGGCATGTCGTACAGGCATGCCTGGAATCTGATTGAAGAGTGGTCGGCATTCTTCGACGCACCGTTGGTGGAAAGAAAACAGGGGCGTGGAACCAACCTGACGCCGTTCGGCGCGCGCCTGGTATGGGCTGGGCAGCGGCTTCAAGCTCGACTTGGACCTCAGCTGCAAAATCTCTCGCAGGAACTGGAAACCGAGATCAGCCAGTTTCTGCCTCACAGCCCTGCGGTGATTCGGGTCCATGCCAGTCACGGATTCGCCGTTTCGAAGTTACGGGAGTTGCTTAGCCGCGAAGCAAACCTCCGCCTGGATCTCCGCTACGTGAGCAATCAAAACTCTCTGGTATCGCTTGCTCATGGTGGTTGCGATTTGGCGGGCATGCACCTGCCGCAGGGCGAATTGAGAAGGGGAAGCATCGATGCGATCAAGGGTTGGCTCAGTCCCGGCACACATCGCGTCATTGGGTTTGTCACTCGCGAAATGGGTTTGATGGTCAAGCGTGGCAACCCGCTCCGGATTAGCTCCATTGGACACTTGCTCGATCCCGCTGTCCGGTTCGTGAATCGAGATCCTGAATCGGGTACCCGCCTTTTGTTCGACCAGATCCTGCTCCAACACAGCATCGACAGCTCCCGAATCAACGGATACGAACAAGTTGAATTTACGCATTTGGCAGTCGCGGCCTACGTTGCAAGCGACATGGCCAATGTAAGTTTCGGCGTAGAAGCGGCAGCGCGGCAATTCGATCTCGATTTCATTCGCTTGGCTACCGAAGATTATTTTTTTGTCTGCCGCAAGGAATTCTTGAAACTGGATCTGATGAAGAGAGTTCTGGCGGTCATGCAAGGCAAAGAGTTCCAACTGGCCGTTTCGCAGCTGCCGGGATACAGATCCAGAGATGCCGGAATCGTCAAAAGTGTGAAGGAGCTATTCAGCGGTTGACGGTGCCGACGGCTTCCCAGCTGAAGACTTCTCACGGTCAGGAGGGGCCCACGTCGAACGTTTGCGCCACCGCAACGGTGTGAATATGCCTCCTGCCAACTACGAGGAGTAAACTTCGAAGAATGCGCCCGGAGACATTTCCTCTAATGGCTTGCGCAAAAATAACTTGGCAGAATGCCAGACCGG
>JBGPBY010000087.1:0-18341 GCA_041481485.1 Terriglobia bacterium
CAGCGCTGCAATCTTCATCCCAAACGGTTTCGCGCGTTCGGCCGCAGCTTTTCCAATGGAGCCGTATCCCACAATGCCAAGCGTCTGGCCTTCGAGCATCTGCCCGTGAACCAACTTCCAGATGCCTTGTTCCTGCTGTCTCAGGACGTCCCGCAGTTTGAAGGCGAAGAACAACATTGACGCGATCACCCAATCCGCAAGAGGCCATCGAAATACGCCACGGCCGTTGGTCAGTGGTGCGGGATGTTGCTCCATTTGAGGAGTCACGATGCCCTCAACGCCGGTCCAGAGGGAGTGGATCCATTTCGTGCGTGCCGCGAGAGAAAGGATTTCCGTCAGGAGTTCGGGCTTGCCATGGGCAAACATGATGACGTCGGCGCTCGGCGCCGTCTTCTTCAGCTCATCGAGGTTATCCACGATGGAGATTTTGACCTCTGGCGGTAATGTCGAAAGCGGTTTCAGAAATGGCGCGGATGGATCTGCAATGACGAGAACATTCAATGAGGACATCGGGAAAACATAGCCGGACATGCATTCAAATGCACGCAGGATTTCGACTGTGTGGGAGATCGATTCCGACTGCATGGACAGTCCATCAAGAAATCCCTCTCCCAACGGGAGAGGGTGGCCGGAGGCCGGGTGAGGGGTACCACAAGTAAATATTGTTACTTGTGGTACCCCTCACCGGCCGCTGCGCGGCCCCCTCTCCCGTTGGGAGAGGGATTTCTTGATCGCCTGTCCTACAGTCGGAATTGCATTCGTCCACGCATTCTATGACCACTGCGACCCTGATTTTTTTCATATAGTCGCAGCGTGATATAGTTTTATTCAGTAATGCGACCCGTTTGCAAGTCCTCCGACCATCTCTTTGTGCCGATCCTCGAAGTTACTGCGCCGCTGCTTCGATGCATTCACTGTAATGTTTTTGCCTATCACGAAACTGTGAAACAACTGGCCAAGACTCGGGGTTATCACCCGGAAGGCGAAGCCTTGAAGGCGAGCAACGGATTCAGTTCGAAAAATACAATTCCGCCGGAAGCCCATGGATACTGGCGCCGGATTTGGTTGAGTCTGCGGAGAAACCTGGGCTTCGCATGAACCCTTTTGCCACGATCCCGCTGGACGATCGCTACCGCGAGTTTCACGAACGCTATCCTGCACTGAACCTGATCGGCAATACGCGCATGGTGGAGATTCTTTGTTTCAAAGAGGAATTTCCGGAAGTTCATGTGTATGCCAAGGCGGAATACGCCAATCCGGGCGGCAGCCTGAAAGATCGGCCCGTGAGGCGAATGCTGCTGGAGGCTTGCATAGCCGGTAAGATCGGCAAGGGCCAGACCGTTCTCGATTCCAGTTCCGGCAACGCCGGCATTGCCTATGCCATGATCGGCGCCATGATGAAAATCCCTGTGCAGATTGTGGTTCCGGGTAATGCCAGCCGGGAGCGGAAGCTGCGCATCGCCGCCCACGGAGCCACATTGGTGCAGACCGATCCTATGGAAGGTTACGACGAGGCATTGCGTGAAGGGCATCGGATTGCAGATCGCGAACCGGAGCGATTCTTTCACTGCAATCAATATTCGAACGACAACAACTGGATGGCGCACTACCACGAAACGGCGGCGGAAATTCTGGTTCAGACCGAAAGCCGGTTGACGCACTTTGTGTCGGGCATTGGGACCGGTGGAACCATTACGGGAATTGGCCGCAGGTTGAAGAAGGAACTTCCGGGTGTGGAGATTGTGCAGATCGTACCCGAGGATTTTCCAGGAATCGAAGGATTGAAGCCACTCGAGTCTCCGGGGGATATCATCCCGAAAATCCTCGACCAATCGGTAGTCGATCAGAAAGTCCGTGTATCCAGCACGGATGCGGCGCGCATGTGCGCGCTTCTGGCCCGCTTCGGCATTTTTGCCGGACAATCTTCCGGTGCGTATCTGCAGGGTGTCTACGAGACTGCAAAACGCATCGGCAAGGGAACCATCGTTACCCTCCTCAATGATATCGGCGAGCGATACATGAGCACCCTCCTTTGGGAACCGCAGAGACCCCCAAATGACAATTGAACAGTGAACATTGAACAATGAACATTTCCCCAAGGAAATGTTCATTGTTCACTGTTCACTGTTCACTGTTCAATTGTCATTTGGGATATCTCAGCCTACAGTAGAGCGCACTGGAGGTCATCATGAACCGAACAGTTGCAGCTTGCCTGGCAGCCGTTGGTTTATTTCTTCTCGTTGCGATCCTTCACGCGCAGCGCGCACCGGACACTTCAAATCTGGGATTGGTGGGTGATCGTTTTGCGCCGCTGAAATGGGAGCAAATGACGCCGGAGCAGAAAACCATGACGATGAATCTGCTCAACGGGCCGAGGCGTGGACTGGGTGGGCCATTCAACGTTTTGCTGCGCAGTCCGGAGATGGGAGACCTGACGCAGAAGCTTGGAGAGTATGCAAGATTCCGTCCGGAGCTTCCGGCCAAGTTGAGAGAGCTCGCCATCATTATTACGGCGCGCCACTGGACCGCTCAATATGAATGGAATGCGCATCGGCAGGCGGCGCAGCAGGCGGGCCTCGGCACCGCAGTTATCGAAGCAATCGCAAATCGGAAAAGGCCGGCGGGGATGCAGGCAGATGAGGAAGTCGTCTATAACTTCAGCACGGAACTGCTCGAGACCAAGCAGGTCAGCGACGCGAATTTTAAAGCGGCGGTGAACCGGTTTGGAGAAAAAGGCGTTGTCGATCTTATCGGAGTAATGGGTTACTACCAGATGGTTTCGATGCTGTCGAATGTGGATCGATACCCGCTGCCCAACGGCGTTCAGGCGGAGCTGAAGTAAATCACAGGTCTGTGAATGAAACGGAAAGAATCGGTGGTGATTACATACCGGTGAAATTCCATCCTGAAGGGAGAAATCGATGACAGCCAAATGGAGATTCTGCATCGGTGTGGCAGTCGTTGCGCTATTTGCCCTGATCTTCGGAGCCAGCGGTCAACAACAGCCGGCTTGCATCGACTATTCCAAAGATCCTGCCGGCTGTCAGCCGAGCACGTTCGACACACCAATCGGTCTGCTGCCCACCGTGAGAGTCAATCGCGCGGGCGAAGTCGATCCCTTCTCTTCCGAAAACGATGCGCGCGCCGGCGCCGCCGCTCTGGAAAAATCCCTGCACTTGTTTCGAAATTTCGATCACCTTCACTGGGTGGTGACTATTCCTTCGGTCAAGGACACCGCCACAGGAAAGTGGAAAGGCGGCGATCTGGACGGCGACGGAGACGCGCGCGGACTGGGCATTGCCGGCAACTGCATATTCGTCGGGCATGGCAACGGCGCCGGAGTGCGGCATGCCATCAACATTTTCAGAATTCAGGCCAATCCGGACAAGCAACCGCCCGTGCAGGCCGGTGAGATCGCCGCGACCGTCGATGGCAATCAGGGCTATGACGATCGCGAATTGCGCGCGCTCGTCTACACCACGCGATCGGGCGAGGAGCGCTACCTGCTTGTGCGAAACGGCGGTACCAACACGGCAGGGAAAATGGATTCGTACCGTATCGATCCGAACACCTGTCAGGTTATCTCGAAAAGCGTCACGCACGATTTCCACTCGCAGTCGCACGAATTCTTTTTGTGGCACGACCCGGTCAATCCGAATCGCGTGCTGGTCTACATGACGATCTGGACTTCGGGAACTCCGGATCCCGACAATATCGGGCTTCGCATTCCGGACATGATCGTGCTCGCCGTGACGGACGAAAACACCGGTGACATGCTCGACAAGCCGAAAGTCCTTGCAGGGTTCAGCCTCCAGGATGTCGGCGGGCCGCCGCTCAACGAACGGCCCGATGCCACAGGATTGTTTTCCGATGGACGCTTCCTGGATTTCAGCCAGCTGCGCAATCGCGAAGGCCGCGCCGGCAATTTTCAGAATGCGGAACAAAACAAACTTCATTCGGTTTCTGTTACTGCTGATGGCGAACGGGTCTATGTGGCGGGGACAACCGCAGGGTTTTATGTCATCAATTCCGAGGCGATCGCCCATCGCCGTGACTCCGATTTGACCGGCTCGAACGCAGGATGCAATGTACGTTCGACAATCGTGGCTCCGGATGGCCCGATTGATTCGGCCAGGGTCGCTGCAGTTGGAAACGATTGCCTGCACATGGTGGTCAACGACGATCCGGGACTCCGCGCATTTCTCGCGTCAAACGTTTCAGCACAGGCCAAGGCCGAACGCTACCTTGTATTGATGACGCGTTCGCGCTTCGACGTCTATCCGCCGGTCAATGCCTCGCCGACCGGCACGCACAGCGCTGTCTTCGTGCCCGATCGTCCGGCAATGGTTCGGGGAAACACGAAAGGCCGGCCCGCGTACGTCTGGCTCAGCGATGAAAATGGTGGATGTCCCTTGAACTACGCGCGCATTGTTTCCGTAGAGTCGGAGATTACACCGTTCATGGTGGGTGCCTTTGCAATTCCGGACAATCAATTGGAAGAATGTCTGGATCAGGCAACCACGGAGCCGAACGGACAGCCGCGCCAGCAGGTGGCCCAGCAGAATCACAATCCGACGGTGTTCAAGAACATGGTCTTTACCACCTGGTATGGTCATGGTCTGCGTGCCATCGATATTTCCCGCCCGCAGACGCCGCGTGAAGTGGGTTATGCGATGCCGGCGCCGCAAGGCATTGCCAGAACCTATCCCATATTCAAGGATGGTCTGATTTACTGGGCCGACAATAATACCGGTTTGCATGTGGCACGATACACCGGCCCACGGAGCAACGAACTGCCGGGGCCGGGGTCCGGCGTCTACGAAGGAAACTCGACCAGCCCGCATCGTTAGCATGAAGAAGTCGAGCATCATTTCGACTCTGGTGGTTGTTACGCTGCTTGCGGTAGTGGCGCCAACCGGCGCGCGAATCCAGCCGCCCGCCACTGCAGACCTCACGGCATGGGTATGCCCGATGCACCCCGACTACACAATGGACATCGACGGAGTATGTCCGCGATGCGGAATGAAGCTGGTGCACGCGTCGCCGTTTGATGTGCGGGATTATCGCCTCGACTTTCGAACGATTCCTGCTGTTGTGAAACCCGGACAGCAGGCGAAATTTCTATTTCGGATATTCCATCCCGGTTCCGGAGAGGCCGTTACCAAATTCGAGGTTGTGCATGAACGCCAGTTCCACTTGTTCGTGATCAGTCAGGACATGGAATACTTCCAGCACATCCATCCGGAAGAAAAGCCCAACGGCGAATGGTCCATTGACGTCACGCTACCAAAGGCCGGTTACTACAAAATCCTGTCCGATTTCATGCCGGCGGGAGGGGCATCTCAGTTTATTGCGCGGCCGCTGGTGACTGCGGGTTATGCGGGAGACCTGGCCTCAGACAGCGCCCATCTGGTGCCCGATTCGGTTGCCACAAAGACCGTTGACGACATCACGGCGACTCTGACTTACGATCCGCCGTCATTTGCGGCGGGCCAGTATGGTCACCTGAACTATCATCTGACCGACACGGCGAGTGGCAAACCGGTCAGTGATCTGCAAACCTATCTCGGAGCGTTCGGTCACACGCTGATCATGAGCGAGGACATGGCGGACTATGTACACTCCCATCCGCTGGATATTCTCGCGATCCCGGACGATGACGGTCTTCCCAAATTCCTGATTCCGCCGGGCGCGGACCTCGAGAAATTGCGCGGAGGACCCAACGTCACATTTGAAGGACTGATGCCGAAACCCGGCGTCTACCGTGCGTGGACTCAGTTTCGAAGAAACGACAAGATCCATACCTTCGTTTTTACGTTTGCCGTCGGCGAATCCGTGGAGCGATTTTGAGATGAGAGTGCTTCTCGCCATCGCCGCGACTCTTGTTTTGCTGCTTCTGCTCATCTGGCCTCACCCGGTTTCCTCCCACGAGACACTGACCACGACGGTTTTGTTCGATCGGGAGGTTGTACAGGTGCTGAACCGGCACTGTGTGATGTGTCACTTTGACAAGGGACCGTCGTTTCCACTGGAGACTTATGAACAGACGTGGCTGCGCGGCCGGCAGATTCGAGCAAGCATAATCGCACGCCATATGCCGCTGTGGCCTGCGGTTTCCGGATATGGTCAGTTTGCCAACGACAATAGCCTCACCTTGCGCGAGACACAGTTTGTCGTGTCATGGGTGGAGGGTCTCGGGCCGCGGAATGCCGGGACGATATTTACGAATATCGTGGATTCCGGGGCAACGCGAAGGAAGGACATACGCGCGGAAGCGAATTTCAATGAATGGAAACTCGGCAATCCGGATCTTCGGATTGCACTGCCGTTCAGCACCATCGAAGCCCGCCAGCCGGATTCGGTATCGCGCGTCACGATTGCCACGGGACAAACTGTGGAGCGCCGTTTGCGTGCCATCGAATACATGCCCGGTGACCGCCGCGTGACACGAGCGGTGTTTTTCACCGTTCAGGAAACCGGTCAGTGGATTGGCAGCTGGACGCCGTGGTACGGCTTCAACAGCCCTCCGGGTGGACCTGTTTATCGCATTCCTGCCGGCTCTCACATTGCCGCCGAGATTTACTATCGAGGAGCACCCGAACGTGTGGTGGATCAGGGAAGGCTGGGACTATTCTTTTCGGATTCCAAGGCAGCAACCGTTTCGGACATGACGCTAACGGCGAAACCTTCGGGTGCGCGAAAGTTACGGTCCGAGGTGCGGGTCGACGCCGACACGGATATATTTGCTTTACGTCCGGACATGATTCCCGGGGTGAGTTCGCTCGAAGTATCCTCGCGGCGCCCGGATGGCGGCACCGATGTTCTGCTTTTTGCAAAAGACTTTTCCCTGGATTGGCCAACGCCATTCATCCTCAGGGATCCCATTTCTTTGCGCAAAGGCGCGGTACTCTCGGTCACGGCGACAATGACACCTTCGGCGCCGCTGCCAGCATCCTTCCGGCTGACCATCAACCGAGTCACACATTGAACAAAATACAGAAAGGATTGCAGGCTTGAGTTACTTCCCGTTTGCGATTGGTATTGTCGTTGTCATTGTCGCGGTGTTGGTGGTCGTTAAGCTCAGCCGATTGCAGACGGTTGATTTTGACGTCGATCGAGTGCGGCTGATGGACATGTTGAATCACTGGCAGGGCCCGCCGGAACTGGTTTCGTTGCCGCCACCACGGCCTGTGAAATACACAGGAGCGGCAAAGGGTATGTTTTTGCTGACCGCACTTATTCTGGCCGGCATGGCGGGATTAGCTTTGTTTGTACTGGTGCCGCAGCTTGAAGAGCAGAGCCAGCGTGAAACCCTGCTAAAACAGGAAAGCGCGGAGACCCGCGGAATCGTCCTGAGAACATGGATCAACCGAGGAAGCAAAGGCTCAAGCAGCTACCATGTCGCTTACCAGTTCACCGTCGGCCGGGCGATTTATCATGGCGAAGCGAGAGTATCGTCGAGCATGTTTTCGCGCGTTGCGGTCAATTCGCCGGTGATCCTTCGCTATGTGCCTTCACGTCCCGAGGTCAGTATGATGGACGGGGAACTGCACTCACCGGGTTGGACTGTTCTTTTCGCGTTGTTGCCTTTCGCCGCGTTCGCCATGATTCCTTTCACAGTTGTAAAAGAAAAGAGACTATTGGAATCGGGACAGCCCGTGGGTGCCGTCGTGACACGGGTCGCACCGGTCAAGGGAGGGAAGAGCGTGTCTTACCGGTTTCTCGATGCAGCCGGCAATACCATTACAGGATCAGTTACCCGTTCTTCCGATGTTCCAGAACTCGGTAATACCGTAACGGCTCTTTACGATCCTTCGAAGTCGCGCAGAAGCATGCTGTATCCCGCAAAATTTGTACGCCTGCGCAATCCATTCCGGCCGTGAAGGAATGCAATTCCCGCTGTAGGCGCGGTCTATGACCGCGCACAATCTGGAAGGTTGCATTCTTTAAAATCGTGCGCGGTCATAGACCGCGCCTACAGTCGCTCAATCCACCTTTATTCCCATACTCGTGTTTGCATTGGGACCGCGAACAAGGCTGGCGCGATTGGCGCCGTCCCGGGCTGGGTTTGCCTGAATCGTGATGTGAGTTCCCACTTTCAGTTTGCCGATGTCGGGAATATCGGCCGGTGAGCGGTAGCCTGAGGCAGTAAGCATGACCGCCCAGTTTATGAGCCGGCCGGTTTTGCTGTCGGGTACCTCCATTCGAAAGTACATGACAGGTGCAGGAGGGCGAATGGAAGTGATTTCCTGAGTGATCACACCCTGCAATGTAATTTGCGTCGACGCGAAATTTCCCGCAAACGAGGCGCCTGGATATTCCGGGAATGGGTTTGCAATTCCCGTAAGCGCCACGGCCACTTCCAGAATATCGGCGCTGGTTACTGAAATCGGAAACTGCAACGATGACGCCATGCCGGACGTGTTCAGTGTGTATTTGCCGGGCGGCACGCGTGGAATTTCAAATGTTCCATCGTTGTTCATCGGCGCGTCCAGCACTCCTCCGCCTTCCGCGAGGGCCCTCGCCAGATGGATTTGCGGATTGTAGAGATACGACGGTGGCGGCAGGTTTGTGACGCTCCCTCGAACTTTTGCCGCAGCTCCGCTCTTCGGCGGAAACAGTGCGATCGTGACGAGGATTTCGGAAGTCGGAATTGCATTAGCTTGCAGGGGCGATTTCAGCAGATCGGCCGTGCCATAGATGATCGATTGAAGAGAGTAGTTCGGCGGCAAACCCTCCAACGAAATCGCGTATTGGCCCAGCGGCAGCACCAGATTCGAATCTCCATTCGGCAGGCGCAGGGAATAGCGTGTTCCAGTGCCATACTTTGCTGCCACCTGAACGTTGTTGGAAGGGAGCGGATCTCCGGCATCAATGGTAAATCGGACCGGGAAGTCGAACTGAACGGGGATTGCGATGGAAACGTTCGTCACATCGGTTTTGTCCACGACGACCGTAGGAAAGTCCGGCTGACGCGGGAGTCCAGGTGAAGAAGGCGGCAAAGGCGCAAAGGGAACCACTCTCACCGTGTATGTTCCAGGCGGGATGTTGTTGAACTGGAATGTGCCGTCTGGGTTGATCGCGGTCGTCAGCGGAGCTCCGAGCAGAGCGGGCGAAGGCGGAACCAATACTGTAGTGGCGGGAAGTTGCCCGCCGGCCGGTACCGTCACACGTCCGCTGACGCGGATTCCGAGAGGAGTCGCCATTCGGAAGTCCGTTGCCACGACCTCCACACCTGCACGAACGCTGACTGTAGATGCGTCTCCCTTTGCGGCGCGTCCCGGGAAATAGGTCGGCCTGCTTGGAAGTCCGCCGGAGACAACGTAATTGCCCGGCGGAACATTTTCAATGCGGTAGTAGCCTTTATCATCCGTTGAAGCCGAACGGATCACTTGTCCCGCGGAGGTTTCAGCTCTCACCGTTACGTTGGCTTGCGGTGCACCATTGAGGTCGACGAGCACGCCGGAGATGCTACCGTTTCCTTGTCCATAAATTCCAAGGCAAGCCGAAATGACGAGTACAGTTGTGAAGATGAGTTTCAGGATGCAGCGCTTCATGATTTCCGCCGATGTTACCTGATACAGGCTGAACACGCGGGTTTTAATGTAAGTTCCGAGTTGATCGTCCACGTCCCGTTTTCCAATCAGGCAAATCCCGGAACCTTCAGGAAGGGATCCTGAGGGGGGAGTCAAACCCACATCCTTGTCTTGTCCGGCGTATGTTAGACCGCCTCTCCGAATCAATACAATCCTGGGGGCGGCTGAAATGGAAACCAATCCTGGGAAACGCTGACGCAAACGACCGATCAATTCTTCATACGCCGCTCTGTTTAGGGATTCGTCCATAGGCAATCGGAATCGTTATTGAAGAGGGGCAAGAAAGAGCCACCCTTGCCAATAGTGGAATGTCCCCGCGGGTAAGAAGATAATGGCGATGAAGAGGATCATGCCGAAGATTGCCTGCACTATCGCCTTCCTGTCCAGCGCGTCCATTCCCAAACACTACACCTACCCAAACATAGGCAATAATATACTTGACTAACCAGCTATGATTCGCTATATTTTCGAACATGGAAACGAAAGGCGCGCTCTCCTTCCCGACAACTTTACAGGATTGCATCAAACATTTCTCGGATGAGATGACGTGCATTCGTTTACTGGCGGATATTCGCTGGCCGGACGGCAATGCCAATTGCCCGAACTGCGGACAGAGCGATGCGACTTATTTTCTCGCCAATCAAAAGCGGTGGAAGTGCCGAAGCTGCAAAGCGCAATTCTCCGTAAAAGTCGGAACCATCTTTGAAGATTCTCCGATCTCCCTGACGAAATGGTTTCCGGCGATGTGGTTAATCTGCGGAGCGAAGAACGGAATCAGCAGCTATGAACTTGGCCGCGCAATCGGCGTGACGCAGAAGTCGGCATGGTTCATGAATCATCGAATCAGACTCGCCATGGCTCAGGGCTCTTTCGAAAAACTTGGGCGCGACGGCGAGACCGTTGAAGCGGACGAGACGTTCATCGGCGGCGCTGCAAAGAACATGCACAAATGGAAGCTCGCCAAGTCCGAGGTCGGCAAGGGCGGAAAAGGCAAGGCAATGGTCTTTGGAATGTTGCAGCGCACCACGAAGGAAAAGAAGAGCAAGGTTCGTGCGATGGCCGTTCCGAATCGCTTGAAGGAAACACTTCAGCCGATCATTAAGGCGAACGTTGAAACGGGCATCAACTTCTACACGGATGACTGCCGCGCCTATGACGATATCTCCGACCTGGATTACGCGCACGCCTTCGTTGTGCACACTAACGAATACGTTCGCGGCTCAGTTCACACCAACGGCATCGAGAACTTCTGGAGCCTCCTGAAGCGCAGCATCAAGGGAAGCTATGTCAGCGTCGAACCGTTTCATTTATTTCGATATGTTGATGAACAGGCATTCCGTTTCAATGAGCGTGAAGGCAATGACGCAGACCGATTCCTTTCAGCGTTGCACGAAGTGACTGGAAAGCGAATTACGTATCGGAGTCTGACCGGAAAGAATGAAATCCAACCAAGCGCCAAGGACGCGGAAGGCGAAAGCACTGAGCCCACCTGCTAGCGCAGTCTGCGTCCGTCTATCATGCAACAAGGCCATTACAGGTCCCCACGGACTATATGAATAAAGTCACGGCCTAAATAATTCCATTTACGGATTTGCAGTCAGTATCTACACTATTTCAACGGGAGGCAGTGTATGACGGCAGACTCCGAAGTTAGGCGACTAAAAGAAAAACTAGCCAGTGATCAGGCGCAATTAGTCCGCGACATTCAGATTATTCAGGAATTCGAGGAACTAATGCGGCGGCGCGGCTTAAACAATGGCAATGGCCGGGGGCAAGAGCACCCCCTATTTGCACATCAAGATTCACGGAACGAGGATGTGAAAACGACTCCGAGAAAAGGGCATACCGGACTTCAAGATCGCGTTGAGCAGATCGTTCAGGCCGCCCAAGGCGGAATCCGCGCAAATGAGGTAGTCGCTATGCTAATTCAAGAGGGATACCCTTATAAATCCAAGGTCAGCCTCACCGGATCAGCTTCTTCGGCTCTTAAGCGCTTGCTTGCATTTGGGAGGATAAATCGGGATGGGTTGAAGTATTACCCGCGCAAATCGAGTTCTGCCTGAAAAGCAGAGCGGGTGCCATTTTCGGCACCCGCAACTGGAGGACACTAACAATGCGTCCCCTTCGATGGCTGATCATCGTAGTTCGTTTGAGCGCGGGCGACGGTGATTCAGCCCTAGTTGTTATCGTGATTCCATGGCCCTTCGGGGTCATAAGAATCAGATAACTTAACGGTGACCCCGCAATTCGCCAGTTCGGGAATTGCGGGTCACTCCGTCGTTTGCATTATATGAATCGAACATTGAAATGTCAGTAAGACTTTACATTGATGAATCCGGTGACCACGCGAGCGCAAGGGCCGATGATCAGCACGACAAGCGATATCTTTGTGTTGCCGGGTGCGCCTTTGATAAGGATTATCATCGTGACAAATTTACAGTCTCCCTTGAAGCGCTTAAATTGAAGCATTTTGGTGGAGACCCGCCCGATGATCCAGTCATTCTTCATCGAAGGGATATTTGCCAAAAGAGAGGTCCATTTAGCGTTCTCGACGATCCCGCGAAATGCGCTGTGTTTGACGACGAACTTATCGAGCTTCTGAAACAATCCGCATTTGTGTTTTTCGCAGTCGTAATCGATAAATATGCGACTCCAAATAAGAAATATGGCCTCCCGCAGTATCATCCTTATAACATCGCCGTGTTGGTGCTTCTGGAGCGATATTGTGGATATTTGCGATTCTCAAAGAAGCAAGGCGATGTTCTCGCAGAATCAAGGGGGAAATCAGAAGACGCTCACCTTAAGAATGCATACCGCAGTATCTATCACTGCGGGACATCATTCTATTCACCGGCACAATTTCAAAAAGTCCTCAGTTCGAAGGAAATAAAAATCAAGCCGAAGGCTCACAATATTGCAGGAATTCAATTGGCAGATATTCTCGCGCATCCAGCGCGCCGCGATGTCCTTCGCGCTGAAGGAATATTAACTGCTCAAGCTTCGGGATATTCGGCAAGGATTACAGACGTATTGCAGAGGAAATACAATTCGAGGTATTTGAATGATCAGATAAAAGGATATGGCAGGATTTACCTCCCGTAAATGAAAAGACCAGTCTTTCGACTGGCTTCTCACGCTGGCCCTACGAGCCATCCACCTCCGGTTCAAGACCGGATTGTCTTCTGAATAACATCAGAGAAACGACTATATCAAGGCTTAGATTTGGATTTCTTTCGCTGATATGCCGCCTCACGACGCTCCAGCACAGACTTCGGCACGCTTACCAGATTCTTTATGAAGCCTTCAAACTGCGCCCGTGATGGCGCGGGCACATCTTCGGCTTTGATTCGTGGATGGGGCTTGTATGGACGAGATGGACGAGCCTTCATTTCTCTAATGTATCATTGTCACCATGCGCCGCGGGATACATCGACTTCAACTCGTCAATGAAAGCATCGAATTCATGGCCACAACCCCAGCATGAATCATCACCGATATTGCAGATCTTCCCGCACGTCGACTGCGGACAGGATTTTTCTTCGGTCGCCACGCCGCAATTTTTAGCGAAATGGCTTGGTTACGCAAGTATATTATTGCCCAAACATACGTCAAGGCGGCGATTTCTTGTTCTGACAAATCCGGACGGGCCGTTGAAAACTGTTGTTCGTTAATCTACGGAAATGGCAACGACGGTCAGGTCATCTTCGAAGTTGCCGCTGCTGAACTGTGTGGCTGCGTCGATGATGGCTTGTGTCAGTGCGGACGGACAATCGTTGTTCGCCTTTTCGAGCCCGTGCATTACGCCCGTCACTCTTCCCTCGCCGAATTCCTCGCCTTTGGCGTCTCGGCATTCGGTGATGCCGTCGGTATACATCAGGAGGCGATCGCCGGATTGCAGAGAGATTTGTTCCTCCTCGTAGCTCCAAAGTTCGAAAACCCCAAGGACGCCTCCGCCACAATCGAGCCAACGCAGGGATTCACTCGCTATTGAGGAGCGGTGAGACAGAATCGGCGGGTTGTGTCCGGCATTGCAGTAAGTCATTTCTTTGATGTTGTCCGCTCTGGTTTCGATGAGAGCGTAGAAAAACGAAATGAATCCGTGCGACGCCATATTGGAGCACATGATACGGTTAATGGCTGCGCAAACGTCCCTCGGCCTTGTGCGTACAGTCGCCGTCGTCTTCACGGTTGCCTGCAGATTCGCCATCATCATTGCCGCCGGCATGCCTTTGCCGCAGACATCGGCGATGCAGACGCCAACGGTGTTGGCGTCGAATTTCAACACATCGAAGTAATCTCCGCCGACAAGGCGCGCTGGACGCCAGGCCGCCGCGATGCGGATGCCGGAAATTCGAGGAATATCCGACGGCAGCAACCTCTCCTGAATGTGCCGCGCCTCATCGAGTTCCTTTTGACTGGCGAGATCGGATCGGCCTTCGGAACGGCGCAGGATGGCACGCACTCGCCCCAACAGCTCCAGCAGCGAGAATGGTTTTGTGACGTAATCGTCGGCGCCTGCCTCGAATCCTTCGACACGCTGGAATTCCTCACCCTGCGCCGTAAGCATGAGGATCGGTGTCGCCATTCCGTTGCGTCGCAGTTGCCTGCAAATTTCGTATCCATTCATGGTGGGCAGCGAGAGGTCGAGAATGACCAGATCCGGCTGCTCTCTTCGCACGAGGTTGTAACCGTCCGCGCCATCGTCGGCGGTTGAGACGTCATAGGACTGGGAGCGTAAATTATCCGCCAGTCCTCGAAGGATAGCGGGGTCGTCCTCGATCACAACAATGCGATTCATGCGCAAACTGTATGCGCAACCGGATCGCGGGTTGTCATGAGATCTACACGCTCTTGTAAACAAATTAAGGAGAAATGCAGGGGAGAGGACCCGATCTCCCACACTTCTTCTGGTTTTCCTGACACTTCCCTGACATCCTGCCGCGGTGGAAGCACTACAATGGGCCACCTATTCCGAGAGGTGCGATGAGCCGTTATCGATACTGGCCGTTCATTCTGTTTCTGGTCGTACTGCTGCTCCCGAGCGTCGCCATCTTTCGGCTGACGCAGAGAATCGCTTCCGATGATCAGAAAATCCTGTCTGCCGCCGAAAACTCAAGCATTTCGGAACGAAAGATGCGGGAGGAGGCGGAAAAGGAAAGCGCTGCTGCGGAGATCGGCTCCGAAATTTACAGGCAGGTCGAGCTGATCAAGCGCGAGCGTCCGGAAACGCTTTCCAATCCCGCTGTGGCGATGGTCGGCTGGCTGGAAGGCGAGCATCTGGTTTGGCCCTTTGACCCCGTCCCGGATGAATCCATGGGGCTTCGTCTGAAAGAAGATAATCCATACGCTCAAAGACTCGAAGAGGCCCGGCGCGCGGAGATTCTTGATAAGTATCGCGCTGCGCAACTTTATCGCGAAATCGTTGCCGAGGATTTCAACGCCCGGCAGCGGGCATTTGCCAATTTGCAGCTGGCGTATTTATTGAATCGTTCGAACCTTTCGGATGAAGCGCAAAAGGTGTTTGCCGATTTGTTGGATGTTCCCTGGAGCATTCGCGACGACTTCAATGATCCCTTTGCCGCCACCGCGGCACAGAACCTGGTAAAAATGACAGGCGGCCGCGACGTTGTGGCGTGGGTCCAGCGAGAGTGGGATTCGTCGGCGAACCTGACTCTTGATCGGTCTCGCCAGTTAAAGTCCATACTCAATGAAATTTTGCAGAAGTCCGAAGATGGTACAGTTCGACAAAAAGCTCAGACGGCGTTTCTCAAAGTATCAGCTCGCATCCAAGATTTGGAATCGCTCAAACAATCTCTGGAAGGCCGGAACCTGCAAAGGGATTTCAAGGGCGGCCTGGGAGTCACCGAGTCGCAATGGATGCCCTATGGCGAACCGGGAGAGGATCTTTGGCTGGTCGGACGTGCGATGGGCGGCATCGATCACCCTGTTATTGTTGTGGTGAAAGTCGAGAATATCCGCAAAAACGTCGAAGCCGAACGACTGGCGAACAAGACTGGAACGACATTTGAAATCGTCAAGGGCGGCGAAGCCGGCAAGCCGATGGGCGATTTCTTTCCTAGAATGCGCGTGATCTTTCCCGCGACGGCTCCGATTGAAGCGTCCGTGATTCCCAGCCGGCAACTGGGCAGTTTTTGGTTCTGGTTCGTAATTCCATTCACACTTCTTGGTGGTTTTCTCCTCTGGCACGACACGCGGCGCGAGATTCGCATATCGGAAATGCGAACTCAGTTTGTTTCCAGCGTTTCGCACGAGCTGAAGACGCCGTTGACGGCAATCCGCATGTTCGCCGAAACCCTGCAAATCGGAGGCGAAACGGACAAGAAGACACACGACGAGTATCTGGAAACCATCGTCAACGAAAGCGAACGACTCACGCGCCTGCTTAACAACGTACTGGATTTCTCCCGTATCGAGCGCGGGCAGAAGACCTATTCCATGGCGCCGACGTCGCTGGAAGAAGTGCTGGACGCCGCCGTGCGCACCATGCGGTATCCGCTTTCGGCCAAGGGCTTCGAGCTCAGCGTCGAAGTATGCGAAGGAATTCCGCCGGTGAATGTGGATCGTGATGCGATGCAGCAAGCCATTCTCAATCTGCTGGCCAATGCCGTGAAATATTCCGGCAAGCGGCGTGACATTGCCGTGCGGCTGTGTTCCGAAAACGGAAACGCGCTGATACAGGTGGAAGACCACGGAATCGGAGTTCCGCCCAGCGAGCAGTCGCGGATATTTGAAAAATTCTATCGCGCGCATGTTCCGGAAAATCGTGCGATTGCCGGCACCGGCCTCGGGCTGGCGCTGGTCGCACATATTGCCGCGGGCCACGGAGGGACTGCCGGAGTTGAAAGCAAACCGGGAGAGGGCAGCACGTTCTCCATCCGGATTCCGATTGATGGAGGCGATAGCGTATGAGTCTCGTCCTTGTTGTCGAAGACGACGATGCCATTCTGCGCGGTTTGCACGACAACCTCCGCCGCGAGCGCTACGACGTCATCACGGCTTCCGAAGGCGACAAAGGCTACGAATTGGCGATTCAACGAAAGCCCGATCTGGTGATTCTCGATCTCATGCTGCCGGTCATGAACGGGCTTGAGATTTGCCGCAAGCTTCGAGCCGATGGTTTTCAGTCGCCAATCATCATGCTGACAGCGCGCGGGGAAGAATCCGATCGCGTGCTCGGCCTCGATCTCGGCGCCGATGATTACGTCTCCAAGCCGTTTTCCATTCGAGAACTCCTCGCGCGCGTGCGTGCGTTTCTGCGGCGGGCCAACACGGAGGCCGCGCTGCCCGGAGAGCTACGGTTCGATGAGATCGCCGTAGACTTTCGCCGCTACGAAGCGCACAAGCGTGGAAAACCCGTCGAGCTCACGCGGAAGGAATTCGCCGTTTTACGCATGCTTGCCGCGAAGGCCGGTCAGGCGGTTTCGCGCGAGGATCTTTTAAATGAAGTGTGGGGCGAAGGAAATTTTGTCACCACGCGAACGGTGGACACGCATGTCGGCGCCTTGAGGGCGAAGATCGAAGACAATCCGTCTCAGCCGCGCCGCCTGGTCACGATCCACGGCGTGGGCTACAAGCTCATAACTTCTTAATTTCCTGACAATAGTTTGTTGACGCCGTGACAACTGGCAACTGCGTTCGGCGTAGAGTTCGTGCTGAATCGCGCAATCGTCAGTCACAAGGAGATGCCATGCGGAAACGAATGATCGCAATCGGAGCATTGCTGGTGCTCGCCCTCAGCCTGCTTATTTTTGCTCAAAGCGGCAACGAACTCTTTAATCAGGCCCGAGGCCTCGAAGCGGATGGGAAGTATGAGGATGCCATCAAGCTCTATCAGCGGATCGTCGATAGTTCTCCCACCGACAAACAGCTCATGGCTCGGACACTGATCCAATTGGGCGGATGCCACGAACTGATGGGTAACGCGAAAGGTCAGGAATTCTATAAGCGCGTGCTCGACGAGTTTCGCGATCAGCCGGATATGGTTCGCGAAGCCAACATACGTCTGGCGGGTTCGTTCAACCCTTCGAAAGACATGCCGATGCGGGTGGTCACTCCATACACCGAAGACCCGTTCAGCTTCGCGATCTCACCGGATGGGCGCTTGCTCGTTTTTCAGGCAACTAAAAATGGAAAGGCTCAGCTTTGGTTGCGCGATCTCGCATCCGGTAAGGATCCCGAACCGATTCCCGGCACGGAGGAATCCGGCAGCAGGTCCTATCCGTTTTGGCAACCGGAAAGCCTTGCTATCGGGTTTTTCGCCAGTGGAAAGCTGAAGACCATTGGCATCCACGGTGGAACCCCGAAGGAGCTTGCCGACGCGCCATTCCCAAATGGAGGCGCCTGGAGTAAAAACAATTGGATCGTCTTTAACGGACAAGACGGAGGAATGCAAAAAGTTCTTGCTGGTGGCGGCGAGGTGGCTGTTGCGACAAGCTTCGGTTCCGAAAGATATCATGCAAATCCGCAGTTCATAGACGACCGCCGTTTCATGTTCTATAAGGTGACTGCCGGTGTGACTTCTCTTGCGGTTGGTACGCTGGACAGCACTGCGGTGCAGTCCCTTTTGTTGCCAGGCGTTGCGAAGAAGTTTGCGCCGCCGAATCAGTTGCTGTTTGTTTCCAACAACACGCTGTATGCGCAAACGCTGGATCTCGAAAAGCTGGAAGTCGTTGGGACTTCGGTCAAGGTTTCGGATCGCATTGGCACGAATGTTATGTTGCCTGG
>JBGPBY010000088.1:0-18339 GCA_041481485.1 Terriglobia bacterium
ATGCAATCCTCCGAATTGTGGGCGGTCATAGACCGCCCCTACATGGGGAACGCAGAGCCTCTGTGGAGATAAGTGTCTGTCCCCTCCTCTCGGGTCAGTTCGTCATCGAAACAAGTACATTGGTTGGACATTTGACAGCGCGGGCGACGTCTCTCACCCCCGACTCAATCCCAGCGCGCGCATGCGTTTGTGCAGGTTGGTCCTTTCAATATTCAGCAGACGTGCGGCGGCGGAAACATTCCAGTCCGTTTGGTCCAGAGCCTCGGAAATGCGTTCCCGTTCTGCTGCTTCCCGGCTGTCGTGCAACGTCGACCGCAGGCTCGCATCCGGCCGGAAGCGGATTTCCAGCGGAATATAGTTGGTGCTCAACCGATCGTCCGGAGTAAGAATCGCCATCCGCTCCACGGTATTGCGAAGTTCGCGCGCGTTTCCCGGCCAGGAATATGCGGTCAGCGTCGTGAATACTTCTTCGTCGATTTGCTTGGCTCTGAAGTTATTGCGGGTGCAAAAATCTGACAGGAAATATTCCGCCAGCAGACGAATGTCTTCCGGGCGATCGCGCAGGGGAGGCACGCGAACCGGAACGACGCTTAACCGGTAGTACAAGTCCTCACGAAAGCGATTCTGGGCAACAAGCTCATTCAGATTCCGATTCGTTGCTGAAACCACCCGGACATTGACGCGCACCGTCTGTTCTCCGCCCACACGCTGAAATTCTCCCTCCTGAAGAACCCGCAGCAGCTTTGCCTGCGATGATTCGTGAAGGTCTGCGACTTCATCAAGAAACAGCGTCCCGCTATCGGCCTGTTCGAATTTCCCTCGCCGCATGGCCGATGCTCCCGTGAATGCGCCTTTCTCATGACCGAATAACTCACTCTCGATCAATTCCATTGGAATTGCCGCGCAATTGACCTTCACGAACGGTCCGTTGGCAAACGGGCTTTCTCGATGAATATGCGAAGCCAGCAACTCTTTCCCGGTGCCGGATTCTCCAAGCAGCATCACGCGCGCGTCGGACCGCGCGACTCTTGACGCCTGCTGGACCGCATGCGCAAACGCTGCGCTGGTTCCAATCATCTGAGGTCCGTCTCCCACAATTTCACGGTACCGCTCGTTTTCGCGGCGCAGGCTCGCTTGTTCCAGAGCATTTTTCAGCACAAGTAGTACGCGATCGCGCGCCAGCGGTTTCTCCAGAAAGTCGAATGCCCCGTTCCGGGTCGCCTCGACGGCATCGGCAATGCTGCTCTGGCCTGAAATCATGATCACGGGAACGCGTGTGTCGGATTGGCGTATGGAACGAAGCAGATCGATTCCGTTACCGTCCGGCAGCCGGACATCCAGAAGATAGGCATCCGCGCGCCGGCTGGAATTGCGGGCGGCAAACTCCCGGGCCGAACGATGGATCGAAACGGAAAATCCTTCGCGTTCGAGTATCAACTGAAGCGAAGCGCCGATATTTGGTTCATCATCGACAATAACAATGGATTTGTTCATGCGGTAGTTTCCTGAATTGCCGGCAATATCAGCCGGAATCCGGCGCCCGACAATTTTCCGGCAACCAGCAGCAGATCTCCCCCACACACTAATGCATCTTTACGGGCAATGGAAAGGCCCAGTCCGGTGCCGTTGCGCTTAAAGGAAATGGTCGGCTCAAACAGGGTCTTCCTGGCTTCCTCGCTCAAACCTGCACCCGAGTCGTGAATTTCCACATGGATCTGCCCCTCTGAAAGGTAGGAACAGCCCAGAATGCGTCCACCGGCGCCGGCGGCATCCGCTGCATTTTCCAGTAAGTTCGTCAGTATGCCGCGCACTCGATCCGGGTCTGCCTTTGCCAGTGGCAGCCCTTTGGCTGCATCGATCACGTAGGTGATTTCCGGATGACCGGATCTCAAAAACGAGACGCGCTCCTCCAGAATGGCAGGAATATCCAGAGAGGCCGGGCGGTTTTGCGGCTCCGCCGAAAAATCCGAAAACGCACGCACACGGCGTTCCAGCGATTCCACTTCAGCGACGACAATCTGCACGGCTTCGGCAATGAATGCGCGATCGCTTCCCGCAGGCTGGCGTGCCAGGATTTCTTCCACCGTGAGCCGGATCGGCGTCAGGGAGTTTTTCAGTTCGTGAGCCATTTTTCGGGCCAGCAACTGCCAGCTGGCCATCTGAGTGAGGTAAATCAGGCGTTCCCGATTCTGTTGAAGCTGACCCGCGGTGTAGTTGAATGCGTCGATGGCATGGCCGATTTCGTCGCTGCGCTGGATCTGAATTCGAGTCTCGAGATTGCCCGATGCGACATCTGAAAGACCGGCAGTCAACTGCCGGATCGGATGCGTCATCCGATTGGCAAGGTAGATGAGCCAAACGAAGGATACCAGCCACACTGCCGCCACCAATAGCAGCAGGGTGATGTTGAAGCCCCGCCGCAGATCCCGCGCGCGTGCCTCCTCGACGAGTCCGCGCGAATGGCGGATTTGCTGGGTCAGCATTTCCATTCGGACGTTTCCCAGCGTTTCCGTGTACAGCCAGATATCCGTCCCATGGCGAACAAAGTAATTCAGCCGGTCACCGCCGGTTTCCGAGGGAGCAAAGCGTTCCATTTCCGCGCTGTCGGCAAAGTCTGCAACCGCCGCCGGCCATTGTGCTCGATTAGCTGCGGCGAATGTTTCGTGTTTCGTCGCCCCTGCTCTGGCATCTTCACGCAGGGAATCCCGAGCCTGCTGGTAAAACTCGCGGCCGGTTTCCTCCAGAGCCTTCGAAAGTTTCTCAATCTCGTCCGTCGGCGCGTAACTCAGACTGCGTTCAAGCAGCGACGTCATGATGTACAGCGTAACGACCAGTGGAATGACCGTTGCAGCGAGGAATGCGACGATCAAACGTGTACGGATGCTTTTCATAACGCTACCGCTGTCTTCTCAGTTCGGAGATCCGGAACGGTCCCAGGACAAACGATGCGCTGGATTCCTGCTTCTGGCTTTTCCGGCTGAATATATCCACCAACTGACCGATCAACGAACCGGAGCTGGATTCGCTGTCCACTGGCCGGGGCTCCTCTATGTGATATTCGAATGTCACCCAGAATGGTTGATCCTGCCCCATGTTCAACAGCGGCAGCGCAATCGAATCCAGACACCAGGTCTGGACGGCAGACTCGGAGAGGTGAGTGACGGATCGGGGATTCGGTGAGATTCGGCTGACTGCAAATTTCTCTTCGAAGATATCGTAGCTGACGACAAAGCTGAAGGTTTCTGCGGTTGCCGGCTTGCTGTTCCGCCCTGGCCCAATGCCCAATGAAAAAACAAGATTCATCGCGATACCATTGTGCAATCGCTGCAGCGTCTCACTGCCGAGAATATGCAGCCCAGAAGCGGCGACGCGCAGTTGATCGCCTTCCAGACGGATCACTGGAGATTGTGCCTTTGCCGCGATCGGACAAAGCATACACACAATCCCAAAACATCCATAAATCAGGCCGACACGCAGACTCGGCAAATTCAGTTGCCTCCCCCAATGGCAAACATTGGATTGGCATGGGACCCCCGAATGGGAATTCCCATTGAGGGGCTGACAACGTCCAGAACGATACGCGCAGGTCCGTTAAGGTGCAGCGCCGTCCCCAGTGGTACTCGGAGAGAAACTGATTTTCGCAAAACTCTGGGCTGATCGGGATCCCACACCGATCCTGTTTCAAACCACACCGACAAATACTTCGTTAAATAGCCCACGGATCCATAAGCCATTCGGCTTGCGCCCAGCGGCGAGATGTCGTATTTATTCCAGCCCAAAAGTGTGTCGACGTTACCCAGAGAGAACCGATCAAACATCGGCGCATTGCCGCTAATTCGGCCCAATTCGAATGAGACTGCCAGTCCGTTCGTTGCCCCTAGCGGAACCTTGGACGCGGGGTTTGGTGAAAACTTGTAGTTTTGATTCAGCAGATTCCGAGTGTAGACGGCATCGCCACCCAGGGTGTGTCCCGCCACATGCAACTCATAATTTCCGTCAAATACATTCTTCTGAGACTTCGAGGAATGGCGATACTCAATATTTCCAATAGCTCTCAGGGTGGAAATAAAGTGCAGCGTTGGACTCTGCATCTGAAGCTGCGTCGCAGCAACACCCAGCGTGAGGTGAACGGCGGGTGAGATCGTGATCTTCGCCGAGGGCTCGATGGTGTCGCGAAGCCGATATAGAGGACTCGAAGCTCCATTCCCTGCGGCCTGCTGCGTAGCCGGACTCCATTGGGCACGTAGACTGGAATAATTCACGCTGAACCGGACGCGCTTTTGTTCCGCCCAGATTCCTCCGCGGTATCCCGCGTACCGTTCCATCAGTTCATTGGAATTGTTCATCAAATCGGCGGCGACGCCAATCACATCAAAACGGGAATAGCCCAGCGTGAGTTTTCCGCTGAATTTCTGCTTTGAGTGATAGCTGCCGGATCCGAAACTGAAACTGAATGAGTTCGTGGAGTGACCCTGATAAATGATCTTCACATGCTGAGGCTGGTCCCCTCGAATGACGGAACGCGTGACATGAAGATCGGATTTTTTGAATTCCATGACCAGGCGGTCCTTTAGACGGTCAGCCACAGCATCGTTCACAGGATGGCCCACCATCTTCTGCATTTCCTCCCACAGGGCGCCGCTGACTTTGGATCTGTCGATGGCCCGGAGTTCCACAGCTTCAACGAGGTATCTGGAATTGATGTTGTGAGCGACCGAATAGATCAGCCGCACCCGATTCGGCTGCGCACCTGGGGCAGTGGTCGGAGTTGCCACATAATCCGGAAGCTCCGACTGAATGCGTTGCGCAATTTGATCCGCCGACTGCGAGTCATAAGGCTGGCCTTCGAGGCGGCGAAGCGCATCCCGCAGGTTGGCACTCAGCCGGTCCTCCACAATACCGGACAATTCGACTTTCTCAATCGTAGCCTGCTGAGCGTATAACGCCGCTGCAATGGCCAGAAATCCAATCAGAAGGATGACGCGTTTTGGCATATGTATCTGTTTTGAAGGAAACGAAAAATCACCGCCTTCGAAGTTCCGAAAGCCGGAACGGACCACCCTGCAGCATTCCTGTCAATTGCGGCTTCTCTTTTCTCTGGCTGAAAATCTCGACAACTGCGCCGAGCCAGGTCCGCTGATCTTCGCCGCTGCTGGAAACCTGACGGTCTTCCATCCGATATTCCAGGGAAATCCAAAATGCACTATCCGGTGTCAGGCTTGCGGTCGGAATCGTCAGCGATTCGACACATAATTTCTGCGCAGCATCTTCGTTCAGATGCGACGCCGATCGCGCGCCGGGTTCCGAGCGCGATACTTTGTATCGTTCTTCCCAAATGTCGTAGCTGAATACGCAGTGATACGTAATCGAAACGGCAGGAACGCTGTACTTCGACGCACTGATACTGATTCGAAAGGAATAGGTCACTGTAACGCCGTCGTGTAGCACCTGCCGGGCATCGGCAGAAATGAAATGCAGGTCCGGCGAGTCCAGATGCACCTGGTCTCCGTCCAGCCGCGCCTTCAACGTCTGGCCGTATCCGGACCGGACGCAGATTGCCAGCACGACCAGAACAACGAAAAATCTGAAAACCAGGGGCCGCCGGTTCATCAGAATCGAATGAGAAAAGTTGGACCGCAGCTTTGCGAGCACTTCACTGGGACACCAAGCGCCAATGGTCCGAGAGAAACGCCAAGGGAATTCCGAACGACTGCCGGCTGACCGTCATCCCAGACCATTCCGGTATTCACGAAAAATCCAAACACGCGGTACCAGTATTCTGTCGACAGGTGGGCCAGGCGGGTTCCGCCGATCGGATCGAGATCGTACTTGTTCCATCCTCGAAGGGTCGTGGTATTGCCCAGCGAAAATCGCTCAAACAACGGCGGGTTTCCGGTGATGCGCCCGGCGAACAACGTCAATTTGCCTTTGTGCCGTCCAGACTTGATGGAATACAGCGCATCCCAGCGATGGCGGGTATAAACAAAATCGCTGTCCAACGCTTTGGTGCCGGAGCGTATGTCATATGAGGCAGCGTACTGGATGGATGTCTTTCCCTTTTGGATGTTTTTGCTGTCAAAGTGGAAACTTCCGGTGGCTTCATGCGCCGATTGCCAATGCAACTCCGGCTCGTACATGTGAAGTTCAGTGAAGTTCATTCCTGCAGTGACATAGGAGAATCGATTGAACGCAAACGCCACGGACGGCGCGATGTTTTGCCGAGTGCGATATGCGCCTGCCAGGTTCGGCTGAGCCGCCAGGAGATTCAGGGTTTGCGATTTCCAGATCACTCCGTACGTCGACACTTCGATACTGGCCCCGAGGTGTCTCGTACCCAACGAAACAAATTCCAATCCCGTGTCATAGCCCTTATAACGTTCGATCAAGGTATCGCCGTCGGTACCCAGCGAAAGGAACAGGGCCTTGATGAATTCGGACCCGCAGCAGAAAGCGCTGACTCCCTGTTTGGGATGATAGGCAAACACCGACGTGTCATTGCGGAATGGAAGCCACGGCTGCCGGGCAACGTCATAAGTCACATGTGCGGTACCGTCTTTGGACCCCTTGGCGGATTTTGTATTGACCGAATAATCTCCCTTTACTTCAGTCTGCAAGCGGTCGCGCAGATGATTGATTTCAAGTGTGTCCAAGCGCTTTCCCACCATTGCATTGAGTTCGTCCCGCAGTCCGGCGCTGAGGGAGCCGGTATTAAAACCAGTAATATCCACGGCCTCCACGATGTCTTTGTCGGTGGGAGTCGAATTGCCGACCGAAATATTGAATGAACCGCCGTTGACCTTTATCACCTTGCCTAGCGTCGCCCGGAAAACCCATGGCAGTTTTTCGCCTTCAAAGATCACCCGGATATGCTGAGGTTGAGAACCTCGTTCAATCTTTTGCGACACGGTGTATTGATTTTTGAGCAATGGTTCTGCAGCCAGCTTTTTACGAAGGACTTCAACAAGCTTGTTGTCGAGCATTTGCCCGATCATTTTCTGCATTTCGTCATAGAGCGCATCGCTGTATAGATTGCGCTTGATTCCTTTGACCTCGACCGACTCCACGGTGTATTGCGAATTGACGTTGCTGTCCGACCCATCGGGTTCCCCCGAACTCCTGGCGACGACAAAAACAACTTTGACGCGGCTCGGTTGCGCGCCCGGCAGAGTCTTGACGGCCGCTATCGAATCGGCATGCTCGCTTTGAATGCGCGAGGCGATCTCTTCGGCAGCCTGACTATCGAAGGGTTGTCCGGTGAGTTTCTGCATTGCGTCACGCAATCCCGAACTCAGGGTCTGTTCGGGTATGCCCGAGACTTCAACCTTTTCCACCGTGGCTGCTGTCTGAGCCCACAGAGAAGTGCAGATCATTGCGGCGCACATACCAAGAAATACACGTGTCTTCATTTCACCATCTCTCCAGAGAGCCGACATTATATCGATTCACGCCGCGGGAATAGCACGCCCAAGTCCGCAATCTAATGCGATGATTCGACAGGGTTGAAGCTTGTCGATGTGTGCAGATATTTCACATGTGTGCGGCCTCGGCCGTGTCTCGATTTCTTGATCTGCCGCCGCTCCGCGGCTGAATGATTTGAGCGAGTGGGTTTCCACCGGCTGACGCCGGTGGCTAACGGACTGCCGCCGCTCCGCGGCTGGGGACGCGGTTGAATTGATTCAGCCGCAGAGTGGCGGCAAGAAAACGTCCCCGTCGATTTCCCATCTTCCAGCCGCGGAGCGGCGGCAGTTTGCTAGCCACGGGCGTAAGCCCGTGGATGATGAAAGGAAGTGAACCGAAGTCCCTTAGCCGCCCGGAGCTGTTACCCGTCGCGGGCGGTTTTGATCAGGGCTTCCATGTGATTGAGGTAGCCTTCCAGAGCGCGCTTGCCCTGCGCAGTCAGGCTGTAGCTGGTCTTCGGCATGCGTCCTTCGAATTGCTTGTCGCAATGAACATAGTCGCTTTCTTCCAGTTTCCGGGCGTGCACGCTGAGATTCCCGTCAGTGGTTTTCAACAGTTCCTTGAGCTCGTTGAATGTCATGGATTCATTGACCGCGAGCGCGCTGAGAATGCCAAGCCGGACCGGTTCGTGAATGACCCGATCCAGTTGAGTGGGACTCTTCGGTCCATGCGGACGCTGAGAAGATGGCGGTTTCGCCAAATGAACGTCGTTTCGTAATGCCTTAGCCACCATACCTCCTTGCGATCATCACGCCAAATATGACGTGCAACATACCGAAGCCGATTGCCATCTCAACGTTCGCCCATTGTTGTCCCAGGGTGAGAACAAGGGTACCGAAGGCGATAAATGAAATTCCCATCACGGGTACGATCCGAACGGAATTTGTTCCACCACTGACAACGGCGACTCCATAAAGCAACATCCACAGACCAGGAAGCAGCGAGAAAATACCCTGGCCGAACAGAACCAGTGTCAACACCGCCCCGGCAAACATCGCCGGGAACAGACTCAATGCAAATGCCCGTCCTGGTCCCTTGAGAAACACACGCGCTGTTTTCGCCTTGCGGATCATTGCACAGAAGCCGATGGCGAACGCGATGAAGGCTTCGCCGATCCAAAGCGCAAACCACAATTCCGGTGTTGGCATCCTGCTGGCGATCCAGGATGCGGCAAGCGCGCTGATTCCCATGCACACTCCGCCCCAACCCGGAACGGCAGTAAATGAACCTGCGCGTTCCATGGTTTCCCGGATGTAACGCAGGTTGTCCTGTGCGCGGTCATTGATCGATACAATTCCCTGCTGTCCCATGGTGTGAGATTAAGCTGATCGCCGCAGTGAATTCAAGTTCTTTGCACGACAAAGATGGGAGTTATTGAAGGGTAACGGTTCCAGATCCGTTGATGCGTTCCACCGCATCCACGAACTCCCGGTCGGGCAGAACTTTGACGTATGGATTCGGACGAACGTAAACCGTGTAGCGTCCCGGATAGTTCAGCGCAAAAACCAGTTCCGCCGGCCCCTTCTTCAAATCAATGATCGGCTGGAGTTGATCGGGTAAATCCTGTGGAACGGTCGACGAGTCAATGCGGATCACGACGGAGCGGCTCAGAATTTCCCTGGCGCGCTCCATCGGATAAACGTCAGTGGCCAGAATCTTTATTGCCGTTTCGTCGTTGTCCAGTTTCCCCTTAACAAAAATGGCTGCGTCCGCCTCGAGGAGACGTTGTGCGCGGGAATATGTATCCGGAAAGAGAAGAACCTCGACGATTCCTTCCCAGTCTTCCAGTTGAACGATGGCCATGGAATCGCCTTTCTTCGTTTTTGTCACACGCAAGGCAGAAACGATCCCTCCGATCACCACTTCAAAACCGGAGTCCTTCTCCGCCAGAGCTCCTGTTGTGGCGTTTCCATAAGTGCGCACTTCGTCTGCGAACTTCCTGAGCGGATGTCCCGTAATGTAGAACCCCAGCGTTTCCTTTTCATGTTTGAGTTTGAGGGATTCTGTCCAGGGCTGTGCCGGGTCCATCGGATTATCATTTTCGGCATCCACACTATTTGTGAACATCGCAAACAGGCCGCCCTGGCCAAGCTGATTCTCACGCTGTTTCCGTTGTCCCCATTCCATTGCCCGATCCACATTGTTATAAAGCAGCGAACGATCATTGCTGACGCTGTCAAAGGCTCCGGCCTTGATCAGACTTTCCACAACCCGCTTATTCACGGCTCGGAGGTCGACGCGCTCGCAAAAATCGAAAAGGGATTTGAAGGGTTTCGCCGCAACAATGGAGACGATGGCATTTTCCCCAACGTTCTTGATTGCCGTCATACCAAACCGAATTCCGTTGGGAGTGGGCGTAAAGTACACGTCGCTGAGATTGACATCCGGCGGCAGAATGGCGATGCCCATTTCCCTGCATTCGTTGATGTACTTGACGATCTTCTCCTGGCTGCCACGTTCACTGGTGAGAATTGCGGCCATGAAATACTGGGGGTAATGCGCTTTCAAAAACGCAGTGCGATAAGCCAGAACGGCATAGGCTGCGGAATGAGACTTGTTGAAGCCATATCCTGCAAACTGCTCCATCAAATCAAACAGGCGAGTCACCCTTTTTGCGTCTTTGAATCCCTTTTGCTGCGATCCAGCGACGAACTTCTCGCGCTGTGCGGCCATCTCTTCCGCTTTCTTTTTTCCCATTGCACGGCGAAGGAGATCGGCTTCACCAAGGGAATAGCCCGCAACGAGGTTGGCGATCTGCATGACCTGTTCCTGATACACAATCACGCCGTACGTCTCTTCGAGAATATCCTTCAATTCGGGAAGCTCGTATTCGACTTTCTTCTTGCCGTGCTTTCGATTGATGAAGTCGTCGATCATGCCGCCGCCAATCGGGCCCGGGCGGTAAAGCGCGTTCAGCGCGGTGAGGTGTTCCAGCGAAGACGGTTTGAAACGGCGAAGAATGTCCTTCATCCCCGAGCTTTCAAACTGAAACACGCCACTGGTGAGACCTGCGGAGAACAACTCGTATGTTTTCGAATCGTCCAGATGCAGAGCATCCATGTCGAGTTCGACGCCGGTAAGCTGCTTCAGCATTTTCAATGTATCGTCGATGATGGTCAGCGTCGTCAGGGCCAGAAAGTCCATCTTCAACAGGCCCATCTTTTCGATATCCGTCATCGGATACATCGTCGTGATTTCGTCTTTGCTGGACTTGTACAGCGGAACGAATTCCGTGATCGGCCTGGGAGAAATCACGACGCCGGCAGCATGCGTGGACGCGTGACGCGCCAGGCCTTCCAGCCGTTTCGCAATGTCGAACAATTCGCGGACCCGCGGATCGGCATTCACTGCGCTCTTCAACTCCGGGGTTTGTTCCAGCGCCTTGTCGAGCGTGATGTGCAGTTCGGTCGGCACCATCTTGGCGATCTTGTCGACTTCGGCGTAGGTCATATCCATGCCGCGGCCTGCATCGCGCAGGACGCCGCGGGCGGCCATCGTCCCGAATGTAATGATTTGCGAAACATTTTCGCGGCCATATTTCCGGGTCACATAGTCGATGACTTCATTCCGCCGGTTGGTACAGAAATCGATGTCGATGTCCGGCAGGGATACGCGTTCGGGATTGAGAAACCGTTCGAACAGCAAACCGTACTGCAATGGGTCGATGTCGGTAATTCGAAGACAGAACGATGCCAGGCTTCCCGCCGCCGATCCCCTTCCCGGCCCCACGGGGATTCCACACTCGCGCGCATAGCGGATGAAATCCCAGACGATCAGGAAATACCCGGAGTACTTCATGCTCTGGATCATCTGAACTTCGCGGACCATGCGGTCTTCGTAAGCGGAAACCGGATTCTTCAACAGGCCTTTGTCTGCAAGCGGACGAAGATGCTTCATGCGCTCTTCATATCCGTCCTGCACGACCTTCGAGAAATAGGAATCAATCGTGAATCCGGGAGGTACCGCAAATTCCGGAAACGGGTCGGTTACTTTTTCAAGCTTCAGGCTGCAACGGGAAGCGATCTCCACCGTACGATCCAGGACGTGAGGAATCTCACCGAATACCTCGTCCATTTCCTTCCGCGTCTTGACGTAAAACTGGTCGGTGTAGAACTTCATGCGGTTGGGATCATTGACGGTCTTGCCGGTCTGGATGCACAGCAGAATGTCGTGTGCCCGGCAATCATCGCGTTCCATGCAGTGGCAGTCGTTTGTGGCGACTGCGGGAATTCCCGTCCGTTCCGAAATCCTCAGCATGTCCGGAACGATCTTGCGCTGCTTGTCGAGGCCGTGATCGTGAATCTCCAGATAGAATCGATCCTTACCGAAAATGTCCTGAAAACGGCCGGCCGCCGCCTCGGCTTCCTCAAACCGTCCGGCCAGAAGATTTGCCGAAACTTCTCCATTGAGGCACGCCGACAGCCCGATCAAACCCTCACTATGTTCTGCAAGAAGATCCTTATCGATACGCGGTTTGTAATAAAACCCTTCGAGATAACCCTTCGATACCAGCTTGACGAGATTTTTGTATCCTGTTTCATTTTCACTCAGCAGGATCAGGTGGTTTGGCCGGCCGGCCGAAGGATCACGATCAAACCGGTTCGTCTTTGCGACGTACATCTCGCAACCAATGATGGGTTTAACGCCGGCTTTTATCGCCGCATCGTAAAACCCAATGGCGCCGAACAGATTTCCATGATCGGTGACGGCAACGGCAGGCATGCCGGATTTCGCCGCTTTTTTGGCGAGAGCGTCATGGCCGCATGCCCCATCGAGCAGACTGAATCCGGAATGAAGGTGCAAATGAACGAACTGCGACACATCTACTCCCATTCAATTGTAGCCGGAGGTTTCGATGTGATGTCGTAAACCACGCGATTGATGCCTTTCACTTCGTTGACAATTCGCGTCGATACGGCATCAAGAACTTCATACGGCAGGCGTACCCAATCGGCAGTCATGCCGTCAGTGCTGTGGACTGCCCGGATGGCGACCGTGTGATCATAGGTGCGGTTGTCACCCATCACTCCGACGCTCCGGACCGGCAACAGAACGCAGAAGGATTGCCAGATCTCGCGATAGAGCCCGGCCTTCTTGATTTCGGCGATAAGTATCTCGTCTGCGTCCTGTAGCAGGCGCACGCCTTCACGCGTGACCTCACCCATGATGCGAACGCCGAGGCCCGGACCTGGAAATGGCTGGCGCCAGACCATTTCTTCGGAAAGTCCAAGTTCGAGACCCACCCTGCGAACTTCGTCCTTAAACAATTCCCGCAGCGGTTCGACCAGTTTCAGATGCATGCGCTCCGGCAGCCCGCCCACATTGTGATGCGACTTGATGGTTTGCGAGGGTCCCTTCACGGAAACCGATTCGATGACGTCCGGATAGAGTGTGCCCTGCACCAGGTATTCAACGCCTTTCGCGGTTGCAGCCTCTTCCTCAAACACCCTGATGAATTCCACACCGATTATTTTTCGCTTCTTTTCCGGTTCCGTGACACCGGCCAGTTTGCCTAGAAATCGATCCGAAGCATCCACGCCGCGAACATTCAATTTCAAATTGTTGCGGAGCACGGCCAGGACCTTGTCAAATTCGTTCTTCCGCAACAGACCGTTATCCACAAACACGCCGGTCAACCGGTCGCCGATCGCGCGATGAACAAGCGCAGCGGCCACGGTGGAATCCACACCGCCGCTGATGGCGACGATGGCGCGTCCGTCACCCACCCTCTCGCGGATGCGTTCGACGGCGTGTTCAATAAATGAACCGATGGTCCAGCTTCCCGCGCAACCGCAAATATCGAAGACGAACCGCTTCAGCAGTGCTGTTCCGTTATCGGTGTGTGTCACCTCAGGATGAAACTGAATCCCGTAGATTTTCCGTTCCGGATTTTCCATCGCTGCCATGGCCGTGTTGCTGCGTGCCGTGACCGAAAATCCAGCCGGAGGTTCCAGAATCAAATCTCCATGGCTCATCCAGACGCGCTTCATTCCGTTGAGAAGACACGAGGTGCCGGTGGAATGGATTTCCCGCGACCCATATTCCCGATGCGATGCCGGTTCGACCTTGCCGCCAAGCTGTCTGGCGATCAACTGCATCCCGTAGCAGACACCCAGTACCGGAATGCCGAGCTCGAACACTTTCGGATCGCAGGCCGGAGCACCCGGCTCGTAGACGGAATCCGGTCCGCCGGATAGGACAATGCCCTTCGGATGATGGGACCGAATGACATCCAGCGGAGTATTGAACGGGACGATTTCGGAATAGACATTCGCTTCGCGGATGCGCCGGCCAATCAGCTGGGTATATTGTGAACCGAAATCCAGGACAAGAATCGTTTCAGACTTCGATGACATTGTTCCTCATTATATCAATCGCAGAATATCGCACGATGGACAGACAGCGGCAGCCATCCCCGCAATAATAGGATTTGATGATGCCAGTTCCGGTCCCTTTCGATTCAGCGGGGACTTGTGGCAGTCAGCATAACGACCTCGGCGATGCCGAGCGCATTGGCGGCCGAAATTCGCAGATTGTCGGCTGTGATCCACAGTGAAAACAGATTCGCATCCATCGGATCCGGAGCGATGCGGCCGATCTGAATTTTTTCCGAACCGATCGCGCCGACAGGCGAGGCCGCATCTTCTGGATTATCTCGGATCACGATAGCGCCTTTCGATTCTTCAAAACATTTGCGAAGTTCAGTATCCGAAACTGGTCTGTCCGTGCGAACGAAGAGAGAAAAGGATTCCGAATGAAACACGGGCGCCTGAAGTGTCATCAGGGACGGAATCGGAATGGAACTCCCAAAAATTGCTTGAAATTGCGTTCGTATCAGGTTCTCGGCATCGACTGCGGCATTCGTTTCCGGCAGCAGATTGAACGCAATCTGTCCTTTGAATAGCCGGTGTTCCACGGGTTGAAAATTCAACAGTCCAACGGTCTGTTCCTGAAGTTCGTCGATGGCTGCGGAGCCGCGTTCGGATGCGGGTTCCAGAAGGGTTGCCGTTACAGACTTGATGGGAAAGGCACGTTCCAAAGTGCTCAGGACTTTTGCGAGAACAATAACGGAAGGGTGAGGGCTGATGAAATATCCAGACTCTTTTATCAAACTTCGATCGGATATTCCGCTGAGGAACATAGTCCCTTCGCGTCCGGTCTGCGTCAGATCGATCGTCAATTCGGGGAAGCTCGATCCGCTTGCGGCATAAGCCTTGATGATCAAAGGACTGCATGCGAAGAAGGCGATATCGATGTTATCGAATGAACTTGGAGCCAGGATCTGTGTAATTTCGATCTGTCCGGCAAACTCCTGAAGCAGTCCCGCGTACTCTTCCGTTTCCAGCAATTTCAACTTGCCGATTGGAAGTTCCGTTTCCTGGACGAGTTCTTTCAGCTCCTTGCCGACGGGGGAGGACGATCCGACAATCGCGACGTTTGGAGCCCTGCGCAGTCTCTCAAGATTCACGTTTTGATATTACCATGCACGGGTTCGCCCAGCGGAGATGGCGACGGTCCACTGAAGCGCCGCATGGTATGAATGACGAGACCTGACGAAACATAAATGGTGGCAATCAAGAGCAGGACGACTTCGGAATAGAAATAAATGGAAGCGATCAATACTGCGGTAAACACCAGAGCCATTCGCGAACCTCGTTTGAGGAACTGGAGTTCCTTGAAACTGGGATAACGGATAGTGCTGACCATCAGGAGAGAGGCCAGCAGTACGAGCAGATACCAGACGATGGCGGCCCAAACCATCGTCAGAGGCTCCTTGAAAAAATGAACCGTCGCGGCCAGCAGACCGGCGCCGGCCGGAATCGGCAAGCCGACGAAGTGACGTTTCATGCCCGGATCCAGCGGTTTCTGAGTCTGCACATTGAAGCGAGCCAGGCGCCAGCCGCCGCAAATCATAAAGATGAAAGTTACGATCCAGCTCCAATGCCGGAGATGTTCCGCGGCATACATTTCAAACGTCGTGGTACCCGTTGCGTTAATGATCTGGCTCTGTCCCCAGACAAACGCCAACACCGCAGGGGCGATGCCAAAGGTCAGAACATCCGCGATGGAATCCAGCTGCACGCCAAATTCACTGGCGGTATGCGTCATGCGGGCGATCCGTCCATCCAGACCATCCAGTACCACACCGACACCGATGGCCATGGCGGCAAAATCGAAATTGCCTTTCAAAGTAGATGTCATGCAGAAATAGGCACAAAACATGTTCCCGATGGTAAACATGCTGGGAATCAACGCGAGGCCGCTCTGCAATCGCTCGCTTTGCGTTCGCCGCCCTCTGGCTTGCCGTCTTGTGCGTCGTTCACCCATGTTGTTTTCCGATCACTCCAATCGGACTGCTGCCGCCGCGAACTCTGTCCCCGACGGCGACCGTCACCTCGGTGCCTGCTGGAAACAGTATATCCACTCGCGACCCAAAGCGGATCAATCCCACCAATTCGCCTTTTTGTACCGCATCCCCCACCCGCTTCCAGAATACAATCCGCCGCGCCACGACACCGGCAATTTGCGTGAAGACAAGTTTGATGCGGCCGTCACTGACCATGACGACATTGCGTTCATTTTCGATGCTTGCCGCATGATTATAGGCTGCCTTGAAGGATCCCTTTCTATAGTCCACCGCCTCAATGGTTCCCGCGATGGGACTTCGGTTCACATGAACATTGAAGAGCGACAGAAAGATGCTCATTTTAGTGACGTTACCGACCCGTTCGATCTTCACGACCTTTCCATCGGCCGGCGAAACGATCACAGAAGGATCCGCAGGAATCGTCCGGCGGGGATTCCGAAAAAAGAATGCCACGAAGGACATCAGAACGAGCAGGATTACTCCGATCACGAACGAGTGCAGCCAGAATGCACCAGCCGTCAGGAGAAGCAGTGGAATCAGAAACTGAAAGGCATCGCGGGCGATCATAAAGGGAAGGAGTTTGGCGCAGGGCCGGAGGCGGGGGCCTCCGGCCCAGACCCCGATTTAGGAGTGCTGATGGCTCAGCTCGTTTCGGAAATTCTGGATCAGCGTGTTCATCTCATCTTTCAGATGTAACTTTCTTTTCTTTATTTTTGCTTCTTCAATAAGGTCCTGGTCTGAAAGATGGTGGTGGGTTTGGAGTTCCTGGAGTTTATTTTCAAACTGATGATGTTCGTTTACCAGACGCTGAAATTCCGGACTTGAAGACATCAAATGCTGCTTGATCTCCTCTTCCTGCATGGTCACGCCCCTCCTTATAAGCGCCACCCTAACACAGCATTCGCTGGACTTCAACTCAGGTTTTGGGGCGACTGATGCTTGGTTAAAGCAAATTGAATTGCGTCATTAATTCCAGAATGTGCGAGGTCATAAGAGGAGGGAAGGAATGCAATCGTGGCGGACAACATCGCAGGACGATCGATTCCGAGCCGCGGAGCGGCGGCAGTCCCTTTAGCCCTCGGCGTAAGCCGGGGGAAAAATTCACAACAGCACAAAAGTGCCGTAGGCACGACAGATCCAGAGTTCACGCATTCAGAATTATTTACCTTTCATGCCTACGGCACTTTTGGTTTCCGAGATTATCAATCCACCGGCTTACGCCGGTGGCTATCGGACTGCCGCCGCTCCGCGGCTCGGAATCGATGTTGGTATCCCCGTTTGGAGAGGGATCTTGCCTCAAACGGAGCCGACGCGGTACTCCATTACGTACGCGTCTTCGATGGGATTCGAATAGTAGTTTTTTCGCTCCCCGATTATCTGAAACCGGAATCCGTCGTAAAAATGGAGAGCACCGGCGTTGGATTTACGAACTTCGAGTACCACGCGGGTGGCTTTGCGCGCCTGAGATTCTTCGATCGCGGAAGCCAGCAGGCGGCGGCCAATGCCCTGCCGTGCGTGGGCGTTATCCACAGCGATGTTATAAATTTCAGAAACTCCAGCTGCGACGTGAAAGATTACAAAACCCACGATGGTGATGCGGCCCGCTTCATCCTCAGTTTCGGCAACAAAGCTCGTTGTGAACCCGTCTTCGTTGAGGAGCCGGTAGTAACTGTCTATAGACCAGTGAGACAGGTGGAACCATGAGCGTTCGATATCCACAATCCTGTCGATATCGGACTTCTTAACCTTTCGGACCTGGACCTGCAACGCCGTCATGTCGGGCCTCCAGCGCGGTTTCAGCTTCCGGTTTGCGGACGTACAGCGGTTCGAGCGGCCCCTTCCAGCCGGTAGCCGCAAGTTTCGCCATCGTCGCCGCAAGGTAGAGATCCATATCACAAAACTGCCAGCCAGGTCGATTGAGGAGTGCACGGTATCGCAGGGCCCCATCTCCACAAAAATGGACGTTTGAACCGGGGAGTGAATCCAACCAGAGCCCCGGCCTCATGGCCGCCGGCGGCCGTTCTTCGACGAGATTTCCGTCAACCCTCCGGTAAAGCCCTCCATAGACTTCTCCGCGCCGCGCGTCGATCACCGGCGAAATCCACTCATTCTCGATACTGAATTCGTGTCCCGCTTTCCATGCCAGCGCGTCCAGCGTGGAAACCCCGGCACCGGGATGGCCCTCTGCAGCGGCAAATCCCTCCATCGCGGCCAGCCCCACACGCAACCCGGTAAAGGAACCCGGTCCGCGTGCGCAGACGAAAAGATCGATATCCCGAAGCAAAATCGGAACCGATTCGAGCAGGAACTCGACTCCTCGAAACAATCGTTCCGCATGCTGGACCGAAGAAGCCAGGCGTATTTCCCCGAGAACAACATCCTGATCCGCGATGCAGATGCTTCCACGTTCCGAACTCGTATCCACCGCCAGAATGCGCATGCCATCAATTATCCAAAGTTTTTGAGAGGATAGGCAAAACAAACGGGGTGAGAGAGCAGAAAGGATGTCGCAT
>JBGPBY010000089.1:0-18098 GCA_041481485.1 Terriglobia bacterium
AAATTGTGGGCGGTCATAGACCGCCCCTACAGTGGGCGGCCGGGAAGTCACCGCGATCCACCAATGTGAATTCCCAGAACCGGCCACCAGAAAGCCGCGCAAAGCAACAGAGTGATCCACGACACTGCAGCCATGATGGAGGCCGGAAGGAGAACCTTCTTCATCTGAAGGTGACCAGACGAATACGCCAGGGCGACCGGAGGTGTGCTCATGGGCAGCGCATAGGCAAGTCCCGACGCTGATGCGACCGCATATACAACGACCTTGGGATCAAGCGCAAACTGGCGTGCGATCGACATTCCGATCGGCACGATAATGGCAACCACCGCCGAGGGGCTCATGGCTTCCGCGAGAAGAATGGAAAGCAGCGAAAGCGCAACCATGAGCATCCACGGAGAACTAAGATGACTCACGATGTAACGTTGAGTGAACCAGAGTCCGGCCCCCGTTGAGCTCAGCACGGAACTGATCGCAATCGAACCGCCATACATCAAAATGACGCCCCATTCCATGCGTTCCTGAAGATCCTTCCACTCCACTACCCGGAACATGAACAACAGCACCACCGCGAGAATCGAAATCGACGCCATTCCGAACTGAGCCCCAAAAAAGATCCAGCCCGCAATTGCGGCGAGCATCAGCAGCGCAAGAAATTTTTCTTCCATCACGGGCCGGCCGCAATCGTGAATCTGCTCCTCAATCGCTGTATCGGCTTCTGCGACCGTATCGATGTCGATGGCAAAGAACCGCGTCAACAGAAAGTAGCAGAACACGAACAAGACAAGAACAACCGGGAGTATGGCCAGCGTCCACTGCGAAAACGTAATCGTTGCGCCAGTCGCCTCATGCAGCAGTCCGACGGCCAGCGCCACGCGGGCGCCGCCGAGCATCGTCGCAATGCCGCCAATCACGCATCCCCAGGCCATCGCGAGAAACAGTATCGTCCCATAGGACGCCTTTCCCGGATCCAGCTTCAGCCGCTTGCTGATGATCACCGTCAACGGGAACATCATCGCCGCCACGGCATGTTCGCTCATGACGAAGGAGAGCAATGCCGACGTCAGCATGATATGCAGCACCAGCCGGCGTGGGGACTTCGCGCCGCTCTTTAACAGATGCAATGCAAGCCGAGTGGAAAGCCCGGACTTGAGCAGGGCGGTTGCAAGGATGAACACCCCCATGATGAAGAACACGGGTTCCGAACCGAAATACGCAAAGGCCTCCTTCGTCGACATCACGCCGAGAAGGGGTGGAGCAACCAGGGCGAACAGCCCGGTGACGGGAAGCGGGAGCAGTCGAGTTACCCAAAGAACAAGGCAGGTGAGAAATATAATCAGCGCACGAAATCCGGCAACGGACAGGCCTTCCGGAGGAGGCTGCCCGTAGAAATAGTGCAGCGCGAAACCGAGAAACATGAACACCGGAAAGCGCCACCATCTCGACAGAACGACGATAGGAAGCGGACGCGTATCGATTTTGACTTTCATCAGGCTGGTACGACGCGCAAATGCCGCCGGAGGCTTGCCAGCCCAAAACGCAATGCCCGGCCCGCGCGTGTTTCATAGAAATTTTTCAGCTTCAAATGGTGTCTCGGGGATTCGCTGGAAAAGAACCGCGCTTCCAGAGAGGTCAGGACGACATCGTACTGCTGCACCCAGTGGGGATTGATTCGAGTGCGCACCAGACGCTCGTAAAGGTGCGCATAAATATCCTGAACCTGTTCCGGAGTGGCGGTCCACCGGCTGCGCAGACTCGACCCCTCATACGGCGGAAAGAACGCCAGTACCGGAACGACTCCGCGGTCGATCAGCAAGTCGATGCTTTTGCGGGTTTCTTCCAAAGGCTCAAAGCCAATCACAAGATGAGACAGCACCGCACCGGTTGGAAAAATTCTGGCTGCATACGCAAGAGCCTCCAGCTGACGCTGTTTGTGTTTTTCAAAATCCTGCCGCGGTTCGTCGCTGGGATTGAAGAAGTCGGAATCGTAATAGAGAGCATCCACACCCATGGCGTAAGTCGTATCGATCCACTCGTCGGTTGCGGGTGGAACCAAATCCAGGGAAATCAGAATGCTCAAATGTTTTCGAATCTGGGTCACCCACTTTTCGAGGCGTTCGACTCCGCCATCTTCCGTATCGACACGACCTGAAGACAACGACACGACATCGCATCGCTTTTCCCTTTGAACTATTTGAATCGCCTCGACCAGATCGCGAGGAGTAAACGGTGGGTGCTGGGACAATTCCCGCGATGAACCGCAGTACCGGCAAGACAAGCCGCTGCTGCCGAATCGGCATGGGTGTGACGGATGCACCGCGATGAAATCGCCGTGAACGGTCACAATGTCAGAAACAAGAACTCCTGATGACGTCCTTTGCTGATAGCTTCGAAGCGGAGGCGTCCACTCGACAGGTACGGATTCTTCGCCAACGATTTCGAGAAAGAATCGGCCATCCCTTTGCTGCAGTGTGAACAGAGTTTCGCTTCCGTTGGCATTGAGATGGACACTCACCGGCATGCGTTCGGGCAAGACCAGATGGACCAGTCCGAAAGGATTCGCCAGCGGACGGGGAAGATCCTTTCCCGCACGGATGCCTTGATAGAAGAGTCTCAGCTTGAGAAGCGCCAGGTTCGTCAAACCGGTAAATTATCACACGAATAAATCGAAATTCTTTATCCGTCTTTCTGCAGGCGCGGTCTATGACCGCGCACAATCCGTCTGGCTTGCGACGCAACTGGAAAGGAAGCCGGGCGAGGTCTATCAAGGTGTGACGGAATGCGATTCCGAACACGCCCAAGTTCCTCAGGAGCCGAATCCCAAACCTTGCCAATTAATTGCACTTAATGAAGAAAACTTCAGTAGAACCGGCGGAAGCCGCGCAGTCTACTGTTTCCCAATAAGAGTTTCGATCAGAGAAAAACAAAGAACTTCTAAACCGGGGGTACATATGACGGAAACTTCTCAGCGGCGCTTCATTTTGTTTTTAGTTTGCGTGATCCTTCTCACCGCTGTGGATGTGTTTCACGTCGCGGCCGTTGGAGGAAGCATCTCCGGAACAGTGAAAGATCCATCGGGCGCAATCATTCCAGGCGCAATGGTGACGGTGAAGAACACGGCACAAGGCACCGTGGTCAAGGCAACCTGCGACGGGCAGGGCTTCTACACGTTTCCGAATCTCCCCGTTGGGAAGTATGACCTGACCGTCGAGGCCAATGGATTCAAGGTGCAGAAAAAGTCCGGCCTTGCCATCGACGTCGACACGGCGCTGGAGGTGACAGCAACACTCGAACTTCGTGAAATCAGTTCGGAAGTTTCCGTCGCGGTCTCTGCTGAAGCCGAAGCCATTCATGTCGAAACGATCAGCACGCAGCTCGGAGAAGTGCTGAACACCACGGAGATGACTGCAATTGCGCTCAATGGACGGAGTTTTACAGACCTTCTCGCATTGCAGCCCGGCATCGTCCCGACGTCAACCCAACAACCGGACTCCATCGTCATGGCGGGAGCATCCGTCGCGATTGCTCCGTCGGGTGGATTGAATCCCGGTAACCAATCCATCAGTGGACAGCGCGAAGATGCGAACGGCTTCATGGTCAATGGAGGCGACGTCAAGGAGCTGATGAATGGCGGAACGACCAGCGTGCCCAATCTCGATTCCATTCAGGAGTTCAGGATCCTTACCAACAATTTCGATGCCGAGTATGGCAATTACAGCGGCGGTGTTGTGAATGTGGTGACAAAGGCTGGATCCAACATGGTGCATGGCAGCGCCTTTGAATTTCTGCGCAATACGGCGCTGGATGCGCGCAATTTCTTTTCTCCCGAGCGCGGATTCTTCCGGCAAAATCAGTTCGGCGGAACCTTCGGCGGCCCCATATCGAAGAACAAGCTGTTCTATTTCGCAGACTATCAGGGCACCAGAAACACCGAAAGCGTGGACACCGGATTGATTTCCGTTCCGTCGCTTGCCAACCGCAGCGGGGACTTTACCGATCAGGCGTCATCGCTGACCGGAACCGTCATCAGCCCGTTTTTCGCGAGCCAGCTGTCGTCGAAACTGGGATACAACGTCACGGCCGGAGAGCCGTACTACACGCCCGGCTGTGTCAGCCCGATCGACTGCGTTTTTCCGAATGCATTCATTCCTCAGAATGTCTGGGCGGAGCCATCGAAGAAACTGCTGAACTACATCCCGAGTCCAAACCAGGGGGGGACGTCGTTCTCAACCGCATCGCAGGCGAGAATTCTTGCTGACCACAAGGGCAGCGGCCGCCTGGATTTCAACAGCACCTCATTGGGAAACCTGTCGGGCTATTACTACTTCGATCAGTATCATCTGAACAATCCGTATCCTAGCGGACAAGGCGGCGCTTCCGTTCCCGGATTCAATGCCCTGAATTTCGGCCGTTCACAACTGATCAACATCGGACAGACGAAAACATTCGGCGCTTCGACCGTCAATGAATTCCACGTCAGCTTCATGAGAAGCGCCAATATCATTGGAGATCCAAAGGGAGGACTGGGCGTCACTTTGTCCTCTCAGGGATTTGTGACAGGGCCTGGCTCGCCGGGCATCGTGGTTCTCGCCCCCAAAATCGAGGGAGTCGAAAACGTCGTCTTCGGTTCATTTGTGATGGGCATGCCGGTAACGAATCTGGCCCAGGCGAACAATACCTATGTTTTTAACGACACGATGTCCAAGGTAATCGGGGAACACACGGTGAAGGCAGGCTTTGAATTCAGCTTCGAACAGGTGAACGTGAACCCGGATGCGGAATTCAATGGTTCATTTGCATTCTTCGGCTCTGAAACCGGGTCCGATTTCGCCGACTATCTCATTGGCATTGGCAGCAACTACAACCAGGCCGACTCCATGAGTTTTTACGGAAGGCATAAGTATGCCGCTGCGTTTGTACAGGACAGCTGGCATGTGAAACAAGGCGTCACGCTGAATTACGGCATTCGCATGGACATGATGCGATATTGGTACGAAAAGTTTAACCAGATTCCAACGCTTGTTTTCGGAGAGCAATCTCAGGTTTTCCCCGACGCTCCGGCCGGCGAAGTGTATCCGACTGACAAGGGCATCCCACGAACGCTGGTTCCCGGAAAGGAAAGTGTTTCACCGCGAATCGGGCTGGCCTGGTCGCCGAATACAAAGGACGGTTGGGTTCACAGAATCACCGGCGGACCGGGCAGGCTGAGTATTCGAGCCGGCTTTGGAATGTTTTATTCCGTGATCGAAGGCAACACCATTGCGATTGACGAACCTCAGCCTCCCTACGGCCTGAGCTATACCAGCCCCGGCCCTCCGTTATTCGCGACTCCGTTCGTGAATGCCGCGGATGGATCCACTCACGTTCAGCCATTTCCGCTGACGTTTCCTCCGTTGTCCACTAATATCAACAATCCAACGAGCGGTATCGATTTCACGCAGTTTCTTCCAATTGCCGGCATGACCACGCCGAACCACACGAACACCTTTCCGTACAATGAAAACTACTTTCTGACAGTGGAGCGCCAGATCGGCACGAACACGCTGCTAAGCGTGGGTTATGCAGGATCACAGGCATATCATCTGCTGGTGGTGTACTCCGCGAATCCGGGAGATCCCTCACTGTGTCTGTCGCTGAGCAACCCCGCGGCAGTAAAGCCTGGTACGCCGACCTGCGGCCCATTCAGCGAAGATACGCAATTCATTCGAGCGAACGGCACTGTTGTAAACGGCACGCGTGGTCCGCTGGGATCCGCTTTCAGCAACGATGACTATGAATCCAGCATTGGCAACTCCGGTTACAATTCCTTTCAGGCAAGCCTGAGGCACAGCGACAGGCCGATCGATTTCTCGTTGTCGTACACATTCAGCAAGTCCATCGACACCGCTTCCAGCATTTCAGATCCTGTCAATCCATACAACTTCAGTCAGACGCGTGCACTCTCGTCATACGACTTGAAACATAACTTTGTCGCCACCTATCAGATTCCCTTGCCGTTTGCTCAATTGTTTGGAAAAAACAACAGACTCGCTTCCGGATGGTCGATCACCGGCGTCACCCGGGTCAGTTCGGGATTTCCCGTAACCATATCGGCCGACGGCGACAACTCGCTGACAGGAAGCATTCCCAATGGCGTGAACAACAAGAGTCTCGATTTACCGGATCAGATCCTGGGGCCATTAAACCTGAACAAGAATCCTCGCAATGGCCTGGAGTATTTCAACACTTCACTGTTCAGTGAAAATGCGCTGGGTACGCCTGGCACAGCGTCGCGACGTTCCTTCTATGGTCCGGGAATGATCAATTCGGACCTGGCTCTGTCGCGCAATTTCAGAATTGCGGAAAGCAAATCCCTGGAATTTCGCTGGGAGACATTCAACACGTTCAATCACGCGCAGTTCTTCGGTCCGGCCGCCGTCAATGGGGATATCGACAGCGATTTGTTCGGACAAGTCGTCAGGGCGGCGCCGCCAAGACTGATGCAATTCGCGTTGAAGCTGAGTTTCTGAGCACAACGAATTCGAAATCTGGGCGAAAATACCAAATGTGAAAATCGCGTTCGTTCGAACCCAGGGACAACCGGATCGGGTGTACGTCACACGAACAGACGGCACGGAAACATCATGGTCATTTCCGACCTTCGGAAGTTACGTCCCGCACGATCTGGTTCATCTGGTTGTGGAAACCGCATTCGGACTTCATCATGGATTCTGGGGACGCGTCGATGCCGGAGTGGACGTTGCGCGAATCAATGCGGAAGCCAATCGTTCCGGTGGCGCAAATAAGTACGCAAAGTTTGGAGCAGATCAATCGGATCTGTTTGTCGCAGAGATTCTCGCCGCAACCCGGTGGGCGGACGGAACGCTCCCGGATGACGAACTGGTGAGAAGTATTGAAGACACCTGCAGCAGTCAATCTCTGCGTTCTCCACGAACTCTTTCTGCTGCAAAAGTTCACGAGGTGCGAAACACCCTTGACGTTCTCTGCGGGAGATGGATCGAACTGCTGCCGAAAGGTGCATTGAATCTGTCGTTCGATCCCGCAAATCTGGAATCCAGCTTTAAATCTTTGGGGGGTGGCCGAAGGCCGGGTGAGGGGTACCACACGTAGATATTGCTACTTGTGGTACCCCTCACCGGCCGCTGCGCGGCCCCCTCTCCCGTTGGGAGAGGGATTTCTTGATTCGCATTCCTTCACAACCTCACAGATCGCGCCTCCAACCTCCCCTTTATCTCCGTAATTTGATAACGTCTCTCTCGAACTGGAATCATGGAAATCCCGATTTTCCCTTTGCCGCTCGTCATGTTTCCCCATGTCATCATCCCGCTGCATATCTTTGAAGAGCGATACCGGCTGATGATCAATCGCTGCATCGAGACATCAGAAACCTTCGGAATCGTATTCATCCCCGCCGGGTCGACAGAAGACGAAACCGCCATCCGCCGTGTGGGTGTCAGTTCTAAGGTCATCCAATTCGACCGACTCGAAGACGGCCGGCTTAACATCATGGCTGCCGGGGAAAAACGATTTCATGTGCGCCGGTTCACAGGAAATTCCCCGTTCTGGAAAGCGGAAGTGGAGTTCTTTGACGATGACCACGAAAGTAGCGACGAACTTCAGGAGTCGTACACCGAAACGGTTCGGCTCTACCGCGAGGCCAGCACACTTGCGGCAAAACTGCGCGGGGTGGCACTCGATGAAATCCGAATTTCAGAATCCCCGGAATTATTGTCGTACATGGTGAGCTACGTCCTTGGTGTGGAGCCCGAACCGAAGCAGGAGTTGCTCGAGATGACTTCGACGACGGGACGACTGAAATCGCTCGCAGTCTATCTAGAAGATGCTGTTCAACGTCTCAACGGGCAAATCGCCCGAGACCAGATTAGCGAGAAAGTAAAAGGAAACGGACATCTCGGATTGCCTGGGAAGAAGACTTAGGGTGGGGTGAGAGCGCATTGATTTCGCCAGTCGCTTCGGGATTGCACAGGTGCGAACCGGAGGTTGTGTCGATCGTAGATGAGTTTGAACGTGCAATTGGTCCCATGAAGAAGATGAATCCGAAGTGTGTAAGGCAGCAATGCCGTTGAACTCGGCGGTTTCCCCGGATCGTTATCGGACCAGTCCCGAGACAATGACAGCGTTGCACCGTTTAGCCATGCGCGCGTGTCTTCGCCTGGCGAAATGTGGTACGTATCCAATGATTGATCGGGCTCCCCCAATGCTACCTGAACGGAAGAAGGGGCTTCTGGGTATGCCAATGCGGCCCGAAGTGGAAACTGAAGCGCCCGGACGACGTCGGAAACCAGATAGACACCCGGCCAGCCCGAGAAACCGCCAAGCACCGAACTTGGAAGCAATGCCAGAAGCGCTGAAATGCACAGCGGCATGAGACGCTTTGCGGCCCAGGACATGGAATCCGGAATCTGCCGATGAAACCATCTGAAGCTCTGCATGGAACCCACACACAGCAGAACAATGGGAAGCAGGAAAAGACTGATGCGATACACCTCGTACGGTACATCAAAACTATACGTGAATGGGTTGAGCTGGAATCGCGCAATCCTGTGCTGCAACGACGACTGAATAAGGACTGCGCCCTGTCGAGAAAACCAATTCCCGGCGGCCGCAACGGCGAGGATCGCTCCCGCAGAAGGAATGAAAAATAACACGGCACGCATCATGCCCCTCACCATGCTCGAACACCAGAACCCAAACACGCAGATTGCGAAGGGCATCCCAAGGGAATCTACGCTCAAGGGATCAAACAGACGTGGGTATTCAGAACCCAGAAAATGTTTTCCGGCGAAGATCGATGTCGGAATCAGCAACAGACAAATCGCGCTGACCGCAAGTGCCATTACCAATTTGATCAGCCAATGCAGTCCCGCAGAAATGGGAAGGGTCAGGTGCCAGGAGTGAATCCCGGAATTACGTTCTTCGCCCAGAGATATCGCGCCTGCAGTGAGAGTCGTTGCAATCATGAAAGCGGCATAAAGCATGGAATACAAGCCGAGCGGAAGCCCATGCGCTCTGATTTCGTCGGATACATTTAAGAACCAAACTCCCAGCGCCAGCCATCCAAGGACAAATAGTCCGGCAACCGCCCAAACCGGCTTCAACATCCCCAGTTCCTTGCGGATGAGATTCAGGTAAAGCTGATTGGGCCGGCAATGCAGCCAACTCGTCATTCCGGATGGCATCCATCCTGATGCGGTCAGGAAGTCCGTACCCTGTGCATCGCCGGTGACTTCGAATACCGCAAATATTCGGCGCCCAAGCCAGATCGTGAGCACGGCATAGGCAAGTTGGATGCAAAATGCAGCGACGAAATTCGTATTCCACCCCAGGAGTTCGATCCCCATAGTTACGAGGACAACGCCTATCAGATTCAGAGCCGTCGCACCGACAATAGATCGCGTAACGAACGTCCAAAATGCTGCGGAACAAGTGATCATCAGTACATAGAAGATCACGTTCGATCCGTTATGCAGGACGTTATACCAGCGAGCAGGCGCAAACCGGCCGTAGCTATTTTCGATCACGTAAAGGAGGTATGGGACAGATGCGATTAATACTGCGATGCCGGAGAGCCGCGACTTCTGCCACCAGAATGCCATCCGGTCCACGGGCTGGCTGAGCAAAAGAGAAATCGTCTTGTTCTGAAACTCATAACCGAAGGAATAAGCGGCCAGGAATGGAACTCCGACAAAAAACACCAGATCGTTGGCTTCCCGCCAAAGCCACTGCCGGATTCCCAATGAAACTGCATAAGCGATCATCACCACAGATAAAGGTGCCAAAAGGATTCGGATTTCTGCTTGCGTGTCCTTTCGTAGCATGATCATGCTTTCTCCGACGACTGCAACGCGGCGACAAAGATTTCCTCGAGCGTCAATGCTTCAACCGACAGTGCTTCAGGAGCATATTGCTGGAGGCGCAACATCAATTCATTGCTGCCACCATTAGCGATCAATTCCAGTTCGCGGCCGTCGCGGCGCACCTGAATCGCCCCCGACAGATCGAGACCCGGCGGATTGCCCGCAAATCGGGCTCGGATCTTTCGATACCGCTCGCGGGCTTGATCGGCTTCGAGGGTTAAGACATTCTTACCGCCATCCATCAGCGTGAATTCATCGATGAGACCTTCAAATTCGGTGATAAGGTGGGTCGAAACGAAAATCGTGCGGTTGCCGGGATCGCCTTCCTGATACGCACCAATCACGGTCTCAATGAACTCACGCCGGACAATCGGGTCCAGCCCAGAAGTCGGTTCATCGAGAATCAACAGTTCCGTGTCAGGACAGACCGCGGCAATCAGCGCAACCTGAGTGCGCTGACCTTTCGAAAGTGCGCTAACTCGCTTGGCCGGATCGAGGCGGAATCGTTCGATCAATTCCACTTCGGCTCTGCGATTCCATTTCTTCCGGAACGACGCAAGGTAGTCCAACGTTTCCTGAACTGTCATCCAAGGGTAGAAAGCTATCTGGTCGGGCACATACGCCAGGCGGCTCTTCACCGCAACTTCATGTTTCGCAGGAGCCATGCCGAAGACCCGAACTGAACCGCTTTGCGGCCGCAACAGATTCAGGAGGCATTTCATCGTCGTTGTCTTTCCCGCACCATTGCGCCCCAGCAGGCCGTAACACCGTCCGGGGCGGACGGTGAGATTCAATCCGTGAACAGCTTCGGATTTTCCATAGGCGTAGGTGAGGTTTTCAATGTCTATGGCATTGGGCATAGAACTCATGCGAATTCCTTCCGTTTGGTGTCGAGCGCGTTCAGACGTTCCTCAACCAGGTCGAGGAGTTCCGCACGGCTGAGCTGTAAGTGATGGGACTGAACGATGAGTTGATCGATGGTCTCCGCCAATAGCCTGCGTCGGACATCTTTGCGCAGCGGAGACTGGTTCGATTTGAGAAAGCAACCTTTGCCGGTGATGGTCTCGATGACGCCGTTGCTTTCGAGTTCGCCATAGGCCTTGGCGACCGTGTTTCGGTTGATGCGCAGCGCTTCGGCGAGAGGACGAATCGATGGGAGCGCTTCACCGGGGCGAAGGGCACCGGAGGCGGCCAGGGATTTCACCTGATCGACGATCTGGAGGTAAACCGGCATACCCGATTTGAAGTTAATGTGAAGCTTCATGGCGACGAATACTGTCATAGAACACTATGACGGTTGGCTGCGGCGTGTCAATACATTATTGAAGGGGCGGACTCGTGGGCGGTAGAGGACACATGAAACAATTTTCACTGGCGGTACCCCTCACCCGGCCTTCGGCCACCCTCTCCCGTTGGGAGAGGGATTTGTCCTCAAGATCAAACCTTGATGTCGATTTTGTGCGGCCTCGTTCGATTAACACCCAGAAGGAGGACAACGTGAAGGAAATCTGCACCTATCTGCTATTCAATGGAAATTGCCGGGAGGCGATGAAGTTTTACAAACAAAGTATTGGGGGAGAACTCCAGATCATGCCGTACTCTCAGGCGCCGGACACACCGAAGGAGGCGAAGGATCTGGTGATTCATGCGCGATTGTCCATGGGCAGCGCCATGACTCTGATGGCTTCCGATGCCATGCCGGGAAAGCCCGTACAAAACGGAAACAATTTTTCCGTGAGCGTTCAGTGTGATAACGACGACGAGGTGTCGAGTCTGTTTTCGGCCATCAGCGCCAAGGGCAAGGTGACGATGCCGCTGGCAGACACGTTCTGGGGCGCGCGCTTTGGAATGTGCACGGATCAATTCGGCATCAACTGGATGTTCAATTTTCAGAAGACGCCGTTGAAAATGTAATCTGCAAATGTAGGGGCGGTCTATGACCGCCCGCAATTATGAGGAATGCAATCCTCCGAATTGTGGGCGGTCACAGACCGCCCCTACATTGGGGAATCGCATTCATTCACAGTTTCATAAACCGCGCCTACAGCTGCTTCTCGCGAAAAGCGTCGCGAAGGAGGCGGAACTCCGCTTTCTGGTTTGGGCGGACAGAGACCGCAAGGACATCGAAGCGATACATGCTATGATGCCGGAATCGCGCCATGTACGATCGGGCGGCGCGGATGACACGCTGCTGTTTTCGGAATCCGACGGCGTCTTCAGGGGGCGTATCACTTCTCCGGGCTTTCACTTCGACAAAAACCAGTTGATCGCCGTCCCATGCAATCAGATCCACTTCACCGCTGCGGACGCGGTATCCTGAGGCAATTACGCGAAATCCGAGAGTGCGCAGGTAAGCGGCGCCATCGATTTCGGAACGGCGTCCGAATGAAAGCAGCCGGCGCCACCACATCAGACCGATGCAGCAGTCATGGCCTCATCCAGAATGCGCACCGCGCAGTCCACCTGATCTTCGTCAATGATCAGTGGAGGAGACAGCCGGATTGTAGACGGGCCGGCGCCGAGCACGAGCAGACCGCGGTTGAAACACTCCTGAATCAGCGAATCGCGCAACACCGGATTCCAAATATTTGAACCTGGTTCTCGGACGATCTCGACACCAACCATTAATCCGATACCGCGCACATCGCCGATCAACGGATGACGCTTGCGAAGATCGGTCAGGCGGCTTTTCAGCAACACGCCCATCTTGCCGGCATTCGCCATGTACTTTTCCTGCAACAGCCGGATGGTTTCGAGTGCAGCTGCAAGACTGACGGGATTTCCCCCAAATGTGGATGCGTGCGCTCCCGGTTCCCAGGTCATCAGTTCTGCACGAGCCATGGTGACGCCCAACGGCAGGCCGGAAGCAATGCCCTTTGCGATGGCGACGATATCCGGCCGGCAATTGAAGTGTTCGAACGCGAACATCTTTCCGGTGCGTCCCATTCCGCTTTGCACTTCATCGGCGATCAGCAGGATTCCATAGTTGCGCGCAATCTTCTCCAATGCCGTCAGGAAGTGGGGCGGCGGAATCACATAGCCGCCCTCGCCCTGTATGGCCTCCACGACGATCGCGGCGACTTCGTCGGGTGAAACGGTCGTGCGGAAGACGACTTCTTCCAGATACTCCAGCACGGCTTCTCCGACGGTTTCAGGTTTTGCGCCAAGCGGACAGCGGAAAGGATTCGGATAAGGGATATGAGTCACACCCGACAGAAGCGGGCCAAAGCCGCGGCGCTGAACCGGCCTGGAGGCCGTCAGAGACAAGGCTCCCATGGTCCGCCCGTGAAATGAATTACGAAACGCAATCAGTTGATGGCGCCGGGTGGCGTATCGTGCCAGCTTGATGGAAGCTTCAATGGCCTCGGCGCCGGAATTCCCGAAGAAGCAGCGCCATTCTGTTCCTCCGGGCATGAGCGACTCCAGCTTTTGAGCAAGCTGTGGCATTTGCCGGTAGTAGAAATCTGTGCCGGACATATGAATCAGAGTGGACGACTGCTCATGAATGGCGCGCACCACATCCGGATGACAATGTCCGGTGGAAACCACGGCAATGCCGGCGCTGAAATCCAGAAAGCGGTTTCCGTCCGGATCTTCGACAATAGCGCCGCTGGCGCGTTCCGCAACCAGAGGATAGGAGCGCGTATATGACGGTGAAATGTAGCGTTGATCCTGTTCGATGACCGCCTGCGCTTCCGGTCCGGGAAGCGGCGTCACGATGCTGGGCAGTTTTCCCAAATCCACTACTTGCGTCGCCATTTCATACCCTCGCGAGTATCTTCAACGATGATTCCACGGTCAGTCAGTTCATTCCGAATGCGATCCGATGCCGCGAAATCCCGATTCTTCCGTGCTTCCAACCTCTGCGATACGAGAGCTTCAATTTCCGTGTCGTCCACTTCTTCACGCTTGTCCGAAGGAATAATGGCCAATCGCTGATCGACAACCGCAAGCCAGGCGAGAATTTCCCGCCGGTTTTCCGCATGAAGCGTGCCTTCGGCCATTGCGGTATTGGCCTCCCGAATCAAAATCGAGAGAGCCCCAAGCGCTTCCGCCGTGTTGAGGTCATCATCGAGACCGGACTCGAATCGCTCGTCCGCAACCGACACGGCTTCCGAAATTTTTGGATTTCCGCCCGGCGGCAGATGAGATGAATTCATCCGGAAAATGAATTCCCGTATGCGGTCCAGGCGGCGCTGCTCGGAAACAATTCCGTCAAGGGTGAAATTCAGCTGCTTGCGATATTGCACCGAGAGCAGCAGGCTTCGAATCGCCAGAGGATCGTATCCCTTCGCAATCAGGTCGCGCAAAGTGAAGTAGTTGCCCTTGGACTTGGACATCTTCTGACCGTCAACGAGCAGGTGCTCGCCGTGAATCCAGAAGCGTGAGAAGGGCCGCAAGGTAACAGCCTCGCTTTGGGCAATTTCATTTTCGTGATGAGGGAAAATGTTGTCGACGCCTCCACAATGAATGTCCAGGGTTTCTCCCAGGTTTTTCATCGCCATTGCAGAGCATTCCAGATGCCATCCGGGACGCCCGACGCCAAATGGCGCCTCCCATCGCGGTTCGCGATCGTCTTTCGGTGCTTTCCACAGCACGAAGTCGTTGGGCTGCTCCTTTTCGTATTCATCCGCATCGATGCGGGCGCCAACTTTCAGCTCCCGCGTATCGAGCCGCGATAGCCGGCCGTATTCCGGAAAACTCGAGATCCGATAGTAAATCGAATCGCCCTCTCGATAGGCGTGCCCGCTGGCGAGCAGTCGCTCAACCAACTGAATCATTTCCGGAATGTAGCCGGTCGCCGGTGTGATGATGTCGGGCCGTTCGATGCGCAACTTCGCGCTGTCTTCGAAAAATGCCTCGACGAATGGCGCTGTGAACGTACGGATATCGATGCCGAGTTCGCCGGAACGCCGGATAATTTTGTCGTCAATATCCGTGATATTCATCACGTGAACCAGTTTCCAGGGCTTGCTTCGAAGATGACGGCGCAGAACATCTTCAAAGACATAGGTGCGAAAATTCCCAATATGCGCAAAGTCGTAGACCGTTGGCCCGCAGGTATACATTCGGACGGTATCGGCATCCGCCGGCGTGAAAGCTTCCGTAGTTCGCGTCAGAGTATTCGTTAATTTAAACATGGGTCCCTGGGAGAGAATTGCGTTTACACTTCGTCTAAATCACGAGTAAACAGGGGTCATGATAGCATGCGGATAATGAAACATTTTGCGGCAGTGCTCATCATTGGTGTTATCACGCTCGCCGCTTTGGCACAGGAACCGCCATTTTCGATCAATCTCGATACCAACCTCGTTAATCTTCTCTGCACTGTCACCGATAAAAAAGGCCGCCTGATTTCCAACTTGAACAAGGAAGATTTCATTGTCGAGGAAGACGGTAAACGGCAGGAAGTCCTGAAATTTTCAAAGGAAAACGAACTTCCCCTGACTCTGGCAATGCTCATGGACACCAGCGGCAGCGTCTCGGATGTGCTCCCGGAAGAAAAGGACACCGCTATTGCCTTCATCAATACCATCCTCACTCGGAAAGATCTGGCTATGGTGATCAAGTTCGACCACTTTGCCAAAATCGTACAGGATTTCACGGAGGACAAAAGCCGAATGGAAGACGCTATCGACTCGGTTCGCAAGACCGGCGATGGCACTGCTCTGTATGACGCGATTGTGCTTGCCTCTCGTGATCATCTTGCTCTCGAAGCTGGCCGTAAGGCCATGATTCTGATTTCCGACGGGAAGGATGAGGGAAGCTCCCACTCCCAACGCAATGCCCTCTTCGCTGCCCATGAAGCCGATGCCGTGATTTATTCGATTTCCAATGTTCTGGACAGAAATCCCAGAGGATTTGGGGATCCGGGAACCTTAAAGACCTTGTCCACGGAGACCGGCGGGGCTGCCTATTTCATCCATCGCAGCGGCGATTTCAAGGACATTTTCGACCAGATCGCGAACGAACTACGGAGCCAATACAGCATTGCGTATAAGTCCACCAACTCGAAACGGGATGGGAAATTCCGAGCCGTCAAGGTCACCACCAAAGATATGACTCTGACCTCCCGGACCCGCCGGGGCTACTACGGTCCGACGGAATAACGCTTCAGCACGCGATTTATCAAAAGCCTTAAAATTCAGAAATTTACCTTGACAGCTTTGAGAAACACCACAATACTAGGCCTCAATAAGACGGTAGGCCTCTATATATAGGGAGGGTACCGAAATTTAAAGAAGGAGAAAGAGAATGAAGAAGGCTCCAGCAAAGAAAAAGAAAGCCGCCAAGAAAAAGAAGTAGTAGTTTTACAACAATTTAGGCGCGAAGACCGAGATGAAGAGGCCGCTTTAAGCGGCCTTTTCTTATTGCTGCGACAGAATCCTCTTCAACGAATACGCATTCCATGGCTACAATCGGCAGCGGCTCGGATCGAGGATTTTCAGACCATGGACGTTCACATTTCCGCAAACGCCTTTTGGGCGCTACTTATTTCGGCAATCGAGGTTTACAAGAAGGAATGCTACGGCATACTTCTGGGTTATCGCGATAGCAGCTACAGCTATGTCATCGAACATGCGATTTCCTATCAGTCGGCGAACCGCAGGCATGGCAGTGTCGAAAGAAATCACCTGGCCTCCAAGAGGATCCACAAATTCCTCGATAACCTGCCACACCTGGCAATGGTCGGGGATTTTCACTCGCATACGGCATGGGGTAATCTCCGAAGCGTGGGCAATTTGAGCGACGAAGACCTTCAGGATATGTCGCACGATCAGCTCACCATGATCATCGTGGCAAACGATAATCGGCGGTCAAGTCCGTGGCAATATACGCGCGACGGCAGCCTGTCGGGTACGGTTGACGACTATCACTTTCGCATCGGTGCCTACTATCTGGATGGGAACTCGCGCTCAAAGAGAGCCAACATCTTTTGTCCTTACGCCATTGGCTTCAATGCGAAGGAAATCCGTCAGAAAATCTTCATGCGTACTGCAGCATCGAGTCCACGGTGGTTAAAGTCGAAGGTCTGAGCAAGGCGTTTTCCGGCCATACGGTATTCCGGGATCTCACGCTGGATTTTGCCGCCGGAGAGCTAAGCGTCATCATGGGACCTTCCGGTTGCGGGAAATCAACGCTTCTTCGCTGCATCAACTTTCTCGAAATGTTTGACAGTGGCCGCATCTCCATCGGAGACATTTCCGTCACATGGAAGGAAGGCGAAGCCGCAGCAGCACATCCAGGACGTCGCGACACGTTGAGGCGGATGCGCCTGCTGACCGGAATGGTGTTCCAAAGCTTCAATCTGTTTCCGCACCTGAGTGTGCTCGAAAACGTCACACTCGCACCGATTGAAGTGAAAGGCATCAAACCCGCAGAGGCGGTGAAGCAGGCAGAAGTCATACTGGAGCGCGTCGGACTGAAAGACAAATCCAGAAATTACCCGTCAACTCTGTCGGGAGGACAGCAACAACGTGTTGCGATAGCCCGCAGTCTTGCGATGCAGCCGAAGGTCATGCTCTATGACGAACCCACGTCGCAACTCGATCCGCGGCTGGTGGACGAAGTGTTCAACGTCATGCGGGATTTGAATAAGGAGAAGATGACGCAGATCATCGTCACTCACGACACGCGATTTGCGCGCGAAGTGACCGGACGCGCTCTGGTGTTTGAAAATGGCAAGGCAGAGTGGCAAAAGGTGTGAGGGTGCCGGCAAATGACAATTGAAGAGTGAACATTGAACATTTCGGGAAAATGTTCAATGTTCAATGTTCAATTGTCATTTGAGCGGCATAGACGAGGCCGCCCCGTGAATATTCAATCTCCGAGCGATATTCATAAACGAGCGATTGTGCTTGGTCATAGACCGCCCCTACAGCTCGCGTCCCCAGCCGCGTTAGCGGGGGCAGTCCGATAGCCACCGGCGTCAGCCGGTGGAAAATCAATTCACGAAAAACAGAGTGCCGTTAGGCACGACAGATCAAGATGCCTAAGAAGGCTGTTTCATAAATACGTACACGTATTCAGGGCGGCACAATAGCTGTAATCGCGATTCCCCACTGTAGGGGCGGTCTATGACCGCCCACAAGTGCGAGGAGTGCAATCCTTCCAAATTGTGGGCGGTCATAGCGGCCTTACCCGATGGATCGTGAGACATCGAGAGAGAAACTCAGGAACGCTTACCCGGCAAGATTCACCTAGAATGAATGCGCATCCGGG
>JBGPBY010000090.1:0-18074 GCA_041481485.1 Terriglobia bacterium
CCGTCACCAGCACCAGTCCGGTCTTTTCTTTTGCAATGGTATGCAGTACAGGGGGCAGTTTCAGTTGTTCGACTGAGGGGATCTCCGTTGTCAGCTTGCGCAGTACGATCGAGAAATGACCGCGCTGAGAAAAAATGTTGGCTCGAAAACGCGCCTTTTGTCCAAGGGAATACGAACAGTCGCACGATCCGGATTTGATGAGTTCCTCGGTCAGCCGGCGGTTGCGATCGACGATCTGCAGCGCAATGGTTTCGGTTTGGAATGGCGACAGTCTTTCGATGGGAGGATCAAACGCGACCGGTGTTAGTTCGCCAGACACTTCCACCTGAAGCGGCTTGTCCGCGGTAATGTTCAAGTCGGACACGCTCGGATGGGTATCGAGCATGGCCCCCAGAATGTAATCCAGCTCGGCTTTTGTCATGATAATTCCAGTTGATCTACTGCCATTCCTCCGGTGGATTTTTCAGCAGAGGCCGGAACTTGGTCTTGTCAATGCAGCGGGAATAGGCATCTTCCGGTGAAATCATTTTCTTGTTGAGAAGATCGAGAATGGCATCGTCCAGGGTTTGCATTCCATGTTTCTTGCCAATCTGCAACATGCCGGGAATCTGAAATGTCTTCGCTTCACGGATCAAATTCGCGATGGCCGACGTCACGACCAGAATCTCGAGCGCGGCAACGCGTCCTTTGATATCGGTTCGTTTAAACAGATTCTGTGCGATGACTCCCTTTAGAGACTCCGATAACGTATTCCGAATCTGGTTCTGCTGTTCGGAAGGAAAAACATCGATCACACGATCGATGGTTTTTGCAGCACTGGGAGTGTGCAGCGTGCCAAACACCAGATGGCCGGTGGACGCCGCAGTCAGTGCCAGTTCGATCGTTTCCAGATCACGCATTTCGCCAACGAGAATAATGTCCGGATCTTCACGCAGGGCGCCTCGCAGTGCGGCCGCAAACGACTTGGTGTGAATTCCAACTTCACGATGATTGACGAGACATCCCTGGCTCGCATGGACGAATTCAATAGGATCTTCCACCGTGATGATGTGGTCTTTGCGAAGCTTGTTGGCATAATCGATGATTGCTGCAAGGGTGGTGGATTTTCCACTGCCCGTCGGTCCGGTGACGAGAACCAGCCCTTTGGTGAGTTCTGCAAATTTCCTGGTGATCGGTGGCAGGCCCAGTTGTTCGGTTGTCAGAATTTTCGAGGGAATCAGCCGGAATACGGCGGCAATACCCCATTTCTGATTGAAGAAATTGGCGCGGAATCGTGCAATTCCTGGAATCTCGTAGCCGAAATCGATATCGCCGGTCTCCTCGAAGGTTTTCACCTTCGATTCCGGTGCGATTTCGTAGAGCATTTTCTTGAGTGCGTCATTGGCGAGAGGCGGATGATCGATCCGTTCCATTTCGCCGCGCACCCGGACAATGGGTTGAGAGTCGGAAGCCAAGTGAAGGTCCGAAGCCCCAACTTCCATCATAAGATTGAAGAACTTATCCAGTTCCGCCATCGATTGCAGCCCTCCTGGCTAACCTTTTCCCTGTCGTTCCTTGCAGTTGATACAGACCCTTGTCCATGGCACGGCATCCAGCCGGGCCAATGGGATCTCTTCTTCGCAATCCATACAAATGCCGTAGACCCCTTGATTAAGCCTAAGAATAGCTTCGTCGATTGCGCGTAAAAGTTTAGTGTCTGTTTGTTTTAATGCGAGGCGGACATGGATATCACTCTCCATGCTGGAATGGTCGATCCAGTCGCCACTCTTGGAACCGGGTTCAGCTGCGGGTGTCCGTCCCGGTGTGGCCGACAGGATCTCATCACGCTTGTGTTCGAGAATGTCTCGATACTTTTGAATATCCGAACGTTCCATGAGAAACGTCCGAGTCTAGCACCAGGACAAAAGCTGTGCAAAGACCAGTTCTTGAATCGAATCCTCGTCGTAGCGGAGTACTTCTTCGTTGGTGATTCCGTTGATCCAGGAGTGAATTTCAGTCTCCAGCCGGGCTTCGAGAGCCGGCAGGTCGGGAACTCCGAAGCGGTGGCGCAGGACTGCAATCTGTTTCGGGGATGCACTGTGATGCACGAAAGATGCAATATGCCGAAGTGCGGCTTCGCGATTTTGCGACGCTCGAGTCAGTTCGGTTTCCAGCTTCAGGAAGTGCTCCTGACGCCATGGCTCCGTCATGGAGTCCACGATCTTCTGGAGTTTTACACAGATTTCAGGTGCAAACAGTTCGTTGTCGCGTGTGGCCTTCAGATGGAATCGCACGCCAGCTGTCATCACTCCCAGCTGGGATTCGGTGAGGGTGAAATCGTACGGTAGCAGCTGAGTCCTGGCAAAGGACTCCAGCACCGCGTACCGCGCCTGCCGCTCTTCCGGAGTCCGATCGCCGGTCTTCCACAGGCGTCGGAAAAAATGCCGCCGCGACAGTTCCATCGCAAGAAGATACCACAGGAAAATCGCAATGGCGCCTCGTATAATCGAAGACCGAGGCATTTGCCATGATGAGGACGATTGTCCTGTTCAGTTCATTGATTCTATTATCGGGTTGCAATCAAAATGTGGAAAACGTCAGTTCCGGCGAGACGCTGGACAGCGCGCCCAAACCCGTTGCGGGCAGCAATTCCCGTCTGAGTTCCAGCGCTCCGGGAGGAGCTCCCTTCATGGGGGGCGGAAACGGTGGTCCACCCGATCCCCAGATGATGCTCAACAAGGCGTACTTTATGCAGCACTTCGTTGCCGCATTGACAAGTTTACCGAGCAACAAGAATCCGAATCCCAAATGGGTCTCTCCGCTGCTTGATCCTCAGGGCGGCAAGGTGAAGTGCGGGGATTGCCACACGAAAGCGGATATGTCGGGGCTTCCGCTCCAGGAGGACTCGCCCGCGATTGAAAAACTTCATGCGAACAAAGAATTCATGGTCGATCTCATGACAAAGTGGGTCGCGAAGCTGAATAATCCCGAATTCGGCGCGAAGTACAAACTGAAACAGGAAGTGACCTGCACCACGTGTCACGCGACCGATCCGAGCAAAGAGTAGGGCGCGAAATCGGTTGAGGGTAGAGTCCCGTCCCAGTGAAGTTCAGTCTCAGCCGCGTAGCGGCGGCAGTCCTATAGCCACCGGCGTCAGCCGGTGGAATAAGAACACCAAAAGAAATCAGCTGCGGAGCAGCGGCAGATCAAGCGAATTGGATCCGTATTCCTGGGTCCCTATTCAGAGACTTGATTGAGTTTAAAGTTGCGGCGATCAGCAATTCCCGATTTCGAGTCAACTGGTTCTTATTGTCAGTTGCTGCCTTTTCATAGAAATCGGTTTTCTTGGTCTGCCGCTGCTCCGCAGCTGATTGTTTTGGTGTTTTGGTTTCCACCGGCTGACGCCGGTGGCTATAGGACTGCCGCCGCTACGCGGCTGAGACTGAACTTCACTGACAAGTGAACGCTACTGTGGTGTGAGGAGAAGCGCTCCCGTAGAATCGGATCGGGCATGCTCTTCCCAGCCGCGTAGCGGCGGCAGTCCTATAGCCACCGGCGTCAGCCGGTGGAATAAGAACACCAAAAGAAATCAGCTGCGGAGCAGCGGCAGATCAAGCGAATCGGATCCGTATCCCCGGGTCCCTATTGAGAGACTTGATTGAGTTTGAAGTTGCGGCGATCAGCAATTCCCGATTTCGAGTCAACTGGCTCTTATTGTCAGTTTCCACCGGCTGACGCCGGTGGCTATCGGACTGCCGCCGCTACGCGGCCGGGGAGTAGCATTTCCGAAACAATACTGATACCTCCTCACACCACGGTGCCGTCCGGCAGCACCCCATTTTTCGGTACGATGACGATGCCATCCCGAATGTAGTAGCCCGGCCCATCACGGTTCTGAGTTCCGGATGCATTGAGGATTCGGACATCCGCGCCGATATGGGCATTTTTGTCGACGATGGCATTCATGAGTACCGACCCTCTGCCAATGCCGATGCCCGGAATTCCCATTTGCCGGTTGTACTCTTCGTCTCCGCTGTCTTCGTAATAATCCGCTCCCATCATGAGCGTGCGCTCCAACACCACGTCTTCATCCACGACACTGCGTATGCCGACAATGGAATTTGCAATACTCGCCCCTTTCAGGACGGATCCCTCGGCAATGACGGCCTGACGAATGTCACATCGTTCGATCCGCGATGCCGGGAGGTACCTCGGATTGGTATAAATCGGAGCACTCATTTCGTAAAAATCAAAGTGGGGCGCGCTGCTGGTGAGATCGATATTGGCCCGGAAAAACGCTTCAACGGTTCCGAGATCCTCCCAGTACCCGTCAAACAGGTGGCCGGAAGCGTGATAGTTTTCAATGGCGGCGGGGATCACCTGGTGACCGAAGTCGATCATCGACGGATCCGACAACAAATCGATCAACACACTTCTTTTGAAAAGGTAAATGCCCATCGATGCCAGATATGGCCTTCGGTCCGCCTCTTCCTGCGACAGGCCGAACATTGTCGTGTCCGTGCGCATCTGCTGGAGCGCCGCTCCCTCGGGTTTTTCGCGGAATTGCTCGATGCGGCCGGTGGGCCCCATCTTCAGGAGGCCGAGCGAACCCGCCAGATCACCGCTTCTTGGAATGACACACACGCTTACATCGGCGCCGCTGCGCCAATGGCTCTCGAGCAGGCTTTGATAATTCATGCGGTACAGCTGATCGCCCGCAAGAATCAGTTGATAGTCGTCGTCGCGGCTTGAAAAGCGATGCAAATGCTGCCGGACGGCATCCGCCGTTCCCTGAAACCAATCGGTGCTGTGAATTGTCTGTTCCGCCGCGAGCACTTCGATATGTCCGCCATTGAACGGATCGAAGCGATAGCTGTTCGTCACGTGACGATTCAGTGAAGCCGAGTTGTATTGAGTCAGGACGAAGATTCGCTTCAATCCGGAGTTAAGGCAATTGCTGATGGGAATATCGATCAGGCGATACTTTCCCCCAAGCGGAACCGCAGGTTTGGAGCGGTCCTGAGTCAGCGGAAACAATCGCTTCCCTGCGCCACCCGCCAGGATTATAGAAATAACATGAGATGAATCTTCGCGAGTTTTCCGGACCATTGGCGACACTCCCAAAAAGATTCAACATGATACACTAGCCCGAATCTATGCCTCAGTCCGTTCTAGAACGTCTGCAGTTGCTTTACTCTCCCTTAGTTCTCAAGTCCACGATCCATATCGTACTCATCCTGGTTGCCGGTCTGGTTGCGCTGAAACTGATCGATTCCGCCCTGAAACGGATCTGGTCCATTGTTCCCCCCGGGGACTCCGCACGTGCCAGGAGGGTCGCTCAAAGAGCCGAAACGCTGCGTCATATCGTGATCAGTGTGGGCCGGATTGTTCTGTGGAGTTTCGCCAGCATCATGATCATCGGCGAACTCGGTTTTGAAACCGCTACTCTGTTGACCGGCGCGGGTATCCTCGGACTTGCCGTGGGATTCGGAGCACAAAGTCTGGTGAAGGATGTGATTTCCGGATTCTTTATCCTCCTTGAAGACCAGTACGGAATCGGCGATTCGGTGAAAATCGGAGAACATGAAGGCATGGTCGAACACATGACGCTCCGCACCACGGTACTGCGAAATTTCGAAGGTCATGTGCACGTCATTCCGAATGGGGCGATTGTCGGTGTATCGGTGCTCAATCGCGACTGGGCTCGTGCAGTCGTCGATATCACGGTCCCGCATACCGTCGAGATTGGACGGTTGTTTCGAGTGCTGGAAGCCACGGCAGACCGGCTCTCCAGCCAATATCCGGATAATCTGATCGCGAAGCCTAAATTGCTGGGGATCGAAAAGCTGTCGGAGGAGGGGGCCACTGTCCGGATGGCCGTGAAAACCAAACCATCCAAGCGCGCGGAAGTGACCAGAGAGTGGAGACGAATCGTTCGAGAAGACCTGGATCGGGAAGGAATCGAACTCGCTTACAAGCACCAGGTGTAGGGAGTGTGTTTCTTCCCGCTGGTCTGTCGATGAGGTCTGCGAACTGTAGGGGCGGCCTATGACCACCCACAATTGAGAGGCTTGCAATCCTCCGAATTGTGGGCGGTCATAGACCGCCCCTACAGTTTTGATCGCTTCACGATTTCCGCAGCAGCTCGGATTTCCGAATCCTGGGTTCGTGAGCTGAACTGCGTCTAGCGTCCGCCCCCGCGTCCGCCTGCCCCAGCGCCGGCTCCGCCACCCGCAGCGCCGCCGCCAAAGCCGCCGCCGAATCCAGCGGCAGCGCCTCGAGCTCCTGCTGCAGGAGTCGCCATGGCCGCCGTTTGCTTGGCGATTTCCGCTTGCTTGGCTGCAATGAACGCCTTCCTCGCTGTGTCGAACTCGGCCTTCGCTTCTGGGGCATTGCTCAAATTGTTCTTTTGCTTGAACAGCGGATCGAAAATATTAGTTGCATCCGTGGCAAACGACCCACCCATGGCTAAAGCAGATGCCATGGCATCAATGGTGATGTCTCGCAGGGTTTCAAATTCCTTGGTGAGATCATTGAGTCTTTTAACATAGGCAGTCACTTCCACGTCGTTGCCTGCCGTCTGTGCAGCCTGTGCTTTGGTATTCGTGTCTCTTAACGCAGCCAGAGTCGATTGAAGCTGGGCATACGTCGAAAAACCATAGCGGAATTGCATCAAACCATCGTCGGGAGCCATTTTCAGATAATCCGCGAATTCCGGACCAGCCTCTGCCCATGAATTTTTACTGAAATAGATCATGGCAATATAGCCGTGCAGCCTGGTCTGAGTCTTTGCCCATTCGTCATCATTAGCGCCTTCGGGTTTGGAAACTTTTTTGGCTCGTTGCGCATAACCCAGGGCTTTATCCATCGCGGCTTTCCGGCCGGCATCATCGGTGGGGGCGTCAGCCATAAGGTTCGAGGTCAGGGTCATCAGAACACTCATGTTGTCGGGATTCACATCCAGTGCTTTCCCGGCGAACTCGTTGAATTTGGGCGTGTCTTTCATCAGGCGCGATGCTTCCATTGCGAGTGTAAACATTGTCGTTTTCGACTTGGCATCCGCCTCTGCCTGGGAAATCACGAAACCATTGGCAAGTTTGACTGCCAACTGGTAATCCTTGTTGTTGATGTAATTGGCCATCAGTCTAATGTCCGCCTCGGGCCGATTCTTCGAGGTCTGATATTTGCTGATAAAGTTCTCCAGCAGTGAAACAACCTTTTTCGGGTCCTTCTCATCCTTGGTCGCTTGATAGTCTTTATCTTCGGCGGATTGGGCAAAAACAGGAGCCGCTATTGCCAAGGCCAAAACTGCGGCAATTCCAAAGCTGGTTAGTTTTCTTAAATTCACTCGAACCTCCGTTCGACGGATATTTCCTTACTAAATCTTGTGCTTGGCGATGAACTCATCCATGCCTTCTGTCGTATCGTTATGCGGCGGCTTCCATAAACTCTCGAGCTGCGTTTTGGCAGCACTACCGACCGGACCACCCATTGCGGCCGCCGTAGCGAGCGGTTCCATCGCGGCGTCCCTCTTCTCCGTATATTCCTTAACTGCCGCATCGCGCTTTTCAATCGCTGCATCACGCTCAGGTCCCGCTACGGTTATGGCATTGACTGCGTCATACAAATCTTTAAGCGGCTTCTGAGCAGCAGACGCAATATAGACCCTGGCAGTCCCGTCACGGAACCAGCTCATCTGATCTTTGGGGTTGATCTTGACCGCCTGCTGATATTCTCCCGAGGCTTCCGGGTATTGCAGGCGTTGCAAGGCCACAAAGCCCAGCACCGCGTGAGCGGGGCCTACAACGGATTGCTGCCATGTCTGTTCCGGTAACTGTTCGGGTCTTTTCATTGCGAGGAGCTGTTTGGCCAGTTCCTGTGCGCGGTTGAGATTCTTATCTTTGGCCGCCTGATCGGTCAGCTTTAGATACTTGTCTGGGAGGGAATTGCTGACAAAGACAATTGCGTTGAGATCCATAGGATCGATGACAAGTATCTTCTCGCCCATTTCCAGAATCTTGTCGAGGTCTCCTAGCCCGCTTCCGGCGGTCATGCCCGAGGAAATCATGTACTTTTTAGTACCTGCGTTAGGATTGGGGACTTCCCTTTCATACCGGATAGAAAGGTCATAGACTTCCTTCCATTTCATCGCCGGCACGAGCTTTTGCATTAGTTGCGAATATGCGGGCTCACGGTACATGGAGTCCTTGCACGTCGGATCATTGACGAAATCGTCGAACAATTTCATATCGTCAGGCTTGGCATAGAGCGCTCGAGCTTTGTTATTGCATGCGACTTCCGTTGCGGACGGTTGAGCCTGAGCCATAACGGGCATGGCGCTCGCCAGGCAAAAGAGAGTGGAAAAGCCGGCGATTCCTAGTTTTTTCATGGGGAACTGACCTCCTAAATCAATGCAACCCGTGTTCGATTTTTTTCCCGCTGGGCGGGATTTTAATGGAACCTTAAGTCACATGCAATTCAATCGTAGTATTCCATTCCAAGGTGCGTGATTAAGTCCTCGCCTCGCAAATACCTCAGGGTGTTCTTGAGCTTCATCAATTGTATAAACAGGTCGTGTTCAGGGTACAAACCCGGCGCATGCATCGGACTTTTAAAGTAAAAACTGAGCCATTCCTGGATTCCCTTCATGCCGCAACGCTGGGCAAGATCCAGGAACAACACCAGATCCAGCACGATCGGCGCCGCTAAGATGCTGTCACGGCAGAGGAAATTGATCTTGATCTGCATGGGATAACCGAGCCATCCGTAGATGTCGATGTTGTCCCAACCTTCTTTATTATCACCCCGCGGCGGATAGTAGTGGATCCGGACCTTGTGTGTGAAATCCCCATAAAGGTTCGGATACAGCTCCGGCTGCAGGATCTGATCGAGCACCGACAGTTTGCTTTCTTCCTTGGTCTTGAACGATTCCGGATCGTCCAGGACCTCGCCGTCGCGATTACCGAGAATATTGGTCGAAAACCAGCCGCTCAGCCCCAGCATTCTGGATTTCAGTCCGGGCGCAAGAATGGTCTTCATCAAAGTCTGGCCGGTCTTGAAATCCTTGCCGCAGATGGGAATGCCTTTGTCGATGGCCAGTTGCGTCAGCGCCGGAATATCGACAGTCAGGTTCGGTGCGCCATTGGCGAAAGGGATTCCTTTTTTCAGCGCCGCGTAGGCATAAATCATACTTGGCGCAATGGACGGATCGTTGTCCCTCATCGCCTTTTCAAACGATGCCAGGGTGGCGTGCGTGGCCTCCGTCTTCAGGTAGATTTCGGTGCTGCCGCACCACACCATCACGATGCGCGTGAGATTGTGCTCGGCCTTGAACTTGTCGATATCGTCCATCAACTGTTCGGCAAGGTCCATCTTGCTGGTTCCTGATTTGACGTTCGGCCCGCTCAGACGCTTCACATAATCCTGGCTGAAGACGGCCTTCATCGGTTTGACCTTTTCTATTTCGGGGCGGACGGAATCGAGGAGGGTCTTTTCGAGAACACCGGCCTTCACCGCGCCGTCAAAGCAGTTGTCCTTGTAGATATCCCAGCCGCCGAAGACAAGATCTTCAATTCCGGCCAGCGGGACGAAATCTCTTATCAGTGGAACGCGCTTGTCGGTTCGTTTTCCAAGGCGGATCGTTCCGAGCTGAGTCAGTGACCCGATGGGTTCGGCCACCTTTTTCTTTATCGCTTCGACACCAGCCATGAACGTCGTGCTGACCGCGCCCATTCCGGGAATCAGAACTCCGAGTTTGCCCGATGGGGCTTCGATCTTCACACCCTTTTGAATCACACGTCCTCCTAAATTCCGTCTTCACGAGCCGCTTCGCCGCGGTTGGTCCAGCTGGCGAAAAGGTAATCCCGATTCATTCGGGCAATCACTTCCAGTTTTATTTCCTTCGGACACACTGCTTCACACTCTCCGATGTTGGTGCAGCTGCCGAACATTTCTTCCTTGACCTGCGCGACCATCGACAGCGCACGATGCTCCCGTTCGGGCTGTCCCTGCGGCAACAAGCCCAGATGACTGATTTTGGCTCCGGTGAACAACGCAGCCGAGGCATTGGGACACGCGGCAACGCAGGCGCCGCAGCCAATACATGCCGCCGCATCCATGGCGAGATCGGCATTCGTTTTCGGTACGGGAATGGCGTTGCCGTCAGGGCCGCTGCCGGTCGGCGCGGTGATGAATCCACCACTGGCGATGATGCGGTCAAATGCGCTTCGATCCACCACCAGGTCGCGGAGCACCGGAAACGCCTTCGCGCGCCAGGGCTCGAGATAAAGCACATCGCCGTCCTTGAATTTGCGCATGTGCAGCTGGCAGACCGTTGTGCCGCGCTGCGGCCCGTGCGCAATGCCATTGATCATGAATCCGCACGAACCGCAGATGCCTTCGCGGCAATCGTGATCGAAGGCGACCGGTTCTTCGCCTTTGCCGGTGAGTTCTTCGTTCAACACATCCAGCATTTCGAGAAACGACATGTGTTCGTTGGCGGTCACCTGGTATTGAATCATTCGTCCCGGCTGCGACGCAGTCTTCTGCCGCCAGATATGCAAGGTCAGTTTCATTATTTGTAGCTCCGTTGGCTGGGATGAACGTAATCGAAAACCAGCGGCTCCTTGTTCAGGATTGGTTTCTTGCCGGGCCCGGCGTATTCCCATGCCGCGGCATAACTGTACTCATCATCGTTACGGCGGGCTTCGCCGTCCGGCGTCTGAAATTCCTCACGGAAGTGGCCGCCGCACGATTCATTGCGATGCAGCGCGTCCATGCACATCAATTCGCCAAACTCCAGGAAGTCGGCCACGCGTCCGGCATTTTCCAGCGACTGATTGAGTTCCTCGCCGCTACCCAGAACATTCACGTTCTTCCAGAACTCTTCGCGCAATTCCGGAATGCGGGCGAGCGCCCTTTTGAGGCCCGCGTCATTGCGGGCCATGCCGCACTCATCCCAGACCAGCTTTCCAAGTTCGCGATGGAACGAGCTGACCGTTCTTTTGCCTTTGGTTTCAAGAAACTGTTTTGTCTGCTTTGCCACACCGGCTTCCGCATCGCGCACCGCCGGGTGATCGGCGCCGGCCTTTTCCAGTTTCGTGGTGGCGAGATAGTCGCCGATGGTGTAGGGAAGGACGAAGTAGCCATCTGCCAACCCCTGCATTAACGCACTCGCCCCGAGCCGGTTCGCACCATGATCGGAGAAATTCGCTTCTCCAATTGTGTAGAGTCCCGGAACTGTGGTCATGAGGTTGTAATCCACCCATAAGCCGCCCATGGTGTAGTGAATGGCGGGATAAATACGCATTGGAACCGAGTATGGATCTTCCCCAGTGATGCGCTCATACATTTCAAACAGGTTGCTGTAGCGCTCCTTCACGCCCTGTTTGCCCAGCCGTTTGATTGCGTCGGCAAAATCCAGATACACACCGAGCCCGGTTCCCACGCCGCGGCCTTCATCACAGGCCGCTTTTGCGGCGCGCGATGCGACGTCGCGCGGCACCAGATTGCCGAAACTCGGATAGCGCCGTTCGAGGTAATAATCGCGTTCGTTTTCCGGTATCTGGTCTGGCGGACGCTTATCGCCTTTTTTCAGGGGAACCCAGATGCGGCCGTCATTGCGCAGCGATTCGCTCATCAACGTGAGCTTCGATTGATAATCGCCGCTGACCGGAATGCACGTGGGATGGATTTGTGTGAAGCACGGATTGGCCATGGCCGCGCCGCGTTTATACGCCCTCCAGATGGCGGTGCAATTGGATCCCTTGGCGTTGGTGGAAAGATAAAAAACGTTTCCGTAACCTCCGGTGCCCAGTACCACGGCATCGGCGAGATGCGACTCGATTTTGCCGGTAACGAGATTACGCGCGACGATTCCGCGTGCCTTGCCGTCAATCACGATCAGGTCGAGCATTTCCGTCCGAGGATACATATTTACCTTGTCCAGGCCGATTTGCCGCTCGAGCGCCTGGTACGCGCCGATCAGGAGTTGCTGGCCCGTCTGGCCGCGCGCATAAAACGTCCGGGAAACCTGAGCGCCGCCGAATGATCGATTGGCGAGCGTGCCGCCATATTCGCGCGCAAAGGGAACCCCCTGCGCCACGCATTGATCGATGATGTTGACGCTGATCTGCGCGAGCCGGTACACGTTGGATTCGCGAGCGCGGAAGTCGCCGCCTTTTACCGTGTCGTAGAACAAGCGAAAGATGCTGTCCCCGTCGTTCTGATAGTTCTTTGCGGCATTGATACCGCCCTGGGCCGCGATGCTGTGTGCGCGGCGCGGAGTATCCTGAAAGCAGAAGCACTTTACGTTGTAGCCGAGTTCCGCCAGGGACGCCGATGCCGATGCCCCGGCAAGTCCCGAGCCCACGACAATAATATTGAACTTTCGCTTGTTGGCCGGGTTCACCAGTTTAAGGTCAAACCGATGACGGTCCCACCGCGTCTCAATGGGTCCGGTGGGGCACTTCGAATTCAATTCCATCTTTTTCTCCTCGGACTAGTTCACGATGCCGGTCAGGACGGCGACTGGAACCGATATGAATCCTGCAATCAGCAGCCAGGAAAAAACCGCGGCGAACGCCTTGATCTTTGGCGTGTACTTGGGATGACTTAATCCGAGCGATTGAAACAGGCTCCAAATTCCATGACTCAAATGCATCCCGACGAAAATCATCGCGACGATGTACAGTCCCGAGGCGATCGGGTTACTGAAACCGGTGACCAGATTTTCATAGGGATGAAGTTCGACGAACTGAGGATGAATGGTACCCGTGGTGAAATGGAGAAGATGCCCGACTACAAATGCCCCAATAACCGGTCCGCTCAACATCATGGTTTTCGATGCTGTCGTTGCCTGGACGTTACCGGGTTTCACATATGCAATCGGGCGGGCGGCGCTCTTGACGGCAGTCAGCTGAATGGATGCCCAGATGTGCAGAATGACGGAGACCAGCAGAACCGTCCGCGCAACCCACAATACCTCCGGAGTCCCGTGAAGGACTTCGGCGTAGTGATCCATCACCTCGGCGCCGAGAAACACCTGCATATTTCCAGCCATGTGCAGAATCAAAAAGCCGAACAGAATCAGCCCCGTGACGGCCATCACGGCTTTTTTGCCGATGGTCGAATCGTAGAACCTCGATATAGCTACGGTGCTCACCGCATGTCCCTCCTTTTCCGGAACAACCAAACTTCTAATTCTAAACCAGAAAAGCCGCCGCCGAAAAACGGCCTATTATAATGTTCCGTTTTCGATAAGGGAGTTGAAATGATGCGTCGAACCAAGATCGTCTGCACCATCGGACCCGCAACCGAGTCCGAGGAGATGATCGAAAAACTGGTGATGGCGGGAATGAACGTTGCCAGGATCAACTTTTCGCATGGCACGCACGACTATCTTCACAAGCTGGTGCAGCGCATCAAGCGTGTGCGTTCAAGGGTGAAGAAGCCTGTGGCCATTCTTCAGGATCTTCAGGGACCGAAGATTCGAATTGGCGTCATCAAGGAAAACATCGTCCAGCTGGTACAGGGCCAGGAATTTGTATTGACCTCAGAACATGTCCAGGGAGACGCACGGCGAGTTTCCGTCTCTCTTCAGACTCTGCCTCTCGAAGTGACCGCCGGCCACCCGATTCTACTGGCCGATGGGAATATTGAACTTCATGTGGAGAAAGTAGCGGGGTCCGATATTATTTGCCGCGTCGTCGTGGGTGGGACACTGAGCTCGCACAAAGGGATCAACCTGCCGGGGTCTGAAGTTCACGTGGATTCACTGACGCCAAAGGATCGCAACGACATCCATGTGGGGCTGGGGTGGGGAGTCGATGCCATAGCCCTGAGCTTCGTACGGACGGCATTGGATGTGGAGACGGCCCGCCAGATCGTGGTTAAAGAAGGCGGGCATGTACCCATCATTGCCAAGATCGAAAAACACGAAGCGGTGACTAATATCGACAGCATCATCGCCGTATCCGACGGCATCATGGTGGCGCGCGGCGATCTGGGAGTGGAAATCGATCTGGAACGTGTGCCGCTGGTGCAGAAAGACATTATCCGGAAATGCAACGCGCTCGGCAAACCGGTGATCACCGCAACCCAGATGCTGGTGCGCATGGTCGACAATCCGCGTCCCACGCGGGCCGAAGCGACGGACGTTGCCAATGCCGTGCTGGATGGAACCGATGCGGTGATGTTGTCCGAAGAAACGGCGGCGGGGAAGTATCCGGTGGAAGCCGTGGCAATGATGGATCGTATTGTGCGAGCCGCCGAAACGAGTCTGGACAGTTCGAAGTTTGAAAACCCGCCGGAACTCGCCAACACGGAAGACTCCATCAGCCGATCGAGTTTTCACATTGCCAGGGAAATCGGAGCTGCCGCCATCATTACTCCTACCTGGTCTGGATCGACGGCAAGTCTGGTGTCACGGTTCCGCCCGAAACAGCTGATTATCGCGACGACTCCCAATGAACAGGCGCTCGATTTCATGGCCCTGTCATGGGGAGTCGTGCCGTTGCAGATTCGCAATGCCGACACAATCGATCAGCTGATTCGGTATTCGATAGACGCTGCCCGCGCGGCGGGCTATCTGCACGCAGGGCAGCAAGTGATCGTCACGGGCGGCGTTCCGCTGCATGTGGCGGGAAGAACGAATTTCATAAAGGTGGAGTCGGTGGAATAGTTTATATGCAAAACCTGCCGCCATTTCATTTAGCAATTAAGGTACGAGATTTGCCATCCTCGCGTGCCTTTTACGGCGATCTCCTAGGCTGTCCTGAAGGGCGCAGTTCCCAGACCTGGGTAGACTTCAATTTTTTCGGTCACCAGCTTGTATGCCATGTTCATGACGCCATCGATACTTCAACACGGCCAGCCTCCAATGTCGTCGACGATCACGATGTTCCCGTTCCCCACTTTGGCGCTGTGTTGGAAATGGATGCCTTCAATCACCTTTCCCAAAAATTGAAAGCCGCCGGCGTGAAGTTCATAATCGAACCGTACATCCGATTCAAAGGACAACCCGGCGAACAGGCCACCATGTTTTTCCTCGATCCCAGCAGTAACGCGATCGAGTTCAAAGCATTTGCCAATATCGCCGAAGAACTTTTCAGGAGGTGATGGAGATGCGGAACCTTATACCCTGGGCCGCAGCATTCGGTGCGATTCTGCTTTTGACGTCAACTAATTCACTGGTGAGTTCACAGAAGAAATCCCCCGACACGTGGGCCAGCGAGTTCCGAGTGGACGCCGGAGATCTGGCCGCCACTGGGCGTAATCCGTATTTCATTCTCCAGCCCGGATACAAACTGGAATTTCAGGATGGAAAAGACAAACTCGTGATTACTGTGCTCAGCGAGACGCGAATGGTGTCTGGCGTCGAAACGAGGGTCGTCGAAGAACGCGAAACCAGCGACGGCAAACTCGTGGAAGTCTCCCGCAATTACTTCGCGATCAGCAAGCGCACCAGCGATGTGTATTACTTCGGAGAAGACGTGGACATTTACAAGGACGGCAAGGTCGCGAATCATGAAGGTGCATGGCTTGCAGGTGTGAATGGAGCGAAATTTGGTCTGGCCATGCCCGGGAACCCCGTCGTCAAGAGCAAGTACTATCAGGAGCAGGCGCAGGGATCCGCCATGGACCGCGCGGAGATTGTCAGCATCCGGGAAAATGTCAAAACTGCCGCAGGGACATTCAAGAATTGTCTGAAGACCCGCGAGACGACGCCGCTCGAGTCCGGTGTATCGGAGTACAAGTACTATGCTCCGGGAATCGGCCTGGTACAGGATGACACTATGAAATTAATTTCATACAGCAAGGGACTCTGACAAAAACTTCAGAATAATTGCGAATTCCCGGTCTCGAGCAGTGGGGCTATAATGCGACGCGGAATCGCCTTAGTTCAGTTTTGTCATCTCGAGAAAGGGAGCATCATGCGAAAGTATTTCTTGTTTTGTCTTGCCGGCGTCTTTCTGCTCTTCGGATGTAATTCATCGAAACCCACAGAAACGAAGACTGCATTGGCAGACACGTCGGTAACCTACCGTCCAACGTCGACGATCAAGGACATCATGGACTCCATGGTGGACCCCAGCGCGGACTATATCTGGGATGCGGTGTCGACGGAGATCTCTGTAAAAGGAATTAATGAAAAATTTCCCAGAACGCCCAAGGAATGGCAGGAAATCCGGCGCAAGGCCATTACATTGATTGAAGCCACCAACCTTCTGATCATGCCCGGCCGAAAGGTCGCTCAGCCAGGTGAGAAATCCGAGAATCCCGGTATTGAACTGTCACCGGAAGAGATCAATGCCATCCTCGACAAAGACCGCGCCACGTTCGTCACGCATGCAATGACCCTTAATGACGAAGCAATGAAAATCCTGAAGGCCATCGACGCGAAAGATAAGGATGCCATCCTGGATGGCGGCGCCGGTATTGACGAGGCGTGTGAAAGCTGCCACAAAATCTATTGGTACCCGAATGAGGGCAAAGACCGGGGCAATGTGCCGGCTCCCAGTCTTCGCGATACGGACAAAGAAAAAGAAAAGTCCGGAAAGTAATTCCTGAATCGGGACGCAATAATCAATATTCAATTCTCAACCGGTTGAGAATTGAATATTGATTATTGAATATTGATTATTGCGTCCCGCCGTCCCGGAATTTCCTCTCTCGTCCCTTTTTCTCTCTTCCCAGTCCCTCCGTTCAGCGCCTGGGGTATGATTGAACAACGGAGGCGGTCATGAAACGAGCGATCCTCGGGTTTCTGTTACTCTGCGCAACGATTTCGGCAGCTGGGGCGGCCAAACCCGCACCGACAGCGGCAAGTTTGATGTTCGATGCATTTCAGAAAGCCAAAGCTGAAGACAAAGTCGTTCTGGTTCATTTCGGCGCTTCCTGGTGCAGTTGGTGCAAACGGCTGGACGAAATGCTCCAGGGTAAGGAATTGGGTAAGCTCATCGGTAATCACTTCGTGCTCGTGCACATGACCGTACAGGAACACGACAAGAACCAGAAACTCGAAACTCCCGGTGCGGATGAGATGCTGGCTCTTCATGGCGCCAACAAATCCGGAGTTCCCATTTTCATGTTCTTCGACAAAACTGGAGCGAAGCTGGCCGATTCACTCGCATTGCCGAATCGCGTCAACATTGGTTATCCCGCCAGTCCTGAAGAGATTCATGCCTTTGATGGCATCCTGGAACATACGGCGCCGCGCATGTCCGTTGCCGAACGAGCTTCCATTATCGACTACTTGAAAAAACATGCTCCACCTCCGGAAAGCACCGCCGGTTCCAATTAACTTTTGATGAACGTGAGTGACGCGAAATTCGTGCTGGGCGTGGACCTTGACGGAGTCGTCGCGGATTCCTACGAGGGCCTTCGCGTGATTGCCGCAGAATGGCTCGATGTTCCCATCGAGTCGTTGTCCAGAGACGTTTCGTTTGGTCTATCGGAATGGGAAGTCGATCGGGCGCCCGGCGGTTATGAAGCGCTCCATCGGTTTGCGGTCACGCAGCGGCAGCTTTTCAAGCAATTGAAACCCATCAGAGGCGCTCCTGCCAGCCTTCGCCGTCTTTCCTCAAACAACGTCCGCATCCGGATCATCACGCACCGGCTGTTTACAAAATTTTTTCATCAGCAGGCCGTGCGGCAGACGATCGAATGGCTCGATCACCACGACATCCCATACTGGGATTTGTGTTTCATGAAGGATAAGGCGGCCGTTGGCGCGGACCTCTATATAGAAGATACGCCCGCCAACGTCGAACAACTGCGGGCCGAAGGGCATCACACCATCGTCTTTACGAATTCCACCAATATCCATCTTGCTCCGCCGCGCGCGGAATCCTGGGAGGAAATGGAGCAACTGGTTCTCAGTGCGCAAACCAGGTGGATACGCGAAAATCAGAGCGAAAAGCTGCGGTTGAAAAATTCATGAATGAAAGGCGATCAAGAAATCCCTCTCCCAACGGGAGAGGGCGGCCGCAGGCCGGGTGAGGGGTACCGCAAGTAAATATTGTATACGTGCGGTACCCCTCACCGGCCGCTGTGCGGCCCCCTCTCCCGTTGGGAGAGGGATTTCTTGATCGACC
>JBGPBY010000091.1:0-18066 GCA_041481485.1 Terriglobia bacterium
AACGGGAGATAAAGGGACAGACACTTCATTATTGGGAGCGTGACGAAAGTCACGCTCCCAATAATGAAGTGTCTGTCCCTTTATCTCCCGTTCGGGCATATGATGCTCGCACAAAACGAGGTATTCAATGGGTGCATCAACATTTCGCCGACGAATATGGGCAGCCGTCCTGGCAATAGTTACCACTCTGGGACTCTCCACGATCTCGAGCGCGCATAAGGGTCTGGTCGCGCTGCAAAACGATCCGAAACAGTGGGTCATGCCCAACGGAAACTATTCCGGCTGGAATTACAGCGCTCTCGATCAGATCAATCTCACGAACGTTCAGAATCTGAGTATGGCCTGGAGTTTCCAGCTCGGAATTCTGGATGCTCACGAGGCATCCCCGCTCGTGATCGGCAGCACGATGTACATCGTCACTCCGAAGCCGAACTACGTCTACGCGCTTGACCTCACTCGCGATGGTGTCATCAAGTGGGAATTCCGGCCCGACATGCCTCAAATGGATGCCGCGATCAAAGCCGCCTGCTGTGGCGCGCAAACGCGAGGGCTCGCGTACGCCGATGGCAAGATCTTCTACAGCACTCTCGATGGACAGGTATTCGCACTGAATGCCGAGGACGGAAAAGTGGTATGGCGGGCTGAAAATGCCAATCTTGCCGCAGGCGAGACGGTCAGCGCCACACCGCTCGTGGTGAATGACAAGGTCATCATAGGTGTGATGGGCGGAGAAAAGGGTGTGCGCGGACACATCACCGCGTACAACATTGAAACCGGAAGCATGCGCTGGCGCTACTACAGCACGGGCCCGAACAACGAAGTGGGCATCGGGCCGCGCTTCAAGCCATTCTACAAAGACGACAAGATTGCGAATCCCGCACTCGATTCCTGGTATGGCGATTCCTGGAAGCGCGGCGGCGGCTCCATTTGGGGATGGTACACATTCGATCCCGAATTGAACTTGTTTTACTACGGTACGAGCAATTGTGGTCCATGGAATCCGGATTACCGGCGCAAGTGGGGCGTTGTGGATCTGGACGAAAAAGGAGGACTGGCCAGTTACCGCAACAACTATTGCTCTTCGATTCTCGCGCGCGATGCCGATAGCGGCGAACTCGTTTGGGCATATAACGTCACACCTCAGGATTCATGGGATCTGGACGAACCGAGCGCGGGCATCATCGTGGACCTGCAGATCAATGGCCGCATGCGGAAGACGCTCGTTCACCCGGCGCGCAACGGCTTCTTCTATGTTTTCGATCGCGCGACCGGAGAGATGATTCTCAAGCCGTGGCCTTTCGTTCACAACGATCTGATCAAGGGCGTCGACATGGAAACCGGGCGGCCGCTCTACGACATTCGCAAGATCATGTTCACGAAACTGGAAGACCGGCTGAAGTATGTGCCGGATGCGAAAGACATCACCGTAACCTGGTGCCCTGGCATTGCTGCCAGAAACTGGTTTCAGGATGCGTACTCGCCACGCACCGGCCTTGTCTATACGCCGGCGTCGAATCAGTGCGGCACGCAGAAAGTCCTCGAAGGAAAGTTCGTTCCGACCGAAGACTACACACTGAAGGAAACCATCAACCCAAACCCGCTCGCACCGGGCGCGCAATCTGCGGGCGAGCTACAGGCGAACGATCCCGTAACGAGCAAAACCGTTTGGCGAGTTCCATGGAAGGTGGTGAACAATGCACCCATCATGGCCACCGCCGGCGACCTGTTGTTTCAAGGCGGCCCCAATGAAGGGGTCATGCGCGCGTTCAATGCGCGCACGGGGCAGATTGTGTGGTCGTTTCGCACCGGCAGCAATTTCCGCAGCTCACCGATAAGTTACATTGGTCCGGACGGCCGCCAGTACGTCGCCATTATCGCGAGCCAGCTTGGCGGGAACACCCGCGTGCAAAACGATGCCGCTCCCGACGCCGATGCTCGCTTTCGCCGTTCCGGCGCGACGCTGTACGTTTTTGCATTGCCTCGTAACGCGGCGTCCGTGAGGTAGGGGACAGAGGAGTTCGATTGCAGTCCCCGTCCGACTGTAGGCGCGGTCTGTGACCGCGCCTACAGTGCCCCAGCCGCGTAGCGGCGGCAGTCCTTTAACCCCCGGCGTGAGCCGGGGGTTGAAAGCAAACGCAAATTTTTCCAATCGAAATCTTCTACGCCTCCATTTGGTGAAATGATAAAACGTGGCTTCAAATCGGAGGATTCACCATTGACGATAAATCGGATCGCGTTCGTTACCGTGTTGCTCGTAACCATTGCGCTGCGCGGTGCTGCCCAACCCGGCGGAGCCGCACTGACGTTGCAGTCGCGAAACTTCGCTCTGCGCCTGGATGGCCTTTTTTACGAAACCGCCGCTGGACGCACTTTCCTCCCGGCATTTACGCCCGAGGCGCGCATCTCCACAGCGTCCTGGGTTAAGGAGACGATGATGCCCGATGGCCACGTCATCCGCGTTTCCGTCACACCGCAGGCGGGCCGATTTAACATTGGTTTCGCGTCTCGGCCGAACTCCGACATCCTTCGATGGGGCTTTGCCGTCGAGACAGGACCGGATGAATTACTCACAGGCCTCATGGAACGCGTTGTCGACGGTGCGCAGCAGTTGTCGTGGGCGCCTGAGATTACCGCAGCACTCAACTTGCGCGGGCAGAAGGTCGACATGCTCGTCAAGCCGACGACATCCATCTATTCGCCCTTTTATCTTTCTTCACGAGGTTATGCCGTTTTTGTCAAGGGAACCTGGCCCGGCGTTTTTGATTTCGCATCCGCGCAGCGGGATCGGACCCGTGTCGAATTCGAAGGCCCGGCATTGGATGTCGTTGTTTATACCGCGGACAAACCAGCGGACCTCGTCAGAGCGCATGCCATCGATGCGGGTCCACCGGTACTGCCGCCAAAGTGGATTTATGGTCCATGGCGCTGGCGCGACGAGCACACTCAACGAACCGCTTACTACGATGGAACTCCCGTCACCGGTCCATTCAATTCCGAAGTCATGGAAGATGTGCTCATGATGAAGGCGTTCGGCATTCCGAACGCGGTGTACTGGATCGATCGTCCATGGGGGCCGGGACCGCTGGGCTATGACGACTTCGAAATCGATCCACAGCGATTGCCTCACTTTGCGGAAATGGTCCGCTGGCTGGATTCCAATGGCGCGCGAACCGTTCTGTGGATCGCACCATTCCTGCAAGGGAAGATGGCTACTGAAGGTCAGGCTCGAAAGCTCACGATGCCGGGTCAGGTCCGTCCGGCAAATGGCCAGAACTACCCGCTCGTGGACCTCACGAATCCCGCCGGCAAGGCGTACTGGCAGGACGGCATCATGAAGCTGCTGCGCCTCGGCGTCACGGGATTCAAGCTCGACCGATCGGAAGAAAATATTCCGGAAACCGGGCCGGATAAGGTTTTCGACGGCCGAAGCATTCGCGAGAATCGAAACGCTTATCCGGAAATGTACGTGCAGGCGGCGTACGAAGTCGCGGCCAAATACCGAGGCACCGATTTTGTGATGATGCCGCGGGCAGCGTATACGGGGTCGTCTCGATACGGCATTTTCTGGGGCGGTGACATCGGCGGCACTCAGGAAGGATTGCGTGCATCGATTATTGCGGTGCAGCGTGCCGCGCTGATGGGATATCCGAACTGGGGCTCCGACACCTGCGGATATAACGAGCAGCTGATGGAACAGGAAGTCTGCGGAAGATGGCTCGCGTTTTCCGCGCTGACTCCGATCATGGAAGTTGGTCCAACGCGCAACGTGGCCTTCTGGAATGCTCCGCGCCCGCCGCAATATGACGACACGTTGATTGCGCTCTGGCGCTTGTACGCGCGTCTCCATCAACGCCTGAGCGACTACAGTTACCGGCTGGCCCAGGAGGCCCATCGCACAGGGATGCCGATCATTCGGCCGATGTTCATCGTGGACCCGGGCCAATCCAATGCCCTGACGAACTGGTGGACCTATATGTACGGTCCGGACCTGGTCGTGTCGCCCGTATGGGAGAAAGGTGTGCGCAAGCAGCAGGTCTACTTACCCGCAGGGCAGCGCTGGCGCGATGCATGGAATCTGGCCGTGATCCAAAACGGCGGGCAGGTGGTGACGGTGTCGGCAGAAACTCACCAGCTTCCGTTATTCGTGCGCGTGGGATCGTCACTCGATCTGGGTGATCTGAATCGGGAGTGGCAGGAGTCGCAGGTCATCGCGCGAACCAGGCCCGACTTGAAGGCACTCGAAGGCAGCGTGAATGCCTGGTTCGCGAAAAATGGTGTGGCGCGAAACCGTTAGCGCGGCGAACGGGTTTGTCGGAAATGCTTACGCCTGAGATCCAAACAGGCGAATGAGCTGTATTGTCCTTTGGCTGCAGGATTTTCGACGCCTTCCGTTCCTTAATAACGGCTTGAATTGACGTGACCGTCAAAAAACCTTACGTGTCGCGCTGCTCCTCGGCTCCGATGGGATTGAAGTCACTCGATTTTCTGATGGTAGTGGAGTTGCTTTAATCGGTTATCTGAAAGGAGCGGCCTATGCGTCGACTGATTTGGGCTGTCGTGTTGGCCCTGCCCCTGTATCTTGCCGATACGGCAATTGACAACCGCGCTTTCAAGGCTCCCAATCCAGAACTACTGGTTTTTCTCGGCATTGGCATCGGGGTAGTCGGAGGATTCCGTTCCAGAAGGAAAGTCCGATCCTGAACTCCGCGAATCCCCAATGTAGGGGCGGACTATGACCGCCCGCAATTCGGAGGAATGCAGGCCTCTCAATTGTGGGCGGAAATTTCTTTATGGCTGCGCCCGCGGGCTTGCATTCGCTCCGCTCATAGACCGCCCCTACAGTACGAGCTATTTCGCGTAGTATCCGGTGCGCGATTGGGCAGCCGTTAATTCTCCGTCGCGAATTCGTACTTCAATGCGATGGAATTGGTTATCGGCAGGCCGGGATGAAGTGTACTCGAGGTCATAGGATTGATTCAGAGCCAGAGTGGCGGGCAATTGGGACAAAGTTGAGGTAGTGCTTTCCGGTCCAGTTAAGTAAAAAACTCTCCCGCCGGAAACTTCGGCAAATTGTTCCAGACGCGACCGCACCTTTGCCAGGTATTGCGCTGCCAAAGCAGAGTTGCCGGAAATACCGTTCAGGTGATAGTCCCATCCGGTGGGTCCGGCGAATGTCGCGCTTTTGTCTGGAAACGGTGTGAGGAAGTAAATGGGAATACCGCTGTTTCGAACTGCGGACAATCCGGATTGTAATTCGGCCGCTTCTCCCGTGTCGGGCAGTCCAGCCAGCGGGTCGAGAATTTCGTGATAGTCCTCACTTGCAAACCACTGCGGGGCGAGGCGGGCGTCGCGCCCGTCGGTGAAAATCACGATCAGCTTTCTTCCCTTTGCCGAATCGAATTGCCGGGTGGCCCACTGTATGGTGCCGTAAAGATCCTTTATCGCGGATTGGCGCGACGAAATGACCTTGAGCGAAAGGGTTACCGGTGGGCCTTTATGAGTTCTCCAGGGCAGCGCCAATTGCACTTTGTCGTCGAATGTCGCCACGGAAATTCGATCCTGCGGCTGGAGTTGCCTGACGAAATTCGACAGCGCAATTTGTATCTTCTGCCATGCATCCATTGCGGCCCTGCCGGAAACCGCATCGTCAAGCCAGGTATTGTTGTGATCCAGAATTAAGAGAATGTTGCTGCCGGCATCGGGAGGCGCGAATCCGGTGATTTGTTGAACGACCCCATCCTCGGTAACCTTGAAGTCCGATTGTTTCAAACTTGTGTCCGGCACGCCGGCACGGTTAAGCGCAGCAACCGCGATGGAAATTCGAAACCTGCCTGCGTTCTGCGAAGGCGGCTGGGCCGATGCGAGAAGGGCTGCACAGACAAAGACCGGAATCGCTGCGCAGTATTTCAGAATTCGCATTGGATTTAACGTACCCGCGTAACCGAAAAGGTTACGGCATGAGTACCGACGACAAGATGACCGCCGGGATTGGGACGAGATTCGCGAGTGAATTGGATGGTGTCACCGTCAATCTTCCCGGTATAGAAAAGCTTTTCCATTCCGCCGCCTGCAGGTCCGCGTTGACCGAAACCACCAAAGACTCCTGGAGCCCCGCCAAACCCATTGCCTTGTGCTGCGTTGTGAGAGACCTGCGTGAAGGAGATCGTGTTTCCCGTGATCTTCCCATCGGTAATGCGAAATGTGACGGGCGGGAAGAACAATGCGCGCATATTGTTCGTCGCATTTTCCGGATTCAGGTAATAGTCGCTTTTGGCATCCGCATCCAGCTTCAGTGCCGCCTGTGCCATGGTGATGGTCCCTGAAATCCCTCCGCCGGCAGACTTCAATTCCAGAACGATGGACTGTCCACCGCTGGCATCTTCCCATTTCCACTTGCCGGAAACGTCGGATTGTTGCGCACTCAAAGACTCCATCAGAAGGAACAACAGTGCGGCAACCGGCAGTTTGCAGAGTTTCATCGAAGTCATTCCTATTTCGGTTTCGCGGGAGTTGCCGTATTTCGGCGGGCGCGCACCCGGTAGTCGGAAGCTGCGGCCCGCAGACGAATCGAATGTCCGGCCGGGCCCCCGGAAGTTTTGGAAATGTATTCAATGGTGTACTGTCCGCGCATCTCGGCCACAATGTTCTCATCGAATTTCACCATTTGCAGAATAGCGGCATCCAGATCGGACACGTCAAAGACTTCCGAATTGCCGCCGCTATCGGTGGCGAGTGTATCGAGAATCTGTTTTGGCGTAGACATCGTTTGTGGAGATCGAGCACCAAATCCAGGCACCGTCGGAAATCCAGCGGCGGGTTGAGCCACATTGGCGGATTGTTTGTCTCCGAGTCCAAACGTGTAAATCAATGTTTCCGAATCCACAATGTTTCGGGACAGTGATTTGAGATCGCCACCGGCAATGCCATCTGAAATGAGAACCAGCCCACGCGTGCGATGCTTTGCCTTTTTCATTTTTTGCAGCGCGCTTTCCACGGCGGCAAACAGGTTTGTACTGCCGGCAACCGCGAGTTTGTTCAATGACGTCTCAATGACTCTGGGGTCTTCCGTGAAATCCTGGTTAACGGAGAAGCCGGTTTCAAATGACATCAGTAGAAATTGATCTCCGGGCTTCATCATCGGCAGCAACATGCGGACAGTCCCCTGGGCTGCCGAAAGCCGGGACATACCTCCGGAGCGGGCATTCATGCTGCCGCTGATATCGATCAATATCCCCAGACTGACAGGAATATTCGAATCCTCTTCAAATCTTGAAATGGGCTGAGGTACTCCATCCTCTTCAAGCACGAAATCGCTTGCACGAAGATGCCGGACCAGTTCGCCGGCCGAGTCGCGCACCACGGCAACCATCTGCTGGGTCTGACCCTCCGTCTGACCGTTTGGGGCCCCAGACTGCTGAAATCCAATTATCAGGCAAAGCAGCGTCGCGAGTGTTCTCATAGGGTGTACGGCCTGGCGCGGGCCTATCTTACAACGGAATGGCAAATTGAATATCCCTCTCCCAACGGGAGAGGATGGCCGAAGGCCGGGTGAGGGGTACCACCAGTAAAAATTGTTACTTGCGGTTACCCCTCACCGGCCGCTGCGCGGCCCCCTCTCCCGTTGGGAGAGGGATTTCTTGATAGACCGCTCCGACACAAGTCGCGTAATACAGTGAAAAGAATTCTGAGACTCTCTCGAATTGGATCAGCAATAGTCAGGCTTTGCAACGCCCGTACAAGGCTACTGAATGGCACAGTGATTGCAGTCAGACTGGTGTGATAGATTGTGAATCAATCCAAGAGGCGCAATGCAGACAGAAATTACAAAGAAACTCTTCACGGTGGACGAGTACTACCGGATGGCTGACGCCGGGATCCTTACCGAAAACGATCGCGTGGAACTCATTGAAGGCGAGATCATCCAGATGAGCCCGATTGGCCGAAAACACGCGGCTCGCGTCGATCGGGCAACAGATATCCTCACGCTGCGGCTGAGGGGTAAGGCGATGGTCAGCATTCAGAATCCTCTTCGCTTGAACAACTTCAATGAGCCCCAGCCCGATATCGTGGTTCTAAAGCCGCGTGAGGATTACTACGAATCGAAATCCCACACACCTGAAGATACTTTCGTGGTGATGGAGGTATCCGATTCCACACTTCGATACGACGTTGAAGTAAAACTGCCGATCTACGCGCGTGCGGGTATTCCGGAAGTTTGGATAGAGAACGTTTCTGAAGATCTGCTGTTGGTTTGCCGCGATCCATCGGATTCCGGATACAAAACTCAACTCACTTTTCATCGCGGCGACTCCCTCGCCCCTCTCGCGTTTCCAGACGTATTGTTCAAAGCCGAAGACTTTCTGGGTTAAGACTGCTGAACCGGCTGGCCCGCCAAGTGACCTTCCCGAAAAAATCCGTTGTTCGACGTCTCGAATAATTTGTTCCGTACCGCAGAAGGTGGCAAGCTTGGGGGGCCAAAGCCTGAAGGAGGAATCGCCTCATGAAATTCCATGCCCTGCTGCCCCTTGCCGTGTTGCTGATCGCTCAGCCATCCGTTTCACAACAGCCCGCGCCGGCGACGACATCGTCTCTGGATTTCGAATTCTTTAAAACACGCGTCCAGCCGATCTTTACGGCCAAGCGGCCGGGCCATGCGCGCTGCGTCTCCTGTCATTCGGTGGGGACGACCATGCGGTTACAACCCATTGCCCCGGGGAACGCAACATGGAGCGAGGAGGAAGGGCGGAAGAATTACGATGCGGTTCGCGCGAAGGTGATTCCCGGGAATCCGGCTTCAAGCCGGCTGCTGTTGCATCCGCTGGCGGTCGCAGCTGGTGGAGATCCCAGTCATGACGGCGGCAAGCACTGGAACTCGCAGGACGATCCGGAATGGCAAACTCTCGCGGACTGGGTGCGGGGAAAAACACTCGCCAGCACACCCGTAATTTCCAACAAAGTCCGGATCATTCAAACCAACAGCGCCGGCGATAACGTGCACATTATCGATCCCGCGACCAACAAGGTTGTCGGTGAAATTACGGGGATCGAGGCCGGACACGGAGCCGCGGTTGCGGGAGGCCGAATTTTTATCAGCAATGAAGCCGACAGCACTCTGGATGTCGTCGATGGAAAGACGTTGCGCGTCACCAACAAAATCCCTCTCAGCGGGCACCCGAACAACATTTCTGCAAGCCGCGACGGACGGCGTGTCTACGTGTCGATCAGCCAGGCGCCCGGTGCCGTCGATGTCATCGATGCAGCGGCATTGCAAAAAGTGAAGAGCATTCCGGTCAAAGGCGCAGTGCACAATACCTATGTCACGCCAGATGGGAAATTCGTCATTGCCGGATCGATCGCAGGAAAGAACGTGACGGTGATCGATCAGCAGACCGAACAGCCGGTGTGGACGCTGGATTTCGACCGCGGCGTTCGCCCCATGGCATTTGCAACGAATCCGGATGGCTCGACTGGACGTATTTTTGTTCAACTCTCGGACCTGAACGGATTTGCCGTAGTCGACTTTGCCACGCACAAGGAAGTCACCAGAATCGAGCTGCCGAAAATTGCCGCCGGCAAAACGGAAGTAACTGAAGGGGGCAACGCCTCTCACGGGTTGGCGGTCACCTCCGATGGGAAAACGCTTGTTGTGGACAGCCGGCTGAACAGTGCGGTGTATCTGTATTCGCTTCCCGATCTGAAATTGCTCGGATCGGTGGATGTCGGCCGCGCGCCCGACTGGGTAACGCTCACGCCTGATGGCAAAACGGCGTATGTCGCAAACGCGCAGTCGAATTCGGTATCCGTGATCGATATCAAAGCGATAAAGGAAGTCACGCGCATTCCCGTCGGCCAGGTGCCGAAACGCAACATCACGGCCAACCTGCCTTGAAACAGCCGGGAAATAAAACGAGTTCTTCAGTATTGCGCTGGTTCGAACATGGATGATCGACACCGCGACAAAAACGAAGACGAGGAACTGTTCGTTCGTGAGATGGAGCAAGTAAAACGCATCCGTCACAGATTGGCGGAGCGGTCATCTGAACGCCCCATCTCCGCCCAAAAGGGAAACACACGCCAGGAAATTTCGCCGGATCTCCATGACATGGAGAGGTTCGTCCGTCCGGGCATACAGCAATTCGCTTTGCGTCGTCTGCGGCGCTCGCATATTGCGGATACGGCGATGCTCGACCTGCATGGCTGCAACACCGCCGAAGCCCGGAAGGCATTGGCCGAATTCATTCTGCAGTCTCAGCTCGAAGGGAAAAAGACCATTCGCGTCATTCACGGCAAAGGGCACGGATCGGCCGGGTCGCAACCAGTGTTGAAAGCAAAAGTCCGGCAGTGGCTGAAAGAGTTTCCCGCTGTGCTTGCGTATTGCTCTGCACGGCCTGAAAACGGGGGAGCCGGCGCAGTGGATGTTCTTCTGAAATGATAATGGGAAATTGAAATGCGCATTGTTCAACATTCCGTGTTTTTGCCGGCGCCGCCGGCAAAGGTATATGAGATGTACCTCGATCCGCTCCAACACGCAGCCTTCACCGGTGGCGGCGAGGTTCAGATTGCGCCTCTGGAAGGTAGCGTGTTTTCGGCATTCGGTGGCCGGATCCATGGACGGATACTCTCCCTTTCTCCCGGCCGTCAGATCGCCCAGACCTGGCGCAGTTTTGAATGGCTGCCCGACGATACGGATTCCCTTCTTCTGCTCACTTTCGAACCGGAATATGGAGGCACTCGTCTGGAGTTGTTGCAGGCGCCCGTCCCCGAACACTTGCATGCAAAACTCCAGGAAAACTGGCCCATGCGCTACTTCGATCCGTGGCGCGCCGCACTCGGTGGAGATTCTGTCGAAAAGCCGGAAATGTAAATCGTTGTAAATGATTGGTCCGGGCCATATGCAACTCCTCCGCGGAATCGTATGATCCGCGTAGAGACATGGAGGATCGAATCATGAAACGTTTCTTGCTTGTGGTTTCCGCTCTCGCTGCCTGCGTTGTATTTGCCGAATCGCAAACGACATCCCAGAAAAACGCCATTGGAATGGAGTTTGTGAAAATTGAGCCGGGAACATTCACGATGGGATGCGTTGCGAACGACACCCAGTGCAATAACGATGAGAAGCCCGCGCATACGGTGCACCTCACGAAGGCGTTTGAGATGGGCAAATATGAAGTTACGCAGTCGGAGTGGAAAAGCGTGATGGGTTCCAATCCGAGTACGATCAAAGTCGACGATCATCCGGTGGAAACCGTATCCAAAGATGAAGCTCACGATTTCCTCGCGAAGCTCAATGCGAAAAACGATGGATACCGCTATCGTCTGCCCACCGAAGCAGAGTGGGAATATGCGGCGCGCGCCGGCTCAACTAACGCTTACGGTGGAAAGCTCGACGACATTGCATGGCACGCGGGCAACTCCGAGGACGAAACGCATCCAGTGGGGAAAAAGAAACCGAATGCATGGGGACTCTATGACATGGAAGGCAATGTCCGCGAGTGGGTCGAGGATTTCTATTCGAACAACTACTACAGCAACAGCCCGCAGAATGATCCGACAGGACCCGCAGGCGGACAACAAGGAGGACGAGGCGGACGCGGTGGACCGGGCCCCGGCGGGCGAGGAGGACCGGGAGGTCCGAATGGCCGCGGAGGACGGGGCGGGCCGCCAAATGGAGAAATCTCCGGGCCGTGTGGCGGTCCTGTGAATGGACCGGATACGAAAATCGAAGATCTCCGGCAGCAGGTGGATTGTCTCCGGCAACAAATTGCATTCCTGACGCAGCAGTTGCAAAACGGCCGCGGTGGGGGGCCCGGCGGTCCTCCGCCAAATGGCGGTCCCGGGAATGGCCCTCCGGGCGGAGGACCGCCCCCCGGAGGTCAACTCGGTGTGATGCGTGGCGGAGCATGGGATAACCTCGAGCCATTTCTGAGGCTCTCGGCGCGATACAACTATTACGGGCCGACGCTGCGTGTGAGCGATGTGGGATTTCGCGCGGTGAGGGAGAAGCTGTAGGAGAAGTTGCTTGATCTGCCGCCGCGACGCGGCTTGATTGCTTTGCTTGTCGCTATTCCACCGGCTTACGCCGGTGGCTAGCGAACTGCAGCCGCTACGCGGCTGTAGGGGAAATTAATTCATCTGTTGCCGCGATAGCGGCATCCATTTAGAGCCGCGTCAGCGGCGGCAGTCCCTTAGCCACGGGCGTAAGCCCGTGGCATAGTGTTAGGCGCGACTACGACAACTTCGTCGCTTTGAACCCGCCTCTGGATTTGTCGTAGAGCCAGATTCCGCCAAATACGATCAGCAGCAACGCGGGCAAAATCGCAACAGCGCGAAACGAAGTCTGCGCCGCAATACCGAGAACATGATCCAGTTCTGCGCCCTTCAGTGCGTTGAATTGCGCTTCACCGCCAGCGGCACTCACTTTCGTGTTGTCGAAGATCGCACCCATCTTCGGCAGCACAAACTGGATCGACAACGTGCCGGCTGTCCCCATTAATCCCATCAGCAGCGCGCCGCCACGGGGAAATCGTTCGGATGCGGTCGCCAGCATCGTCGGCCACATATAGCAAACGCCCGTGCCCCATATTGTCGCGGCGAGCAAGCCAAGAATAGGGGAATCCGCAAAACTGAGTGCTACCAGCCCGAGTGCGGCTAACAAACACGACAGCCACAGCACCCCAATGGGTGCCAGTTTATGCACAAGGGCGCCGGCAAAATGGCGCATGATAAACATCAGGCCACTGACGTAAACCAACAGCAGAATTCCCGGCATGTGCACCGTACGGCTAAGCGCCAGATCCACCCATTGTCCTGGAGCAAGCTCCGAGGCTGCGGTCAAGAACATCGAAAGGAACAGAATCACGAACAGCGGATTCGCAAGTTCCTTGAACATCTCGCCTGCGGATACGCCGGAAGCTTTGCGTTCCGTTGGCGGAAACTTCAGGCCGAGCGACAGCGCAATCACGCCAGCGGCTGGAACAAATACGACTGCGAGCTTGGCCTGCCAGCTCATGTCCATGCGCGACATGGCAACTCCCAACAGGCCGCCGATCACGATGCCGCCAGGCCACCATGCATGCAGGGAATTCAGTTTGCCGGTTTTCTCATCGGAATAAAGCGTGGCGATCAGTGGATTGACGACGGTCTCCACCAGACCCCACCCAATGCCTGTAATCAGCGCGCCTATCCAGAGCACTGTAAAAATGGCAGGACCTGCCGCAAGCCGATCGGCAAAGATGATTGTCGCCATGCCGAGGGAAAAACAAATCCCTGAAAGCGGCAATAACAGCTTCATTCCGATGTAATCCAGCAGCGGGCTGCCGATGGCGATCGTGAATGCGAATCCAAGGAATGGCAGTCCCAGAATCGTCGCAATCATTGTGGCGGCGTGAATCGGATCGATGGGATCGAGGAAAACCTTCTGCAATGCATCGGCCGTGTTGCTGCGCATGGAGAAATTGATCCCGGCCATCGTCAGTGCCAGACAACTGACAAAATACAGCCGGGTCTTGTTGTAATCCGCGTGCCGGTCTTTGGCGCGCGTCATTGCTGGTGCATTCATTCGGTTAAACCTCCACCCAAGCGCGGGCCTTGTGACTCGCCATCTCGGCTTCCAGAATTTTCAATTGTCGGAGACCATCGGCAAACTGCGGATACTCTACTCCGCCGGCCTTCCCATCGGAAAGGATCGACTCATAGAAGCGGCGGAACACCTGTTTGAAGGTGTCGTTGTAACCCTCGACGTGACCGCCCGGCAAATCCGAAAATCCTCGAGCGCGATCCTTCATCAGTGACGGGTCTTTGACGAGCACTTGATTGTTGGAGTTTCGATTTCCGATCCACAGCTCATCCGGGCGCTCCTGATCCCATGCGACAGAACTTTTCGCTCCATAGATTTCAATGCTCAGCCGGTTCTTGCGGCCCGCCGAAACCTGGCTTGCCGTGAACGCGCCCCGCGCGCGCTTTCCCATGCGGAAAATGACGGAGCCGAAATCTTCTGTATCGATGGGTACGAGGTCGTAGTCTTCGAGTGAGAGCGTCTTTCCTGCAAACGTTTCGACGGAGACCTTCGGCTTCTTTCGAGTGGGATGGAAGGTTTGAAAATCGGCGCACAGCGCGTGAATCCGTTCGCCGGTCACGTGTTCGGCCATATCGCACCAGTGCGAACCGATATCGGCCATGACACGCGACGGGCCATTTTTATTGGATTCGATGCGCCAGTTCCAGTCTGTGTCGTACAACAGCCAGTCCTGCGAGTAGGTTCCCTGCACGACGAGGATTTCGCCAAGTTCGCCTGCCTCGCGCATCGCACGCATCTGCTGAACCATTGGATAGTAGCGAAGGTTGTGGCACGTGCAGTTGCGCAGATTCTTCGAGCGTGCCAGTTCATCGATCTCTTCGGCTTCTTTGCTGGATGTTGCCAAAGGTTTTTCGCACAACACGTGTTTTCCGGCGTCGAGCGCCGCCTTGGCAATCGGGGCGTGCAGGTTATTCGGCGTGCAAATATGGATGGCCTGGATCTCGGGATCGGCAAGAAGCCGGTCGTAATGACTCTCCGCGCGCTCGACATGAAATGCATCCGCCAGTCCTCGTGCCGCTTCGATGCGCCGCCCGGCGATAGCCGCCACTTCGACAAAACCCAGACGGCGAACCGCCTCCAGATGCACCCGGCCCATGAAGCCGGTTCCGATAATCGCAGTCCGAATTTGTTTCATGAAGCTGACCTCTGTCCTCTCTCCCGATGGGGCATTTGCATACTTGACGGACAGCGGACTGTAAGCACGGTCTGCGACCGCGCGCAATCCAAATCGGATATATCGTGCGCGGTCATAGACCGCGCCTACAGTCCGCCGTCCCTCAAGTCACTGCCCTATTTTCTTTTTCCCACCGGCGGAGCGCGAGGAGGCTATCAATTCTTTGCAAGACTAGGCAATTAGATTCATCGGTTATAGACTGTCGGCGTTAAGCAATTTAATGACCCATTGTTTGAGGAGGTTCTTGGCTCAATGCGTCCACGGGGAATAAAAGTTTGGTGGTTATTCATCGCCATCGCAGTTTTTGCGGTGTCGGCGCTTCTTGCGCAGCAAGGGAAGAAAATCGACGACAACGCAATCAAGAATGCAGGAAAAACTGGAGAAGAATGGCTCACTTACGGTTTGAACTATGCGGAAACTCGCTACAGTCCGCTGAAACAAATCGATGCCACCAACGTGAAACGTCTGGGACTGGCCTGGATGGCGGATATTGCCGGCGGCGGTGGTGCGCAGGAAGACACGCCTTTGTACTCCAACGGCGTCCTCTACAGCGTAACCAATTGGAGCATTGTGTTTGCCGTCGATGCCAAAGATGGAAAAGAAAAATGGCGCTGGGATCCTCGCGTCAATCGCGATCTCGTCACGCGGCGTATCTGCTGCGGCAATGTGACGCGCGGTCTGGGGCTCTACAACGGTAAGATCTATCTGCCTGTCATCGACGGTCGCCTCGCAGCCCTGGATGCTTCAACCGGCAAGGTCCTCTGGACCGTTCAGACGACACCTCCCGATCAGAACTACACCATCACCATGGCGCCGCGAGTCATGAAGAACAAAGTCATTATTGGGACCAGCGGCGCAGAGTATCCGGTTCGGGGATTCTTCTCGGCATATGACACAGAAACCGGCAAGTTAGTCTGGCGTTTTTATACCGTTCCGGGAGATCCCAAAAAACCCTTTGAAAATCCCGCATTGAAACCCGCAGCCGAAACCTGGTCCGGAGAATTCTGGAAGTTAGGCGGAGGGGGAACCGTCTGGGATGGAGTGGCTTACGATCCGGATTTGAACCTCTTATATGTGGGGACCGGAAATGGTGGACCATGGCCTGAGGAACTTCGGCAGTCCAAGGGAAAGGACAATTTATACGTCGCCTCCATCCTCGCCGTGAATCCCGACAACGGACAACTGAAATGGCATTACCAGGAAGTTCCCGGTGATTCGTGGGATTTTGATGCCATTACGCAGTTGAGCCTGCTGGACGTCAAGATCAACGGACGCGATCGCAAGGTCATTACTCAGGCTTCGAAAAACGGCTTCTTCTACGTGTTGGACCGGGCTACCGGCGAGTTCATTTCGGCGCAGCCGTTTGCCCTGGTGAACTGGGCCAGCGGTTACGATGCCAAGGGCAAACCGATCTTCAATCCGGATGTGCACTACTCAACCAATCGCGTCACCGTCATGCCGGGTCCTGGTGGAGCGCACAATTGGTCGCCCATGTCCTTTAACCCGAACACGGGCCTGGTTTACATTCCGACCACGGCGAGCAGCAGCTATGCCTATTCTCTGGTACCGAATTTCAAGCCACAGCCTCCGTGCATGAACACAGGCGTTCCCGGCTTTGAGGCCGCTTGCCCGGAGAATCAGACACCGGCTCCGGCTCGAGGCGCCGCAGTCGCCGCGGCAGTACCGCCAGCAGTCAACGCCGCCGCCGCACCCGCACTGCCCGCAGCCGGAGGCGCTCCGGGCGCAGCTCCAGGCGGAGGAAATCGCGGACCGGCGGGAACTGCAGCTGGTGGCCGCGGCGCAGCGGCAACACCCGCGGGTCCGACCATCGGTCCTGCGGTTCCGCAAGGTGTTCGAGGAGGCGGATTCCTGATGGCGTGGGATCCGGTGACCCAAAAGGAAGTCTGGCGCGGAACCGGTGGCGGCGGTACCGGCGGTGGCAGCATGACTACGGCGGGCAATCTGGTATTCCAGGTGTTGAATCAGGGGGCCAGGCTCATTGCCTACACTGCCGATAAGGGCGAACAAGTCCTCGACATCGCCACCGGACAAACTGGAAATATGGGGCCACCCATCACCTACATGTTCGAGGGAAAACAATACGTGACGTTCCTTGGTGGGAATCCGTGCGGAGGAGGCGGCTCCGGACCACAGACAGCGGCTCCCGGTCCACTACCGCCATCCACCATACCCGGAAACGTTCAGATGAATGTGCCGGTCCCTGGCGGAGCACCGGGCCCCGGAGGTTTTGCCAAGGATCCTCCGTGCAGCGCGCCGCCACCTCCGGGAGCACCGGGACCGGGCGGCCGCGGAGCGGCGACACCGCAGCTTCCAGTTCGTATGTTCAGTTTCGTGCTGGATGGCACGGCGAAACTTCCGCAGTAGAGGCGGGGGGCGTTTCGGGGAAATTGTCATTGTTCAATGTTCAATTGTCATCTGTCATCGGCGGTGGCGCTTCGCGCAATTGTAATTTTATTGATGTCGCGCCGAAAGCGCATCCTCCGCTGACAAATGACAATTGAACATTGAACAATGACAATTTCCCCGAAACGCCCCCGCCCCTACAGTTGCTCAGTTGGAGTATAGTGGGGGACTTTTAGAGGGGAAAGCAAATCGATGGACCAGAGGTTGAGGAGGAATTAGATGCGTGCAAATCAGATAATAAAAATTCGGGGGCGATGGCTTGTCGTATTGCTGGCAATGCTCGCCGTCTCGGTTGGAGTATTGGCGCAGCAGAATGCGAAAAAGATCGACGACAATGCATTGAAGAACGCCGCCAAGAATAAGGAAGAGTGGATTTCCTACAATCGCGATTGGTCCGAGACGCGGTTCAGTCCGCTCGATCAGATCAATGCGTCGAATGTCAGCAAACTGGGATTGGCGTGGTCTTACGAAATTCCAAACGTAGGATCGGGAACCCGGCAGGAGTCCACGAATCTGATTTCGAATGGCATTTTGTACAGCATCACGCCATTTAGCCTTGTCTATGCACTGGACGCCCGTACCGGCAAGGAACTCTGGCAAAATGATCCGAAAACCAATCGTGCCGCATCGGCCTGCTGCGGTGTCGTCAACCGGGGACTCGCGCTGTATGAAGGCAAGGTGATCGCACCGGTACTCGACGGGCGGCTGAGGGCGCTTGATGCCAAGACCGGCGAATTGATCTGGGAATCCCGTGTCACTCCAACCAATCTGCCCTACACCATCACGATGGCGCCGCGCGTCATCAAGGGCGGTCGAGTGATTGTCGGCGCCAGCGGTGGTGAATACGCGGTACGCGGATTTTTCGCCGCCTATGACGCGAACACGGGAAAGG
>JBGPBY010000092.1:0-18019 GCA_041481485.1 Terriglobia bacterium
AATTGTGGGCGGTCATAGACCGCCCCTACACTGGGGAATCGCGATTACAGCTATTGTGTCGCCCTGAATACGTATGCGTATTTATGAAACAGCCTACAAAGGGATCGGCATAGGGGCGGCGGCACAGCCGCCGACCCCAGCCACACCACCGTGCGTACGGGTCCGTACACGGCGGTTCAGCAACCTGGACCCTCGCGGGCCGGAGCTTCGAAAGACCTTCCACCGATGAGGGTTTCGCCGCTCTCCCGGTTCCGTTTGGGCTTCACCCATTCGGAATCAGGCAAGCTCAACTAAAGTTGATTGGCTGGCGCATAGCCGCTCATGACGTCGGTATTGCTACAACTCCCGATTACTGTTCGGGCCTTCGCTCCTCGTTTCCGGTTCGGCCTATCTGTTGCTCCACCTTTCGGTCTGGGTAGAAGACTTTCACTTCCGAGCTGCTGAACATGCTCGTCACACACCTGCCGCCGCTAACGCGGCAGGGAAGCATCGGCATTCTTCAAGTCTTGCAAAGTTCTAACCACCTTATCGAATCCGTATACTGCATGCATGAAACAGATCATGATCCTGGCAGCCATGCTCGGCTTCACAGTCACAGCCGCAGCCCAGAATGCCGATGATTATCGAGGCGGCTGGAGAACGGATAGTGGCGAGGCCCACATCTACGAGTTCTCGATTCGCGGGGCAACCGTGCGGGGCATCTACTGTACCTACTGCGCCGACGCCACGACTCTGGCGTTCGTCGACGGAACGTTCGGCACGGACGGAATCGCGTTCGAAGTCACGCACGTGAACACGGACGGCAGCACGAGGTACAAGGACAAGGCGATCGCGAAGTTTAGCCAGGGCCGCCTCACCGTGACAGGTACGAGCGGCGCACCCGGCGGGTCGAGGTTCGAACGCGTCCTGATCAAAGATCCACGGGGACCGGATCCGATACCGGCGATGGTGTCCATTCTCCCGAAGGGACCGCCAGTGCCGGCCAACCCTCAGCGGCGGAACCCGGACGGCGCAGACGGCTTACCCTACATTCAGCCCGGTCCATGGAAGTCCAGGCTGACGGAAAAAGATGTCATCGGCGTCTGGCTGGGATTCGGCGTCGGAGCACCAAAACAGTTCTTCATTATCAAGAAGGTGGGCGACAAGCTTCGCGGCATGGTGTGCGGCACATGCGATAACCCGTATACGATGGCGGCCCTCGACGACTTCGTCATCGACGGCGACACGCTACGGTTCAACATCCTTCACGAAGACTGGGCCGACGGCGAACTTCCCACGTTCTACAAACACGTCGCCGCACACGTGGGCTGGAACGAGATGCGGTGCGTCACGACTGCCGACCACCAGCCGGCGCCACCGCCGCCAGCAGCGGGTCGTATCCCAGGATTTTCGCTGCAGGGCCCGATATCGATTGAGGCCACTTCCGGCAACGTCTGGTCCGAATGGCCCCCGAAGAACACGTCTTCGCCGCGTTAGCGGTTAGCGTTCGGATAGCTTCTTCTACTTCTTTTCATCTGGCCAGATGGCGCCCGGAAACGGCGCTTCCACCTTGGGATCCTGGGAGAAACCCTCGAAGTACTTGTTGGCGGCATCATTCATGTATTCACGGGTGCTGCGCTGTGCGGCCGGCAGGATACTTTCCCAATCCTGATTTTTTGTTTCCAGCACGCCATCGGGGCTGAAGAAGAGTTCGCCCAGGCGATTCACGATGGTTTCGATTTCGCTCACCTTGCCGTTATCGACTTTAAGACGCACTGCGAGAATCACGGGCGCAGGACCGCCGTTGGCGGCAGGCGCCGCCGGAGGACCTCCGCGCGGAGCGACTGCTGCTCCGGGAACGGGAGCCGGGCCTCGTTGCCCGCCTCCTGGCGCCGCACCACCGCGCGCCCCTGCACCGCCACGTCCGGCGGGCGCGGGGGCGTTGCGATCTGGTGTTTCATCAATGATGGCTTGCGTGAGAGTTCCGCAACGTTCCGTGTCGATGAGGCTTCATTGAAACTGCGATTTGCCGCCAGTCTTGAAGAAACCCTCGCCCGGTTTGATCTCGGCGCCGTTTTGCGTGACGCGCAAGTTGGGCGCCGTCGCCAGAGCTGACATGTTGTGCGTTTCGACGGCCTTGAAATAATTGGCAACGATCGCCTTCAGGCCATCTCGCGTTCAGTTCTGAGCCTGTCCGGGAGTGGACAGGGCGGCCAGCGCGACCGCCACAAGTGAAACGGTTCTGAACATGGGTTCCTTCCTTTCGAGACGGCTATTGTACTCCCGCATTTTCGAAAGATTGTTAGCGGCTTCACACGAACCTAACATAACGCGGACACGATCCTGACTCGCGTGGCTATAATCTGGCCTTCATTTCACGGGAGGTCAGCCCATGCCATGGTGCGATTGGATCGAAGCACCGCAGCGTCGTTTGTTGATCTTATTCATGGCGGTGATGCTCACGATTGTGGGAACGCTGGGATGGCTCGGCTGGCGCCTCCTGGGTGAGGATCGTGAACGCAGCAGACAAAGCATTCAGGAACGCCTGAATGGAGCGGCAGAAGCTGCCTCGGCAGTTCTGGCGCGAAAGCTTTCGGAAACCGAAACAGCCCTGACAACGGAACCTCCGTCGGAGACGGCCGACGATTTTCTCACCGTGACCTTCACGCCCGATGGCATCGAAGCGCATCCTCGCGCGAGTCTTCTTTACTATCCGTTTGTACCGTCTGTCCGGACAGAGCCGGCACGCGTCTTCGATGCGGGCGAACAGGTCGAACTCCAACAGGAACGCTATGCGGAGGCGGCGGCAATATTCCGCGAACTGGCGAACTCTGGCGATCCTGCGATTCGCGCTGGCGCGCTGCTGCGCGCAGCGCGCAGCCTTCGCAAAGCCGGCAACATTAATGAATCGCTGGTTGCTTATGCCGAGCTTGCCCGCATGGGGCCCATTCCCGTCGACGGTGGACTGCCCGCCGATCTGGAAGCTCGTTACAAGAGGATCGAACTCTTTCACCAGTCGCAACAGTCTTCAACCTGCGAACAAGAGGCATCCATTCTTTATAGAGACCTTCAGCGGGGCGTGTGGCGACTTTCCCTGGATCAATGGAACTACTACTCCGAAGTGGCTCGTTCCTGCTTCAAGCCCGACACTGCAGCAGAAATACAAGGGAACAATGCGGGCGCCCTTGCCGCCGGCGCCGCATGGCTGTGGCAGGAGTGGCAGAAAATCCGGAAGGGCGACGGCCATTCGACAGGGCGCATGGCACTTTGGATCGACGATCGTCCCGTCGTTGTCGTCTGGCACGGCTCGCCGGATCGGCTTGTCGGGGCGATTGCCGGCAACGGCTTCATCAAGACCGATTGGGGCTCGGCGCTCCAGCAGATCAGCGAAGACTATCGTTTCCAATTGAGTGATGCCGAAGGGCACGTCGTGTGTGGCAGCGCCGCAGCAGGAGCGTCGCAGCATGCCACGAAGAGCCTCACCGACGCACAGGTTCCCTGGACGCTGCATGCCGAACTCGCAAATTCGGATGCGGAGTTCGCCCGCCTCGATGTGCGCCGCCGCTGGCTCCTTGCCGGGTTTGGGCTGGTCGGCGTTTTGATCCTGACAGGCGGATATTTCGTTGCACGATCGTTCGCACGCGAGTTGGAAGTGGCTCGCCTGCAATCGGACTTCGTCGCGGCAGTGTCGCACGAATTTCGAACGCCACTCGCGTCGCTCCGTCAGGCGAGCGAATTGCTGGCCGACGGCCGCGTGTCCAGCGAAGAACGTCGCCAGGCCTATTACGACGCGCTGCGCAGCGAGACCGAACGGCTGCAGCGCCTTGTTGAAGATCTTCTCGATTTCCGGCGCATGGATGCCGGCGTCCAGCAGTATCGATTTGAGCCGCTCTCAGTCGACGATCTCGTCAGAAACGTCACTGAAGAATTCTCCGGAACCATGCCCGACAAAGACTGCAGCATCGAAATCAAGAATCCCGATTCCCTGCCGCGTGTGCAGGCTGATCGTCACGCACTTGGACGGGCGCTGCGAAACCTGCTGGACAATGCGGTGAAGTACTCGCCTCACTCGAAAGCGATCCGCGTGGAGACGGCACTCGAAGGCGATCGCGTGGCCCTGCGGGTTTGCGATCGGGGAATGGGCATCGCTCGAAGTGACCAGGAGAAAATATTCAAGAAGTTCGTCCGCGCCGGCGAAGCGAAAACCGAGGGCATCAAAGGTACGGGGCTTGGCCTTGCAATGACACAGCAGATTATTTCCGCTCACGGCGGCCAGATCCGTGTCGAGAGCCAGCCCGGCGCCGGCAGCACCTTTACAATCCTGCTCCCCGCTATGCACGAACCTGCCGTTGAAGCGGCAAGAAAGCAGATCGCAACATGACACGAATCCTGATCGTGGAAGACGAGCGTCCGCTCGCGCTCGGCCTCGAAGACGACCTCAAGCTGGAAGGATATGAGGTCGAAATTCAGTCCGATGGAGAATCCGCCGCACGACGCGCGCGCGAGCAACCGTTCGACCTGATCCTTCTCGACGTCATGCTGCCGCGGAAAGACGGCTTCGAGGTTTGCCGCGAATTGCGCAGGGCCGGACTCCACACGCCGGTAATTCTGCTGACCGCGAAGACGCAGGAGTCCGACAAGGTCCTGGGCCTGGAAATCGGCGCCGACGATTACATTACCAAGCCGTTCAGCCCGCGCGAATTGCGCGCCCGCCTGAAAGCGATGCTGCGAAGGGCATCGCTTGGCGCCAACCAGTCGCCCGAAGTCTTTCGCTTCGGCGATGCAGAAGCGGATTTCAGCCGCGGTGAACTCCGCCGTGCGGGCCGCCCGGTCGAGACGACACCCCGTGAGTTCAAGTTGCTGGCCGCATTCATTCGCAATCGCGGACGCGTCCTCACACGCGAACGACTGCTCGATGACGTGTGGGGACAGGCCACGTTCGTGACCGATCGCGTGATCGATACGCACGTCACGAACTTGAGGAAGAAGATTGAGCCCAATCCGGCAAAGCCGGCATATCTGGTCAGCGTCCGGGGCATGGGGTACCGATTCGATGGCTGAGAAGATGGTTGAGAAGAATGTCGGGAATACTGAACGCGAACTTGGCACGATCCTGACATGTCTTCCCTTCACCTCTCACATAGGAAACGTAATTTGGCCCCAGCTTCAAAGGAGGAGCCAATCATGAGACTGAGACCCTTTCATCGAGCGTTCGTGGTCCTGACGTTCGCCAGCCTTTGCGCTCTGAGTCTGGCCGCCGCGCAGAAAAGCGATCCCGCGAATACTCTGCTGCAGGCCGCGATCCACAAACAGATCGTCGATGGCGATTTGAAGGAAGCCATCAAGATGTACAACGAGATCCTGAACAAATACTCCGCCAACGATGGCGTGGCCGCCAAAGCCCTGCTGCATCTGGCCGAAGCACAACACAAACTCGGAGGGTCGGAGGAACAAAAAACATACGTACGGCTGATAAATAAATATGGGAAGCAGCCTGAAGCTGCCGAAGCCCGACGGCGTTTGGACACATTGCGCATTCCAGTTTCTTCGAAAACTCCTGTCAATGCCCTTGTACTTCTGGACAATGTAATCGGTGAACCTCGCCATACGTTCATCACTCCGGACGGGCGCTCTATGTCGATGCGAATGAGCAATGGGACCGTCGTCATTCGAGACATGGTTTCGGGACAATCTCAACGGCTCATGGAGGAGGGAGGAGGAGCTGAAGCCGCCATGATCTCCCCGGACGGACGGCGAGTCGCCGAAGTGGTTTTTCATGGCGTTTATCAACTGTGGGTCCGGGAAAACAAACCAGACAGCAAACCTACAGTCGTCTTAGACGGAAACACACAGGGTGTTCCCCATCTCGCTGCTTGGTCCAAAGACAGCAAGTCGATCCTGCTCACACTGGCAAAGACCGACCGCACCTGGGAGATCGCCTGGCTGCCCGTCGCTGACGGCAAGGCGAGAACGATTATCTCGCTTGGCTGGCGGATTCGGGACGATCGCCCGACCCTCTCGCCCGACGGCCGTTACATCGCTTATTCAGCCTTGGCGCATAACCCCAGCAAGGCGCTTGACCCACAGGACAGGCCTGCTCCGCCTGACATCGCGGACCAATCCATCTATGTCATAGCTCTTGATGGCTCCAGTCTTAAGGAAGTCGTGATAGGCGCCAACGTCAACGAGGGGCCAGTCTGGACTGGAGACGGTTCGCACATCCTGTTTCTGAGCAATCGTTCCGGTTCGTTTGGGCTCTACTCAATACCCATATTCAACGGGGAAGCGTTAGGTAAGCCTTCGCCTGTGAAAGGCGCGCCAATCACGGCGCGGATCGTACCCGTGGGCATGACGGAAGGCGGCAACTATTACTACATCAAGAAGCGTACAGGCACTGACGTGTTTCAAAGGTCGATGGCAGAGGATGGGAAAGTAGACGGGCGTGCTGTGCACGTCTCCTACAATGCTACGGACCACAACACGGGGCCTGCCTGGTCGCCGGACGGAAGACGGATCGCGTTCATGAGACAGCGTGTTGGAGCGAGCGGTTTCGATTTGGTGGTTCACGACGTTGGAAATGACAGCGAATCCACATTCGCTGCCATTCGAGGCGCCGAACTAAATCGAGAAGCTCCCGTATGGATGCATGACAGCAAAGGAATACTGGTACAAACATCGCAGGGAATTCAACGGGTCGATCTGGAAAGCAAGAAGTTTAGCGTGGTCACCTCCAAACCTTTCGTACCACCTTCTCTCGCGATTTCCCCAAATGACAGAACCTTGTACTTTATTGCACCACCGGCTACAGGGCCACTCCGGACAAAGAGTGGGAATCTCGCAACCATCGCGACTTTGGATCTAATCACCGGCGAGCAGACAAATGTTTGGACTGCGCCAGAATCCGCGACCCTCGAGGGCATTGTTCTGAGTCCCGACGGACACTCGCTCGCCATTTCGATAGTGACCAAAACTTGCAAGCAGAGAGGACCCCGAGGAGGTTGCAACACCGACCTGGAATCGCTGAGCGGGATAATTGGACGCGTGAATGTGGATGGAACTGGCTACACTCAGCTCACCTCAACACTCTTGGAGGGGCAGGCGCGGGCCTTTAGGCCTATGACTCTACGCGTCGCGGCCTGGGGGCCGGATTCCCATGCGATCCTGTACATGGATGAATCTCAACGGCTCATGCGAATACCTGCAAGCGGCGGCACTCCGGAGTTTTCGGGTCTCTCGCTCATAGACTTCAATGGGTTTAGTCTGAAACCAACCGATGGCTCACAGATCGTCTACGGCGACCGTTCTGAAAATGAACTCTGGAAGTTGGATAACCTGTCGTCCTTCTTGAAAAACGAGCAGTGAAGGCCGCCACTCCCGGGACCGGCCATAGCGTCCTGGGGGAACAGAAACGGAATTGACGGCAGTTATCGGATCCGCACCGATTTTCACCATAAATAGCAATTCGTGGGACGTTGATGGAATTGGGCGCCGCACCAATTCCATCAACATTCCGTTTGCAATCACCGAGCGACTTCGATGCACGAAGTCGACTTTCACCTAAATTCTACAGGACGGCTGCAAACGTCCGCCTTGGAATCCTTCGTTGTGTCTTTCCCAATGCCGAGTCCGCGGCCGACATCGAAATGAAGCGCCTCCTGTCTGTCTTCGGCGATCAGATCATTATCGAAATCGAACCGCGCCGATTGTCATCGACTGTGTTTTATCGGGGACATCAACCACAGCAGCACGAAGATACTCAGAACTATGACAACCGCGGATGACAGAACGATAACAACAATTGCACGGTGCACATCGAAGTCTGTTCCAGCTTCAGTGTCCGTTGAATCGCCGAGCCAGACTTGCGTGACAAGTGTTCCCTTTTTCCAGATCGGACCAATGAGTTTCCGTTGCAGGACTCCCGCCATGGTGGCTTCGCTCCAACCCGGATTCGGACCCGGAAGAACCGCATGCTGCTGCCAGCCAATGCGCCAGCCCTTCAGTCCTGAAAGTCCGGGAAGAACCAAACTCACGGCGCCCAGCAGCAGCCATGTCAGTCTTGCAGGAAGATAGTTCATCACGTCGTCGAGCCGCGCCCCGGCCCAGCCAAAACGGAGATAGCGTTCTGTTTTGTATCCCACCATGGAATCCATGGTGCTGACGACTTTAAACAGAAGCAAGCCAGGCAGCCCCGCCAGCACATACCAGAAAACCGGGCTCACAAAGCCGTCGACGAAATTCTCACTCAAACTCTCAATGGCCGCGCGGCGGCACGCGGGAATATCCATGGGATCAGTGTCCCGGCCGACGAACAGACCAATCGCGCGATGTGCGCCGGTTAAGTCGCCGATCCTCGCTGCCACTTGAACCGTGCGGACATGATCGATCAGATCCCGCAAGGCAAGCATGGTATAGATCACCAATACGTGGGCCATCAGGCCAGCCGGCTGGTACCGTCGCGAGAGTAGCGAAATCATAGCGCTGGGAATGCCGACAAACGTCAAGCCAAGCATGAGCAGTAGAAGGCAACCACCGACATAACCATCCGTTCCGTTGCGACGCAACACGCGTTCAAACAGGGCAAGGGTCTTGCCGACGATTCGGATGGGATGAAAAGACACCTGCGGATCACCCAGGACTGCATCGAGAACCACGCCTGCGACCAACAACCACGCGGAAGGCGCTAATCCGCCGAAGCCCATTTCGCCGTCCACCCCAGTGCTATTGCATCGTACAGAGCATCGAGCGGTCGTGCCATATCCACATGGAGTTGCTGGTGGAACGCATGCCATTTCTCAACGTGCGCCGAGAGCGCCGCGGCCATCGTTGCGGCCTGAAGCTGCAAGACACTTCGGGCGGAGGATGCAGGCAGAACACCAAAGCGGACACGATCCCATACCCCGGCAAATGCAAAGGCGGCAGATGCAAGCTGAGGTTCGTAGATCACAGAGTTCAGGTTTTTTTCGAACAGCTGCATTGAGGCCTCACTCAACCTTCCACGCATCGCCTCTACAAAAACCGCCTGAGAAAATCCAAAACGCCGCAACGCATGAATCAAGCTGCGCGTTAGAGATGGTTCCAACCCGTTTTGCCATCGCAGTGCCTGCTTGGTGGCATTTCGCACAGCAAGTCCCATCAACTCGCCGAGCTTGCTGTGCGTACTCGTGGATGTGTATTCATATTCTCCAGCAACAACCGGGGCGGCAAGACAAAGCTGATCCGTTCCTGTGCCGGTCGCCAGATCTTCAGAATAGCGGCTCGAAACACCAAGTTCAATTAAGGCTGCCGTCTTTGCTTCCGTGATCGTGATCAGTCCTCGGACTTGTGCCTCGGGCTTGAGCGGCTGATTTACCACAACGATCGTGTTGATTGTTCCCGCTACATAAGACAACTTGTCCCATCCAGCCGGCGTTTCAATCCAGCGCGAGGGATCGCCCGCGCATGTCGCGTTACCTTCGACGCCGGCGGTGACAATCGTGTCCACTCGAAGCTTGTCAAATGTTGTTGTTTCATGAGCAGCATAGATCATGTTCGCTGCCGTTCCCATGATCGCCGCGGTTTCCCATGCCAATCCGAGTTCATCGCATACGCTGCGATGATAACCGTCCAGACCGAGACTCATGATCCGGGATGCCTGTTCGTGATGACCCGTTCCTTCGCAGCTTTGATGGTTGACAAGGTACCGCACCGCTGAATTGATGCCGCCAACACATGATGACGTTGACAAGACACGGTGTGGGCTCGTCAGTTCTGCGACGATGAACCGGCCATTGCGATATGCGATGAATGTCGGGCCTTCAACCCAAGGTGACGATCGCCAATTCGATTCGCGCATAGCGCGCCATTATAGCGACCACTTGCATCTTTCCGAAATGCCGTGTTAGTCTCCGTTCCGTTATCGACCAAGGGAATCCGGTAGGAATCCGGAACTGCCCCGCAGCGGTAAGCAGGAACGAACGTCGTATTACATGCACTGGTTCACAGAGAGTGGGCTGGGAAGCAACGGCTAGTAGGAAAGACCAGCAGCCTGCAAGTCCGAAGACCTGTCGATAGCCAGCACTAAAACGCTGTTCTCATTCGAGCCTTCCAAGGAAGGGCTGGATGTTTCGACCGATCGTTTCGGAATTCTCTTACCTCACCGAATTCGTATTGAACGACGACATCTGTCTTTCCTGGACTGGCTCCAGAAGGAGCATATTGCGCCCTCGAAATTTGTCGCCGATTCTCGTTCTGGCTGGCATCTGCATCCTGGCTTTCGGACTGCACTATGCGCAGGCATTTACCGGCTCATGGGAACTGCGCCATCCAGCATCTGAATACGGAACTGCAAGCTTTCGCACCGGACCTTCCCAATACCCCCGAAAGGCGATCGATGCCGATGGCAATTCAGTCACGATAGCTCGGCCTGCAACACGAATTGCATCGCATTTCTGGTCGCTCGATGAATACGTATACTCCGTCGCACCTCCGGAGAATGTTGTAGCGGTCAGCACCAGTGCGTACGACCGAAGGATCAGCAACGTCTACGAATGGGCCGAAAAGTACCAGCCCGTTGTTGGGGACAATGTCGAAATTGTCCTAAAGCGCGAGCCCCACCTGGTCCTCGATACCGGGGAAGGCAGCATCGATTTCAGCGACATTATGCGTGGCTCCCGGGTTCCGGTGTTCCGTGTTTTTTCGCTGTTCACCACACTTGAGGAAGTCGAACGCACCATCCTCCTGACCGGATATCTTACCGGCCACGATGAGGAGGCCCAGCGCTCACACGACGAACTCCATGCTGCAATCGTACGCGCCGCAGCACGTAAACCTGCCGGTGCCTCGGCACCGAGAATACTGGGATATGGTGGCCGCTATAGCTATGGGGACCTCACTCTTTTTAACGATATTGTCAAATCGATTGGCGGAATAAATATCGGTTCAGAAAATGGGCTTCACGGTTACGACGCGGTCAGCTCGGAACAAATTGTCCGCTGGAATCCGGAGTGGATCGTAGCGGGCGCATCGCGCGGCGATACTTCAGTGGTCCTGCGGCGGCTGATGGCCGATCCCGCAATTGGCACCACTACGGCGGCAAAGAAGGGCCAGATCCTGGTTCTGGAAAACAACGTGTTTCTGCCGATGTCGCCCTATACGGCACTGATGATCGAGGCGTTGAGCAGAGCGCTATATCCGGACACCCAATAAACCGAAATCCAACAAAATGCAAACCGAGACAAAGAAGGCGAAATTTCGTACGCGGCAATTGTTTTTCCTCCCTGCAGTGACGATCCTCGTGTGCATTTTTTCGATTGTGGGGATCACAGTGGGAAGTACTCACGTGGATTGGCATGTGGTGCTTCGGATACTGGGCGCAAAACTTCTTCCGTTTTGGGTGAGCTCCAACGGAGTGGAAAATGCGGACCAGGTCATCATTTGGCTTATACGCGTTCCTCGTGTGATTATCGCGGCGTTTGTCGGCGCAGGTCTTGCTGTTGCCGGCGCATTGATGCAGGGATTGTTTCGAAATCCCCTGGCGGAAGCCAATACCGTCGGCGTCGGTTCAGGCGCGGTTTTAGGTGCAATTGCCGCGTTTTCATTTGGAATGACCACCAGGTCTGCGATCACCCTTCCTGTCGCCGCGTTTGTGGGGGCTCTGTTCGCGCTGATCACCGTGTATGCCCTCGCCACGCGAGGCGGTGTGACAAGCGTCTCGACACTCTTGCTTAGCGGCATAGCTCTGGCCGCGTTCCTCAGTGCAGCGTCTTCTCTATTGCTGTCACTGAGCGTCGCCAATTGGGAAGTTGCCCAGGAAATGGTGTTTTGGATGATGGGCGGACTGGACCGGAGAACCTGGACACACGTCTGGATATCCGCTCCGTTCATTCTGTTTGCGATTGGGTTCGCGATGTATTACGCCCGCGATCTGGATCTGCTGGTGCAAGGTGAAGACGCAGCAGCCGCCCATGGGGTCGAAGTGGAATCGTCAAAGCGGGCGCTCATCGTTATCGCAGCCCTCATCACAGGAAGTGCCGTTGCGGTTGCGGGGGCGGTGGGGTTTGTTGGCCTGGTGGTGCCGCACATGGTACGGATCTTTGTAGGGCCGGCGCACCGTCCATTACTGCCGGCGAGCGCGATTTCCGGAGCTCTCTTCGTAATCATTTGCGATCTCCTTGCGCGTACTCTTCGACCCCCTACGGAAATCAGGCTGGGTATCATCACCGCCGGATTCGGCGCACCATTTTTCATGTTTCTCCTCGTGCGTAAGTTTCGGGAGAGGAACGGATGACACGCACGACTCCGATGATGAGCACACTCTCGGCAAACGGCCTCGGTCTCCGCCTTTCGAAGCGATGGATTCTGCAGAATGTCTCGCTGGAAATTCAGTCGGGCATGGTTCTCGCTTTGATCGGACCAAACGGTTCCGGCAAATCGTCCGTGATGCGTTGTCTTGCGGGACTGTGGCATCCGACCGAAGGTGAGGTTTTAATTGACGGCCAAAGACTGGACCTCATGCGCCGATCCATTGCTGCACGCCATATTGCTTACGTTCCACAGGACGCCCGGCTCGATTTTGAATTTTCCGTTCGAGAGATCGTTTCTATGGGACGTTACGCCCACCGTGGACGGTTTCAGCGAGAGACCAATGCCGATCGAGAGGCCATCAATGACGCCATTCAGCGTGCCGATGTCGTGCATCTCTCCGAACGTCTGATTACTCAACTTTCCGGCGGCGAGCGGCAACGGGTGCTGATCGCGAGAAGTCTGGCAACATGCGCGAATATCCTGCTCCTTGACGAACCCACAGCAAGCCTGGATGTGGATCACGGTCTTGACGTCCTGGAACTGTGCCGTTCCCTTGCCGATGAAGGCCGAGCTGTCGTCATTGCTACCCATGACCTGAATGCCGTCTATCGTTTTGCCGATCAGGCGTGCCTGATTGATGCCGGCCGATTGATTGCGCAGGGAAGGCCATCGTCTGTCCTCACGACCGAAAACATCGAACGCGTTTTCCATGTTCGTTCCGAGATCTTAGCGGCTACTGGCGGAAATTCATTTTTGTTGTTCCATCGACTGAATTGATTCAGGAGGTCCCAAAGAATGTCTACAAACCTGGTGCAATCCAATATTTCCCGCTTCATCTTCAGCGTGGTTTGTGCAATTTGCATATTCACAATTCCCGCTCATACCGAAACACTGTCCGGTCAGGTTGTCGATCCGCAGGAAAAGAGTATTACTGGCGCGCAAATCCGGCTCTTCGATCGCAATAGCGGTGAAATGCGCAGCGCGAAAAGTAACGAGGATGGCAAATACAGCTTCCAGGGATTGCCACCGGGAAGCTATTGGATTGAGGCAGAGAGTTTGACTGGAACACTTGGCAACTCCCAGCAGGTTTCGATCGCGGGCGACCAGACACTGGATTTGAAACTGGCGATCTCAGGAACCAAAACTGATGTGCTTGTGATTGCTTCCAGCACGCCTGCAAATGTCGACGAAATTGCAAAAGCCGTTGACGTCGTGGACTCGCAGGAAATCATGCTGCGTGATGAAATTTCGATTTCCGATTCCGTCCGATCCCTTCCGGGTCTCCGCGTTCAAACACTGGAAGGGCCCGGCAGTTCGACAACCATCCAGATGCGCGGTCTCCGCACACAGGACACTGCAATACTGATTGATGGGATGCGGTTTCGCGACGCTGCAAGTATTCCGGGTGATGGATCGGCTTTTTTAGAGGACATGAACGTCATTGATACGGAACGAATTGAAGTCCTCAGGGGTTCCGGATCGTCGCTTTATGGTTCCCACGCGCTTGGCGGCGTGATCAACATCACTTCGCGTCCGGGTGGAGGGCCAACACATGGACAATTTCTGGCCGAGGGTGGTGGTCTGGGAATGATACGAAGCGTGGCCAACGTCGGCGGTGGATTTGCCAGGGATCGTTTCACCTACAGCGCCGGCGTGTCGCACATCAATGTCACGAAAGGCGTGCGAAACGGCCAGCCATATCGCAATAGCGGCACGCAGGCTTCTGCAAAATACAGCTTCACCAACAAACTTTCACTGACGGGCAGGCTCTGGTATTCGAACAGCTATCTGACGAGCACGGAGAGCCCGACGGTGACCGCGTCTGTTCTGGCGAATTCGCCTTCAACAGGCGAAGTGAAAGCGATTGCGTTGCCGATTGACCAGCTTCAGTTGTACGAGAAGAAACAGGCGTTCAGCGCGGGCAACGCGACATTCATACCAAACCAGATCGACCCGGATGGACACCGATTGGGAAAATTTTTCACCGGCGGTCTCACGTTGCAGCATCAGATTTCACGCAACACGTCATATCACGTGACCTACCAGGGAGTGGACACTAAACGCATCTACACCGATGGACCGGGGGGGCCTGGCTCATTTGAACCGTCCTCTCCCTCCAGAAGTAATTTTGACGGTTACACGAATACTCTTCAGGTCCGGCTGGACCAGCGCGTGGGAAGTTACAACCTGATTTCCGCCGGTTACGAGTACGAGGGTGAGCGGTACGCTAATTTTAACGGCACGGTCTACGGATCCCCGGCTTCATCTGGATCTGTGACGCTTCGGCAGCGAAGCAACGCCTTGTACTTTCAGGACCAGATCAGTCTCCTTAGCGGAAAGCTTCAATTTACGGTAGGTGGCAGAACGCAGTTTTTCAATCTTCAGGCGCCATCATTCGTGGGCTATTCGACACCTTATAGTGATGTCGCTGTCGTAAAGCCGCCTACGGCGTATACCGCAGATGGTGCGCTGTCATACTTCCTTCCGGCCTCTGGAACCAAATTCCGCGGTCACGTAGGAAACAGTTTTCGAGCGCCCTCGGGATACGAGCGCTTTGCCGGTGATGGAGTATTTTATTACGGGAATCCCACTCTAAGTCCCGAACGGGCGGTTGCTGTTGATGGCGGAATTGACCAGAAGTTGTTGCACTCAAAACTTACCGTCAGCGGTACAGCGTTCTATACGAATCTGCAGCAGACAGTTGTCTTTGCCAACTCTCTTCCGGCCGGTGATCCGTTCGGGCGGTTCTTCGGTTATCAAAACGGCGGAGGGGGAATTGCGCGAGGTTTAGAGTTCAGCGGACACCTGTCCCCAACGGCGACGACGAGTGTCGGAGTGTCCTATACGTATGTGAACTCCGATTCACGTACTCCGACTATTGTCGGGACCAGTTACTACAAGCTTCTCGACAAGTCTCCGCACATGTTCACAGCAACGGCAACCCAATGGTTTGGACATCGCGTCAGCGTGTCGCTGGACATGTCTGCTTTCAGCAAATACACAATGACGATATTCGGTGCTGGCGCACGGCAGTTCGTGTTCGATGGCCCGGTCAAGGCCGACGCCGTGTTTCACTACGAAATCCCTCTCGCCGATCGTCATAGCGCGGAGTTCTATGTGAAGGTGGAGAACCTGTTCAATCAGCGGCCGTATGAGAATGGGTTTATCGGGCCGAAGGCATGGGCCGTGGCTGGGATTCGCCTCAGGTACTGACGTCCTTGCCGGCGAAACCCATATTCATCGGAGGAACAGGCTCTCATGCTGGCAAGAGCTGGGTTGCTACCGCAGTGTGTCGACATCTTCACCGATTGGGTCATCGCGTGGCCCCCTTCAAGGCGCAGAACATGTCGAACAACTCGATGGTGTGTGCCGGGGGTGGCGAAATTGGAAGAGCACAGGCGGCGCAGGCCGAAGCTTGCGGGCTGGCGCCTCATCCCGACATGAATCCGATTCTCCTCAAGCCGACAGGAACTCTGGGAAGCCAGGTCGTGTTGAATGGATTGCCTTGGCGAAACATTTCCGCCGCCGGGTACTACACGCACTACGACGCTTTACTCCGGATTGTGCTCGATAGCTACGACCGGCTCGCAGCGGATTTTGACTATGTTGTCATTGAAGGGGCGGGAAGCATTTCGGAATTAAATCTCAAGCGCTGGGACCTGGTGAATCTGGGTTTGGCGGTGCGCTTGAAAGCGCCAGTCATTCTTGTAGCGGATATCGAGCGAGGCGGAGTTTTCGCGTCGATAGTCGGCACGTTTCACCTTCTCGCCCCTGAAGAGTCGGCACTGGTTCGAACATTTATGGTAAATCGCTTTCGCGGAGACATGGAATTGTTCCGTGACGGGGTGACAATTCTCGAAGAAAGGACTGGGCGGCGATGTTTGGGAGTGTTTCCTTACGCGAATGGCATCGATCTGGACCCGGAAGACAGCGTCAGCCTCGATGATCGAACGGAATTACACCCCAGTGCCGCATCCGAAACAACGAAGCGAATCGCCATTATCCGCTTGCCTCACATTTCGAACTTTACGGATTTTCGATTGATGCCGGAAGCCTCGTATGTTTCCCAACCCGTCAAGGAACAGTTCGATGTGATTTTTATTCCTGGAACGAAGAACACTATCGACGACATGCTATGGCTTCGATCCAGCGGTCTGGAAGAGTGGCTCACCCGCCAGTATCGAGCCGGAGCGACGATCGTGGGACTCTGCGGCGGATATCAAATGCTCGGCGACGAGATTCTCGATCCGGACGGCGTGGAATCGAGCATTACCGGAGTACGGGGACTCGCTCTGGTTCCGGGAACGACCCGGCTGATGGCACAAAAGATCACGCTTTCAAGAACCGCCCGCACGACTTCCGGAATTCCATTTTGTGCTTATGAAATCCACATGGGCGCCACCACGCTAAACAAATCGCTTCCGCCGTTCGCTTTGTTGGAAGATGGGTCTCCTGAAGGAGTGCGCCTACCCCGGCTTATCGGCACATACTTGCACGGAGCATTTGAAAACAAGCTTGTGCTTGAAGAGGTGCTCCGTCAGCGATTGGACAAAGATGTATCGGTAAGTAAGGACACGCAATACGATCGGCTGGCACACTGGTTTACCAGTCATGTCGACCACGAACTATTCAAGAAGGAATATCTCTGAAGGAGATCTTGCCAGACTCGAACGAGGCAATCGCACCGCCATAAAGCTCCAGCATTTTTAATTCTATTTAAGTTGACCTGAGTTTTCGGTTTTCACACTGTGAAGAAGGATTCATAGAGCCTCGATGCAGTTCTCATCGGCTGGGCAACGCATTGGGATTTCGTGGACGACGCGGAAACCAATCTGTATTCTCAACCGCAGCATGTTCGGAGTTGCGTCAATCACTGCATTTCTGCTTATCGACAGAAGGGAGGCTCATGTCACTGAAAGTCACTCTTACTCTTGCAAGCGCTGCAGGCACCGTATTGTTGGTGTCGGCGTTGAGCGCGGCCTGGGCACAGGAAAATACTGAAAGTGTCAAGGCACTCCGCTGCGTGTTCTCACGAAATGCAGCAGGCAAGTGGCCCAGAGATGGATCGGCCGATACAGTCGTCAAGGATTCCAATCTCATTTTGCGGTTCGATGCGATTAATGTCGATGAAGGCAGCGCCCAATTGAAAAGTGGCACAGTCAGCACTGGAATTACGGCGCAATCCGCTGGAGGGAATCTCCACTTTATCCAGGCATTCAAAAGCGGCGCTTTGTACATTACGACGGTTTTCGTCAAAGAGAGCGGCACGGGCAAATTAAAAGCAGTACATTCACGGCACGAATACTTCAAAGTCCCGCTCGAAGGTGCGACATCGAATCCTGAGCAGTACTACGGAGAATGCGAGGTGGATACCCAGGCATCACATTGAAATGAGGATTTCGATTCCGTCACGTTCCAGCAAAAGCCAGTCGAGAATAACCAGGGCGAACCTGACAGTAATGAGTTGGAAAAACCCATCTTCCCCACTACGGGCAACAGCTACCAATGTAGGGGCGGTCTATGACCGCCCACAATTGCGAGAGTGCAGTCCTTCCAAATTGTGGGCGGTCATAGACTGCCCCTACATTCGGGAATCGCGCTTACAGTTCCGAACATACGTTGCTGTATTTAAGAAATAGAGCACTTAGCGGCTGCCCACAAATAACATCTCATAGTAGAGCGTAGATCTATCAGCCGAGGGTGAGCGCAAGCCTTGCCCCGCCAACGAGGCTGATGTGAGTGTCAACCAATGAGAATA
>JBGPBY010000093.1:0-18007 GCA_041481485.1 Terriglobia bacterium
CACCGGCCTTCGGCCACCCTCTCCCGTCGGGAGAGGGATTTCTTGATCGCATTCCTTCACATCAACTAATCCAGACTTCGCCAGCAGTACCACGTTGCAATGCTGGCATATGGACGCCACGGTTCCGCGATGCGCCGGCAAGTGTCCCGGTCTGGGAGTTCCTCAAGTCCGTACAGCCTCTGAATTGCCATACGCACGCCGAGATCGCTGTGCGGAAACACATCCAGCCGGCCCAGCGAGAAGATTAAAAACATCTGGGCTGTCCACTCTCCGATCCCCTTGACCGCAACCAGCGCGTCGATCACCGCTTCATCCGGAAGCCGCCCGATCCGTTGCAGCGCCAGACGGCCGTCGCCCACATGGCTTGCGAGATCCAGGATGTACGCCGCCTTCTGTCTCGACAGCCCCACCTTTCTTAAGTCGTCCATGCTGAGTTCGCGGATCGTCTCCGCCGACATCGGGTCGGCAACACTCCGCAGCCTTTCCCAGATGCTGCGCGCCGCCTTGCCGGAAATCTGCTGCGAAACAATGGCGTGAACCAGTGCCTGGAATCGGTCGTGGCGCAGATTAAGCCGGAATGGGCCGGCCTTGCGAATCACTTTCCCCAATATCGGGTCCGATTTTCGAAGATGCTTCACGCCGCGTTGAATATGAATGTCCCGAGCCATAATTGCCAGGAAGTATAATTTCACAAGGAGGCGGATGGAACCAGACAGCTTAGGCGAATCGAGTCGGGCGCGGGATGAATTCCGGCGCCTCGCCATTCTCATTGCCGTCGCGACGCTCGATCTTACTGGCGCCGCCATGATCTTCCCGCTGATGCCGCTTTATGCGAAGGGGATGCACATCTCCCCGTTTTACATCGGAATCATTTTGGCGTCCTTCTATGTCGCTCAGCTGGTTTCGGCGCCCTTGTGGGGACGCATTTCCGACAAATACGGACGCCGCCCGGTATTGCTCGTGGGGCTGGCCGGACTTGGCGCCGGCTATTTGATTTTCGGATTTGCGCACTCGCTGTGGATGCTCATCGCGTCTCGAGTGATTCAGGGCGCGGGCGGCGGCACGACCGGCGTGACACAGGCGTATGTCGCAGACACCGTACATCCCAGTTCGCGCACCCGATCGCTCGGCTGGCTGTCCGCCGGCACGAATATCGGTACCATGATGGGGCCTGTGCTTGGCTCCTGGGCCGCCCAATATGGACAGCTGGCGCCAGGAGCACTGGCCGCAACGTTGTGCGTCGTGAATCTTGTGTTTGCTTTTTTCTGGCTGCCCGAGTCTCTCAAACCCGGCCAGACTCGCCAGCGAAAGCCGGTGTGGCGCGGCGTATGGCACGTCATCCGTCATCCCGGTGGGGATGCACAGCGGTTGACCATCATTTACGCTGTGGGAATGTTCGGACAGACCTGCATGTCGGCAGTGCTGGCGCTGTTTCTTTCCGAAAGATTCGGAATCACGGTGCTCACCATCGGTTCGATTTTCTTCTATCAGAATGTCTTCAGCGTGCTGATGCGTTCCGCGCTGCTGGGTCCCATCGTCGATCGAATCAAGGAACTGTGGTCGATGAGGATCGGAGCACTCTTTCTCATCGTCGGACTCGCCGGCTACCCGCTGGCGCCGAATTTATGGTTTCTGGCGCTGGTGATTCCGCTGATTCCGATCGGAACAGCCCTGTTATTTCCTGCGACCACAGCCTCGCTGTCCAAGGCGACGGACGCGGCGGAATACGGCACGGCCCTTGGCGTCGCCCAGACCTTTGCCGGAGTCTCGCGCCTGATTGCCCCTTTGATTTCTACTGCTTTGTTCGGATCCATCAGTCCAAACCTGCCATTCCTGGTAGCTGCGGAAGTCGCGCTTCTGGGTTTCCTACTGACGTACCAGATTCAGAGCCCTCGCCTGAAGGCCGCGCCAGCCGCCATTATGGTAGACTTTCCTTCGAGGTGATCAGGTGACCCAGGTGAAACCGAAATTCGCATTCTTTGGCGGCAGCATCATTCCATATGGCGAAGCGAAGGTCGGTATCCTTACTCACGCGCTCAATTACGGAACCGCCGTGTTTGGCGGACTTCGAGCCTACTGGAATGAAGACGAGAAGCAGCTCTTTATATTCCGTCCTGTGGATCATTTCAAACGATTTCTGCAGTCGGCGCAGCTGCTCTGCATGGAGCTTCCTTACAGCGCCGAAGACCTTACCCGGCACCTGACCGAGTTGATGCGAAAAGAAGGCCATCGCGCGGATTGCTACATTCGGCCACTCGCATTCTTTGACGACGAAATCATCGGTGTGCGCCTCCATGACGTTCATCCGCAGGTCTCAATCGTGGCCATACCGTTCGGCCGCTACGGCACCAACGAAGACGGCATGCACGTCACCATCTCGTCCTGGCGGCGCGTTGACGACAACATCATCCCCGCGCGCGGCAAGATCGCCGGCGCCTATGTTAACTCCGCGTTTGCCAAAACGGATGCGAATCGGGCGGGCTTCGACGAAGTAATCGTGCTCAATCAGGACGGGCATGTGTCGGAAGGATCTGCGGCAAACATCTTTCTTTATCGCAATGGCGAGTGGGCGACTCCGCCGATCACGGACAACGTGCTGGAAGGAATTACCCGCCGATCGTTGATGCAGTTGATGCGCGACGAGCTGAACTGGACGGTCGTGGAGCGTCAGATCGATCGCACCGAGGTGTATCTGGCCGACGAGATGTTTTTTTCGGGTACCGGAGTCCAGATCAGTGCTATCACCCGCGTGGATTACCGCAAAGTCGGAACCGGCAATATCGGCCCATGCACGACCACGCTGCGCAATATGTATTCCGAAGTCGTGCACGCCCGGGTTCCGAAGTACCGCCAGTGGTGTCATCCGGTTTTTTCGGTAACCCCGGATTCCGCTTCAGACCGGTCTGCCGCTCTCAGCGTGAAGTGACCGCCATTCATTAATAGCCGGTTGAAAGAGGTTCAGCGACAGGAGCTCGCGATGTGCGAGCTCCGCGCCCAGAATCATGATCATCGCCGAGATGTAACTCCAGAGAATTAGTACGACCGCGGAAGTGAAGTACGAACCGTAAATTTCACCGAGGTCCAGCTTCCTTAAACTCCACAGATAGGCATATCGTCCCAATTCCCAGACCACGCCCGTGAAAATCGATGCGCGGATCAGCGTCTCGAATCGCATGCGGATGTTGGGCAGCATGTAAAAGACGACGAAGAACAGTGCCACGGATAGCACGAAGCCCACGAGATTCAGCGACAGACGTTCCAATGCTCCGGCAACGAGTGTGAGCTGAACCCGCTCGATCGTGTTCCGAATCAGCCAAAGGACAAAACCCCCAATGAGGAACGCAACGATCGAGAATGTGCTGCTGATCAGCACGACGCCAAATGAGACAGCCTGATTCTTGATGAAGCTCAGGTTATCCTTCGCGCCCCAGATCCGGTTGAGGGTGACTTCGATGGGGATGAAGACCCCCATGGCGCTGACGATCAGAATCAATGCGGAAATAATGTGAATTCGGGCGGAGCCATGAAGCGCAATGTCCCTGGCGATATCCCCGGGATCGCCGTGTCCCCCGCTGAGGTAGGGAAGATACATCGCCATCAGGTTCGTGACCCAGTCTGTGCCTTCCGTCAGATTCAGCGGAGACTCCACCGCATGCACCACGCTGATCAAGAGTATGACGAACGGAAAGAACGAAATTACCGCGCAGGTGGAGATGGCGGAGGCCATGGTGTAGACGTCGCTGGAGATCAAATTCTTCAGGACCGGAACCCATCGCCGAAAGTATTCACGGAATGCTTTACGGGTCGGCGGGAAGAGAAGGAATTGAAAGAATGAACGCAATTTCACCTGGGAATTATGCGGAAGTGTCGTGCGGGATTCACGCGCCCAATTAATTTCTGTTTATTTCGGAATTGGCCGCGCGAACTTCCAGCTTGAGATGTCCTCCGACCACGGCGGACCATCGATCATATCCAATAGCATCTGCCGTATCGGTACGCGGAAAGAAACACTGCAATGATCCCAGTCGCGCACCGGTATGGGTCTTCATGCTGAACGTGACAGACGACGTCGATTGCGCCGCGCCTTTGTCGTTGCCTTCGACAGAGAATGAAACATCGCTATCCGGTTCGGCGGACAACAACCGAGGCAACATCGTCGATGCTCCGGGATTCCACACGCAATAATCTGCCCCTTCCGCAGTTCTGGCGGCCTGAAGGCTTGCCAGACTCTGGCCAGACACCACGGTTGGAGAATTGATGCGGTTCATCCAGGAATCCGGATTGAATCGAATCCGGAATTCGGAATTGGCGAGTCCCACGAGCGGGGATTTGTAGGTTGGATTCTGCCAGCCCGGGATTCCGTCAGCCACGGGTTGCGGCACAGCAGCCGGCGGCGGTTCCGGCACGGTAACATTGGAATCACCAAATGTCATCGTTACCGTCGATCGCGCTTCGGATCCATCCGAGAGAATAAAGTATGCGTTCGAACCATACGCCGGCGTCGACCGCGATTGATTGCGCGAGGAGTATGCCCCGCGTTCCATCGTCGACGTGCGGCAGATCAAAAATCGATATGTGATGTCGCGGGAAGCCGCGGATTTGCAATCCCACGTGTTGACCACATTGGTGGCATACGTGTCTCCGAAACGTTTCGGCTTAAGGCTGTAGATCCCTTCCGGCCCCTGCTGACTGATCAAATACAAGTACGGCAAACCGAAGGTATAAGCTCCCGAACGGGTATCATATGTAATTGTCACCGGAGCGTTGACATTGACGTCAACCTGATCGAGTTTTGTCTTGCCGGCGAAATACGCTTCCTCGCTTTCCGACACCGGGAATTTTGTGATGAGCTGAATGGGGTCGTGTTCGCCGCGGCAGGATCCTCGGAAGATATACACCGAGAGGTCCGACCGCACCTCGTCGAGACTCTCGCGATACCAGTCTCCCAATGAGCGCTTTTCGTTGAAGAATGCGACCTCGCGCCATTCTCCCTTGCCGGTAACAAGTTCAGAACAACGAATCGGCTCGGCAAGCTGAAATACTCGATTCAAATCGTCATCGCGGAACTTTCCGAAAATGCTGCGGAGTTGAGAGAAGAATTTCGTTCCGAAATCGCCGCCATCATCGGGCGGCGGAATCTGACGTTCCCGCTGCGCGGACAGCGTGGCTATTGACGTCACTAAGAGGACGATGCCGCAAAGCAGAATTCTTCGCATAACCCAGTCTACTCCGGAACATCCCTTGCGGGTAGTTCCCTCTCCCAACGGGAGAGGGTGGCGCGAAGCGCCGGGTGAGGGGTACCACATGAAATCATATTTAAGTTCCGCAGATCTAAAAGCATTAGCTCGCAAAATGCGTCACGAAGACACGAAAGCGGAAAAAAGCCTGGAACCTTCTCCGTGATCGCAGGATTCTTGGACTGAAATTTCGCCGCCAGGTTGCAATTGATCGCTACATTGTCGACTTTTATTGCGAGAAATTCGCGTTAATTGTGGAATTGGATGGGCCCTCGCATGATTTACCGGAGCAGGTCGTAAAGGATCGGGAGCGTGAAGAACGGCTAAAGGAACTCGGGTATCGGATTCTTCACATCACAAACGAGACTCTATTTAACCATCCGGATGCGTTGTATGAGTCCATTGCTTCGATAGTGAATCCCCTATTTCCCCCAAGGCAGTAAGTTAGTTGGTGAAAATTCACTTGCGGTACCCCTCACCCGCCGCTTCGCGGCACCCTCTCCCGTTGGGAGAGGGATTCGACTGACACGTCCCCCTGTTTGCATCCGCAGTCCCAACAGCACTATCATTCCGCGTCTCGACATCTGTTTGAGGTGAATTCTTGATGCGACTGCGACTTCAGATTGCCGCCGGAGTATTAATTTCCCTTTCCTGCATATCCGTTGCCCGCGCCATCCAACGTGGCGCTCCACCCCTCCCGGCTGCAGGCGGCGCCCCGGCTCAGGCTGGAGGACGCGGGAATCGGGGAGCCGCCGCCACCCCCGGCGCTGGCAATCCCCAGGCCACATTTCCTGCCGGGCAGCGGCCTGCCGGCGATCCTGCGTTGATTTCCCGCGGCAACGCACTTTATGGCGTCAATTGCCGGCTCTGTCATGGCGCCGATCTGCGTGGAGGCGATCAAGGCGGTCCAAACCTGCTCCGTTCGGCAGTGGTCTTTGACGATCAGAACGGAGAACTTATTGGTCCGGTGGTGTTGAACGGACGCAACAACGAAGGCCTGCCACCCATGCCGAAATTCACGCTTCCAGCGGACGACGTTCGCGCCATTGCCGAATACATCCACAGCGTGATGAGCACGCTGCAGAACCAGGGTGGACCACCGCGAGGAACCCCGGTGCAACTGGATATCGTGGTTGGCAACGCGGCAGCGGGTCAGGCCTACTTCGCGAAAAACTGTGCCACGTGTCATTCGGTAACCGGCGACCTGCAGGGAATCGGTTCGCGTGCCGCAACGCCCATGGCCCTGCAGAACGGCTGGCTTGGCGGCAATGTTGGGGGTGGAGGACGTGGAGGCGGCCGCGGCGGGGCGGGAGGAAATGGAGTGACGGTAACGGTGACTCCACAGTCTGGCCCGAAGGTCGAAGGTGCGCTCAGTCGTATCGATGACTTCATGGTTGTCGTGAACATGGCGGACGGCACGTCCCGTTCGATTCGCCGCGATGGCGACGTGCCGAAGATCGAGATCCACGACCCGCGTGATGCGCACAAAAAGTTATTGATCACGTATACCGACAAAGACATTCATGACGTAACCGCGTATCTGGTGACTTTGAAATGAATATCCGAAAATTACTGCTGATTTGCACAATGGTGATTGCTCCAGCCTGGGTAGGCGCACAGGCTCAGGGGGGGCTCGATCCTGCTTCTCTCCTGAAGCCGCTTTCCGCGACATGGCCCACATACTCCGGCGACTACACGGGACGACGGTTCAGCGCGCTCAATCAGGCAAACAAAACCACTGTGAAGGGACTCACACTGGCATGGATTGCGAGAGTCACTGCCGGCCAACCCAATGCCGGCGGCCGTGGCGGCGCGGCCGCGAATCTGATTGTCGGCGGTGAAGGCACCGGTGAATTCAATGCAGGCAGCGGAGTGACCATCAAGGGCACAGTGCTCGCGGTCGATGATCACCTTTATGTAACGTCGCCCGACAATGTCTGGATGCTCGATGCCCGCGACGGCCGGGAATTGTGGCACTACTTCTGGAAGACCAGAGGTGGAACGCACATCGCAAATCGCGGCGTGGGCATCTGGCACAACTATTTGTATTTCGAAACGCCGGACAATTATCTTGTCTCGCTCGATGCGCGCACCGGCCAGGAACGCTGGCACGTGGTGATCTCCGACTTCAATCAGCAGTACTTCTCAACGATGGCGCCGATCGTTGTCGACAATCACTTGCTGGTGGGAACCGGAAACGACATCGATTCTCCGGGATTCCTGCAGTCGTTCGATCCGGAAACGGGCAAGCTGCAATGGAAGTTCTATACCGTTCCGATGAATCCGGGAGACCCCGGCCTCAACACCTGGCCGAACCTGGAAGCTGCTCGTCACGGTGGCGGACAAGTTTGGGTTCCGGGCGCATACGATCCTGAAACGAGACTCTACATTTTCGGTACCGGTAATCCGACGCCGGGTTATACGGGCGCTGGCCGCCCGGGAGACAACCTGTTCACGTGCTCACTGGTTGCCGTGAATGTCGACACGGGCAAAATGGCGTGGTACTTCCAGACATCGGTTCACGACACGCACGACTGGGATTCGTCTCAGACACCAATTCTTTTTGACGCGGCCATCAATGGGCGGACCCGAAAGCTCGTCTCCACTGCGGCCCGGAACGGCTATTTTTATACACTCGATCGCGTCACTGGCGCACACATCGTCACGACGAAATATGGCTCGACCACAAATTGGGCCATGGGCATGCGCGACAACGGAGTGGTAGAACCCGATCCTGGAAAATCAGCAACGGTCCCAGGCGCGTTGGTCTCGCCCATTGAAGGCGGAGTGACCAACTGGCCACCGCCGGCGTATTCACCGGACACCGGGCTGTTTTATGTGCAGGAACATAATGGATTCAACATGGTCTATCTCACCGATCCGGACCCGCGCGGTTCGATGGGTCTCGCTGGAAAGCAAGTGTCCCAGCTGGGATCTGCGGGCGATTACCTGACTGCGATCGATCCCAGGACCGGCAAGGTCTCCTGGCGCCACGCGCTAGGGACCGGAGGAATTGGCGGACTGCTGGCAACCGCAGGCGGCCTGGTCTTCTCCGGCGACGGCAACGGGAACTTTGTCGCCTATGACGCATCCAACAGCAAACCGCTGTGGCATACCCGCATCGGCAACATCACCAACGGCCCACAGACTTACCTGATCGATGTCCATCAAAACGTTCTGGTTGCCGTAGGCGACACCCTCTACGCATTCGTGATGTATTAGTTGGTCGCATTGTGAACGGCCAAACGTTCGCGTCCCGCCATGGACTGCAAAATTGAATCCAAAACGCCATCGAGATCTTTGCCGATGTCCTCTGCAAGGAATCTCAGAACGAGATAACCATTCTGCTGCAACAGGCGGTCTTTTCGACGATCGCGGCGGTAGGCTTCCACATCCGAGAGATGCTGCGGGCCATCTAGTTCGATGACGATTCGGAGAGTCTTAAGGAGAAAATCCACTTCCATTTGCCCCTGTCCATCGAATGGGATCGGCACGTGAACATTTAACTGAAAACGGCCTTTAGTTTCGGAAAGAGTTTCGAGGCGCCGATACAGAAATGCTTCGCTGGAGCTGCGCGCTCCGACCTTATTCGTTGCTTCCGACAAGGAAGGATCGATTGCCCGGACGAAGAGATTAGCGAGGGGCTGATCCACTCCGTCCCGAATCAATCGCCGCACTGTTGCGGCGTAGTCTCGTTTCCACTCCGGTTCCGAAGGGAGAACGACATCTGCGGGCCATCCGGGAATGGCGCTGGCCGGAAGCGAGATGGAATATCCAACGGCTTCGTATCCACGGCAACGCCGATCGAACATGCGCGCCAGCATGGTTACATTCAAGTCCGCGTAGTCGTAAATGCGAACTTCGCGCTTCCCGTCGTAAAGCCGGTGGAGACGGCCGCTGTACTGAGCAATCGTTCCGTGCCAGGAGACAGGCAGGGTCAGAAACAGAGTGTCCAGCCTCGCGTCGTCGAATCCTTCACCAATATATCGTCCAGTTGCGATAATCACCCGTTGCCTGTCCGGAGCGACAGCTTCAATTTCAGCCATGATGGCCTCGCGCTGCCTCTTTCCCATACCTCCTCTGAGGACAAATATATTCTCGATTTTTGCAATTAATTGGGAGTAGAGAAAATTCAGATGCTCGTTTCTCTCGGTAAGTACCAGAGGCGAACGGCCAGACCTGGCAGCATGAATGACGTCATCACAAATGCGGCGATTCCTCGCTTCGTCACGGATCAGCTCGCCATACAGTGAATGAAATTCCATTCGCTTGTCGGCCGTTGGCGCCAGAGTCGGCTGAAAATCCGTGGGCCGCACGAGAACGCTATGCCCGAATGGACGTCGGATAGCTTCGGCCCTGGCGTTGATCCGATGACGCACCGGACCGCATTGCATGAAGATGATGGGATGATGCCCGTCCTTGCGTGTGACAGTTGCGGACAGCCCCAACACATATTTCGCCTTGGCGCGCCGGACGACTTGTTCGAAGCTGTGGGCCGACAGATGGTGGCACTCATCCACGATCAAGTGGCCGTATTGCCCTATACAATCGTCCACGATGCCATTGCGCACGAGGCTTTGGATAACAGCCACATCAAGTGTCCCCGTCGGTTTGCGGCGGCCGCCTCCGATCCTGCCGATCTCCCGAAGGCTGATGTTCAGAAAGGATGCCAGACGCTGTACCCACTGGTCGAGCAACTGTCGTCGATGGACAAGCACCAGGGTGTTTACTCCACGTTGCGCAATGAGCCATGCCGCTACGACCGTCTTGCCGAACGCTGTCGTAGCGGCCAGCACACCGGTCTCATGCTTTAGCATGGTGGTTGCTGCCACAATCTGTTCCGGCCGCAGCGTGCCCTGGAATGCCACGCTGAAAGGTTGGCCACGGCAACGTTCGTCGCGAATAATGGTCTTCACGTTCATGTCCGCGAGGAGCTTCTGGACGTCTTCCAGGCAACCGCGAGGCAGTGCGATATGACCAGAATGCTCCTCCGCACACGCGATGATTCGGGGCTTGTCGAATGTCGGTAGCCGCATCGCCTGAGCTTTGTAGAATTCCGGATTCTGGAACGCGGCAACGCGGAGTAAATGGTTTCGCAGCGGGGACGGCAATCCGTCCTTCGCGATATAGATTTCATTTCCCATGACAAGCTCAAGTGAGTCCGGCACTGAGCCAACAATGAGTCGCTCCCTGCGAAGACGAGAAGGTGGAGCGCTCCATGGTTCGACATCTTCTTCGTCAGTTTGAGGCAGTAGGACACCAACAACCCGTCCTCTACGCTCGGCATCACGTACCAGATCTTCGACTGTGGGTCTGCTGACCTTCTTGATTGAAAAAAGAAACGCCCATTGGTCGGGATGTGGAATCATCTGATCGTCGATGAACACGCTGTTGCCGAGATCGCGCGGCTGCTTTTGAAGCGGCAGTGCGATAAGGTTGCCGAAGCCACCATGGGGAAGCGTGTCCTGATTCGGAAAGAACCTGTCGTAGGAACCGAAGCCGATGTCTGGACGCCGTTCCATAGTTTCGGTGAGGATAAATGAACCCAACCGCCGTGCCGATGATGCGGTAATCGCTTCCTCAAAGAACATCCAAATGTGCCCGCCGCGTCCTGAACGGGAGCGCTCGAGCTCTGCTGGAATTCCAAGGTTCCGGCAAGTCTCCAGAAATGCCTGCGCATCCACGTGCCAGCCTTCTTTGTCAAAATCCACAGCCAGGAAAAAGCACGTCTCATCCTGAAGCATTGGGTAAATTCCGGCGACAAACGGTTGTCCTGCTGAATCGATTCCGGATAAGTGCCAGCGAATGACCTCGTCCGTTATCGGAAGAAAACGCCGGTTCTGGCAGTCCGCACACTTGATTCGGGGCTTCTCGCATATCCCGCGAACCCACTCGTTGGCACAGGCCAGTGCATAACCGGACCGTCCCGACTTCTGGCTTTCGAACCGCCTGGGATACACGTCGTCTCGTCCGCGGAAAAGCGAACGGAAAAGCCGAATTTTTGTTTCGGCGGCGGAGTGATGATTAATAGGACTCGTTTCAAAAAGCATGAGTGCTTATGCGAAATATACACGCGTTCGAAAAAGTGAATCTGTATCTCGAATATATATCTTGGATAGGATATATTGATTATATATCTTAAAGGTCATATATAATAGATATGCCTTAGAAGGAATATAGGAAGAAGACTGTGATCATTAGAAACCAGAAAGACTTGGGAGGGCTCATCCGCACTGTCCGCCAGAAACGCGGATGGCGTCAGGACGACCTGGCGCGCCGGGCATCGACAACCCAGAAAATCATCTCCAATCTTGAAACCGGGGCCTCTTCGACGCGGCTGGATACCATTCTGAAGGTGCTGGCCGCTCTCGATCTTGACTTTGCGGTTACCGATCGCCGTCTCACGACTTTCAATCCTTCGGAATATTGACATGGGCCGCAAACGAAAATCCTGCGCTCTCGATGTGTATGTCGGCAGGAGCCGTGTCGGGGTTTATAGCCGTGCGGCCACGGGAGCGACCGCCTTCCGCTATGCTCAATCCTGGCTCGATTCCATGCGGTCCTTTTCTGTTTCCCTGTCCCTTCCACTTTCCGACCGTATCTGGACAGGCGACCGTATTTCGAGCGTCTTTGACGGGCTACTGCCGGATGACAGCAAGGTCCGCGAAACGATTGCCGCGCGCGAAAGCGCAGACAGCGCCGGCACGTTCGACCTCCTCGCTGCGATTGGCCGGGACTGCGTCGGCGCGCTCCGTTTCATTCCCGAAGGCGACGATCCGGGGGATCCGTCAGAGATGCGCAGCCATCCGATCGGGGACAATAAAATCGCCAGCCGTCTCGCCTCGCTGGGTGTCAATCCGCTCGGAATGCTGCGCGACGATGACTTTCGCATATCGCTGGCCGGCGTCCAGGAGAAGACGGCCTTTCTGCGAGTTCGCAATAAATGGCAGATACCGGAAGGCGCCACGCCCACCTCGCACATCTTCAAACCCGCCATGCCTCACGCTCCTCATGGCGCCGACTTCTCGGATTCTCCGTGGAACGAATGGTGCTGCCTGACCATCTGTGCGGAGCTGGGGCTGCCAACGACAAAAGCGGAGGTACTCGCCTTCGACGGTAAACCCGTGCTTGTGGTCCAACGCTTCGACCGCCGGTGGGAGCAGGATGTTCTGTACCGCCTGCCCCAGGAAGACATGTGCCAGGCCATGGGCATTCCTCCGTCCCGGAAATATCAGAGCGACGGTGGTCCCGGCATCGCTGCGGTTCTCGACCTGCTCAATCACGCAACCGCGCCCCGCTCCGATCGTCTTTGCTTTTTCAAAGCCCAGAGTGTTTTCTGGCTGTTGGCGGCCATAGATGGTCATGCCAAGAATTTCTCGGTGTTTCTGACGCCGGGCGGGTTCAGTCTCACGCCGCTTTACGACATCATGTCAGCTTACCCTTATCCTGAATTTTCGCCGCAGAAGGTCAAGCTCGCGATGTCTGTCGGCGACAACCGTCACTATGGCGTCCGCGAAATCCAGCCTCGGCATTTTTACCAGACCGGTCAGAAGGCCGGCCTGCATAAGAAGGACATCGACGAGGTATTCGCGGATCTGTCCGCGAGACTTGATCAGGCCTTGAAGAATGCCGCGAGCGCCGCTCAAAAAACGGGGATGCCTGAGAAAACCGCCAGAGCGATCCTTGACGGCATTCGATCCCGCGCCGCCCTTCTGAAGGCGGGAGCCTGACCCTTAAATCCCGAACGATGTACCGGTGTTGACCGTTACATTCGAAAGGTGTTACGTTCCAGAGCTTGCACTCATAGCCGGAGTGGCGAAATTGGCATACGCAGCAGACTCAAAATCTGCCGGGGTTCACTCCCCGTGGGGGTTCAAGTCCCTTCTCCGGCATTCATTACAAAGTACTTAACCTTTCGGACGGAATTAGCCTCGACCCCCAAAAGGGCTGTCGCCCGCTTTGCGCCCGGTTGTCGCCCGCGAGTTTCTACATGGTTGAAGGCGGAACTACTAATAACCGCCAGATATCAAAGGGCTTCGCACAAAGTCGATTCGTCGAAGGAAATCCTGCCAGAGTCTGCTCGGGAACTCCGCAACGCTCGCTTCAGGGATTCAAAGCTTGGTTCCACGATGCATAGCACATTACCGCTGTCAAAAGGCTGCTAGCTCCGCAACAAACTGCAACATTCCGCGAAATTGATTTTTGTTATCGTCCCGGCAAAAGGGTTTACAGCCTTTTGGTTTTTCGGGAGGTTTGATGAAGAAGATTGCGCTATTTGTGCTGGGTCTTGTCTTCTTTTGTGTGTGCGATGCAAGCGCTCATCACAGCTTTGCGATGTTTGACGATTCCAAAACCGTAATCCTTGAGGGGACAGTGAAGTCCTGGGAATGGAAGAATCCTCATGCATGGCTTACGGTCGATATCGTGGACCCGAAGACGCACAAGGTCGCGGAATGGGGGCTCGAAGGATATGCGATCGGTACGCTGCGGAACATGGGTTACGCGCGGGACTCGCTCAAGGCTGGGGAAAAGATCACTGTCACTGTGAATCCCCGGAGAGACGGCGCTGCGGGCGGCTTCTTTTTGAGTATTAAGTTGGCCGACGGTCGAGTGCTGGGCAATCCAACTCGCCAAACGGAGCGATAGATGCGAAATCGCGCAATTGTTCTGATGGTCGCTTTTCTCATTCTTGCATATGCCGCAGCAATACTGAGTGCGCAAACCAGCACCAAAGACTCCAGGGGGTATCTGGCCGATCCAACCTTCTCCGACGCTCAAAATTTCTCTGGCGTTTGGCAATTGGAGAACTACAGTCCTAAGCTTCTCCCCGTCGACGGCAGCCCTCTGCCATTCACCAAAGAAGGAAAGCTGCTGTTCGACAAGAACACCAAAGATCTAAAGAAAGCCGACGAGGCACATCGCCGATGCGTTCCGCTTGGGACACCAAGGGCTTTCGCATCGCCGTATCCGTTCCTGATCGTTCAATCCTCAGAGAGGCTGCTTGCTCTGTTTGAGCAGAATCGGACAGTCATCGGGATTTACATGAATTCTCAGCATAAGGATCCAAAGATATGGGATCCGTCGTTTGTTGGAGATGGGATTGCCCATTGGGAGGGCGATGTGCTCGTCGCCGATATCGTGAATCAGAATGGTCAGGGGTGGATCGACGATTCCGGAGTACCGACGAGTGAAAAACTTCACGTCGTCGAACGCTGGAGGAAGGTCAGTTCCCGTTTGGAAGTGACATTAACGATCGATGACCCCGTCATCTTCACCCGTGCGTGGACGGCGCGGCAGACATACGCGCCGCGTCCCGGCCTGCAGGTGGAGGACGGTTGGGTTTGCGATGAGTCCCACCGCAGTGTCGCTAACGTGAAGGGGGCCGATGCCTACTTTCCAGAGTCCACAACAAAAACCACGAGATGAGCACGAGATGAGATTGATGAACACCCAAAATCGAACTCTTGAATCTGGACGTTTTCTCGCATCCTGCATTGTCGCTGCGTTCGTTGCGTCAAGCCTGTTACTTATTGCTTCGTCTGTCGTTGCCGCAGGCCAACAGCGTGGACCGCGCCGTCCGGCGTCAGCTCCCTTGATTCCAGGGAAAGGTCCGCGGGATTTCGACGCACAGTGGACGCCCGCTAATCCGCAGCTCTACGCGGACTGGAAATTTCCCGATGATGTGCTTGCTCCCGACACGCTTGTGACTGCAACGAAGGACAAAGGCAAGTTGAACGAGAAGATTGATGATTTCCTCCAGCCGTGGGCCGCTGCCAAACGTCGGGAACATGTTCGTTTGAATGACATGGAAGGTATCTTTCAACTCACCCCTGAAAGTTCCTGCCGCCCGTACACAATGCCCGGTGAGTTTCAGGAGAGCGTGTTCGCATTTCAATACACGCTCACTCCTAAGTTGCTGGTGATGCAGCGTTGGAATGAGGGTGTGATACGTCTCATTTATATTGACGAAAAGCATCCCCAGTCTTTGAAGCCGAGTTGGATGGGGCATTCGGTCGGGCACTGGGAGGGCGACACGCTGGTTGTGGACACCGTCGGGTTTAACAGTGAAGGCCGGCTTTTTCCAGGAGTCCCGCACACAGAAAAGCTGCACATGACTGCTCGTTATCGCCTCATCAACGACGGGTCGCTAATGGAAATCATCTACACCTACGATGACCCCGGCTCTGTCACGAGACCGATTAGCTTCGCCCGGATATTGCAGCGGAGTGTGCCGCGGCAAACTCAAGAAGCGATTTGCGGTGAGAACAACAAGGAACTCGAAGGTATCTACAGACGATGATTGCCAAGTTCCTTATTATTGCGGTCTTTGTATCCACGTTTGCCTTCGGCGCCGAAATCGATGTGCGTTTAGCAGAGGCATCGCAGCGCGGCGACAGAGCGGCCGTGCGTTCTCTGCTGCAGCAACGCGTGGATGTCAATGCAGCGCTTCCGGATGGCACGACCGCATTGCATTGGGCAGTGCGGGCTGACGATGTGGAAACAACGGATTTGTTGATACGAGCGGGCGCTAAGGTTGCTGCCGCCGACAGGTATGGAGTGACGCCACTTTCCTTGGCAAGCCTCAATGCGAATGCCGGCATGATTGAGAAATTGATTCGTGCCGGCGCTGATCCTAATTCCGCCAACCCCTATGGAGAGACCGCGCTCATGACCTCAGCGCGAACGGGGAGCATCGAAGCCGTGAAAACCCTCCTCGACCGCGGAGCCGCCGTAGATGCAACAGAGAGTGTGCGCGGGCAAACCGCGCTCATGTGGGCTGTTGTAGAGAACCATCCCGAGGTGGTGCGATTACTTCATCAGCGCGGAGCCAACATCAACTCTGCCTCGAGCGTATTCGTGCCTCCTCCTATACGCGCCGATCGAGTCGGCCAGGCGGCAGGCGCGGGCATCACTCGGCAGAAGTCGCAGGCGGCGCCCCAAGGCAAGATGACGCCGCTTTTGTATGCGGCGCGCGATGGTAACTTTGAAATGTTACAGCTGCTTATGGAGCTGAGTGCCGACATCAAGCTAACGGACGCGAATGGTACCAGCCCTCTGGTCTTCGCGCTCGTCAACGGCCATGTCAGCACTGCCCGTTTCCTGCTGGAAAAAGGCGCCGACCCGAACGCCTCGGATGGATACGGCAGGGCCGCGCTTTTCACCGCCATCGACCTGCGGAACCTGGGCCTGCGTGGAAGCACCGAGACCACTGAGCTGATGAATCTGATCGAGGAACTCCTCGCTCGCGGCGCGAATCCGAACGCTCAAACCAAAGGGGTCGTGCCGATTCGAGGCTGGCAACAACGCGAGGGGTCCTGGGTAAATTTTACAGGACAGACTCCCTTCCTTCGGGCGGCGCTTTCAGGAGACGTCACCGTTATGCGTCTGCTTTTGAAATACAAAGCAGATCCAAAGCTGGCAACTGCCGGGGGCACGACGCCGTTAATGGCTGCGGCCGGCATCAACTGGGTGGCTAACAGGACATTCACACAGTCTTCGCGAGAGTCGCTCGAAGCGGTCCGCCTCTGTGTGGAACTCGGCAATGATGTCAACGCCGTCGACTCGATGGGATTCACTGCCATGCACGGCGCGGCCAATCGCGGCTCGAACGAGATCATACGGTTTCTTGCCGAAAAGGGCGCGAAGTTGGACCCCAAAGATGCCGAAGGCCGAACCCCGATGGATTTTGCCCAGGGGGTTTTCCTGGCGGTCGTTCCTCCGGTGAACAAACCGAGCACGATGGCATTGCTGCGTGAGTTGATGCGGACTGCCAACACGGCAGTCAGGTGAATTCGATTCAATGAAACGATCTCTCTATCTGTGTCTTGCCATCATCGCTGTTGTCGCCTCGCCATCTCGGCAAATGGCGCGTCGTCAGTCGCCAGCAACAGCTATGCAGAGTGGTTCGTCGCAGCTGCTCAACACATACTGCATCACGTGCCACAACGAACGGCTCAAGACCGGCGGGCTTTCTTTAGAAAAGTTGGATGTCCAGCGTGTCGGCGAGAATGCTGAAACCTGGGAAAAAGTAATTCGCAAGCTCCGTTCCGGGATGATGCCTCCGAGCGGAGCACAGCGCCCGGATCGTACAACTCTCGACGTTTTTATGACATCCCTGGAGGCCGCGCTGGACGGAGTGGCCGAGGCCAGGCCAAATTCTGGAACCCGTGCACTGCAGCGCTTGAATCGCACGGAGTACGGCAACGCCATTCGCGATTTGATCGGTCTTGAGATCGACACCAGTCTGCTTTTTCCGGGTGACGATTCCAGTGACGGTTTTGACAACATAGCTGACGTCTTGCGGGTCTCTCCGGCGCTACTTGAGCGATACGTGTCCGCTGCGGCCAAGATCAGCCGCATGGCCGTTGGAAATCCATCCATTGCGCCCACAAGTACCACCTACCGCGTCCGCTCCGACTTGTCTCAGAACGACCATATTGAAGGTTTGCCGCTGGGTACCCGTGGCGGAATTCTGATTGAGCACAATTTCCCGCTGGATGCGGAATACGCATTCAAGTTCGGATTGTTAAAGACTGCCGTTGGCGCCATTTTCGGCGGCGGGGCCCCGGATGAGCAACTCGAGCTGAGTGTTGATGGTCTCAGGATTCAATTAATCAAGGTGGGCGGTACTGCAGGAAGAGAGGACCCCTCCGAGATACGCCGCTCTCTGAAGGCGGGCCCTCATCGCATCGAGGTTGCCTTCCTCAGGAAAACAGCTGCGGTCGTCGATGATGTGTTTCAGCCGTCTGCGAGGACGACAACGGACGTCG
>JBGPBY010000094.1:0-17899 GCA_041481485.1 Terriglobia bacterium
TATAACGGTTTAGCAAACCGCCGCCTTCAGCCACTCGGCCACCTCTCCGGAGGCGCGGACGCCATTCGAGCTTTTCAAGTATAGGGGAGTAATCGCTGATGCTCCCATCAAAATCATTGATTATGCCGGGTACGGCGGCGACTGGTAAGGTGTTTGCCACTGTGGAACAGAAATGGGACAGCATCATGCTGTCCCATTATTGTCCGGGCCATAATTCATATGACGAACCCAACTGACCCAATGAAGAAAATGCGGATCCTGGTCGAGAACCGTCATGGCGCGCTTCTCAAGATTGTCGGGGTCTTTACCACTCGAGCGTACAACATCATTACTTTGAACGTCATGCCCGATGACGATGAAGAACTAAGCCAGATGACCGTGACGCTGCGCTGCAGCGATCCACGGTTCGAACAACTGCGAAAACAATTAATCAAGATCGTCGACGTCGTCGACGTGATCGAAGAAGAATTCATAGCGGAAAATGCCGAAAACGGAGGGAACAACGATGGCGAACATTTACTACGAACAAGACGCGGATAAATCCTTTCTCAAAGGGAAGCAGGTCGCGATAATCGGATATGGCAGTCAGGGACACGCTCATGCCCTGAATCTGCGCGACAGCGGCGTCAATGTCGTCGTCGGACTTTATGAAGGCAGCCCGTCGGCCGAACGTGCCAAAGAAGAAGGGCTGCGCGTCCTCTCTGTTGCCGAGGCGACGAAGACTTCCGACATCATCATGATTCTTCTTCCCGATGAAAAGCAGAAGAAGATCTATAACGAATCCATTCTTCCGAATCTTCGCCCGGGTCAAACGATCATGTTTGGCCATGGATTCAACATCCATTTCGGACAGATTCAACCGCCGCCGACTGTCGATGTATCGATGATCGCGCCCAAGGCGCCGGGACATCGCGTGCGCGAACTATATCAGGAAGGTGTGGGCGTTCCCGCGCTGCTGGCCATCCATCAGGACGCTTCCGGCACTGCAAAACAAACGGCACTGGCCTATGCGCAGGGGATGGGCCATCTCAAAGCCGGCGTCATCGAAACCACTTTCAAAGAAGAAACCGAAAGCGATCTGTTCGGTGAGCAGACGGTCCTTTGCGGCGGCGCTTCGGCCCTGGTCAAGGCATCTTTTGAGACTCTCATCGAAGCCGGGTACCAGCCCGAAATTGCCTACTTCGAATGCATGCACGAACTCAAACTGATCGTCGATCTGTTTTATGAAGGCGGCCTCGCCTACATGCGCTATTCCGTCAGCGATACCGCCGAATACGGCGACTACACGCGCGGTCCGCGCATCGTCACCGAGCAGACAAAGGCAACGATGAAGCAGATCCTCAAAGAAATCCAGAGCGGCGAGTTTGCCAAACAGTGGATTGAAGAAAATGAAAAAGGCCGCCCGAACTTCAACCAGATGCGCGAAAAGGACAAGACGCATCCGATTGAAATCGTCGGCGCGAAGCTGCGCAAAATGATGTCGTTCCTCAAACCCAAACGCCAGATGGCAGGAGTGCGCGGATGACTCGATCGATCTCGGGCGGGGACATCATCGTTCAGGTCCTCGCCGACGAAGGCGTCGATACCATTTTCGGATACAGCGGCGGCGCCATTCTTCCAACATACGATTCCGTGTTTCGTCACAACGAAATGTGCCGTGAGAAGGGCGAACGCGAAATTCAGCTGATCGTTCCGGCCAGCGAGCAGGGCGCGGGCTTTATGGCTGCCGGCTACGCCCGATCGTCGGGAAAGGTCGGTGTGTTCATGGTGACTTCCGGACCCGGCGCAACCAACAGCGTCACGCCGATTCGGGATTGCATGGCGGATTCCGTGCCGGTGGTTCTAATCACCGGCCAGGTGCCGCGCGCCGCGCTGGGTTCCGATGCGTTTCAGGAAGCGCCTGTGTTCAATCTGATGAGTACGTGCGCCAAGCACGCGTTCCTGGTCACCGATCCGGAACAGCTCGAAGCGACCATGCGTACGGCATTCATGATTGCCCGCAGCGGCAGACCAGGACCGGTCGTCGTCGACATCCCGAAAGACGTTCAGAACTGGGTCGGACCATACAAAGGCAGCGGACTTCTGACCTTGCGTGGTTACGACTCGCGAATTCGTGAGATTCAGAATTCGCACGTCGCTTCCGATCATGCGCGCGCCTTCTTCGACCTTTTGAGGACGAGCGAACGGCCGCTGATTTATGCGGGCGGCGGCGTGATCAATTCGGGAGCCGCTGAAGAATTGCGCCGATTCTCAGCGATGTTCGGGATTCCTGTGGTGACGACGCTGATGGGCCTCGGGGCCATGGACACCACCGATCCACTTTCGCTGCACATGCTGGGAATGCACGGCGCGGCGTATGCGAACTACGCCGTCGAAGACTGCGATTTTCTGATTGCCGTGGCGTCCCGGTTCGATGATCGCGTGGCGGGAAATCCAAAACAGTTTGCGCCGAGCACGCGAGCCATCGCGCATATCGATATCGATGTCGCCGAACTGGGCAAGGTGAAAACCACGCACTGGGGACACGTTGGCGATGCCAGGGCTGCATTGAACGATCTGATAGCTGCGGCGAATGGTTTTACCAAGGACTATTCCAAATGGCGCGCGCACCTGGAACGGCTGCGCGCGAAGCATGGCTACAACTACGACCGCTCGAGCGACATGATTCAGCCCCAGCAGGTGATCGAAGTGCTGAATGACATTGTGAAAGGGGAAGCGATCTTCACCACCGGTGTCGGCCAGCATCAGATGTGGGCGGCGCAGTATCTCACGTTCAAGAATCCAAGATCGTGGCTCACGTCGGGTTCCATGGGAACGATGGGATTCGGTCTGCCTGCTGCAATCGGGGCTCAGTTTGCGTGTCCGGACAGCCTGGTCATCAATATCGATGGCGACGGCAGCATCCGGATGAATTTCGGTGACCTCGAGACCGTGACCACGTATAACGTGCCGGTGAAAATTCTCGTCATGAACAACAACGGCGACGGCATGGTGCGGCAGTGGCAGCGCCTGTACTTTGCCGAACGATTTTCCGGCAGCGACAAATCGCTTCACAAAAAGGATTTCATCAAGGCGGCGGAGGCCGATGGGTTCGAATTCGCCGTGCGTGTGTCCGATGCCAATGAACTGCCGCGCGTGCTGCGGGAGTTTGTGGAATTCAAGGGACCGGCGTTTCTCGAGGTCGTCATCGATCAGGATGCGTGCGTGTACCCGATGATCGGCCCGGGTGCCGGATACAAGGAAATGGTAACCGGCAGTTTTATCGCGCCGCGCCTGGCGTCGGAAGTTGCTGTGGAGAGCGGGAAACCGGATTTGTTTTAAGGAGAGCGAACTGTAGGCGCGGTCTATGACCGCGCACAATTTCTAAATCGCGCGCGGTCATAGACCGCGCCTACAGCGGAACGGAGGCATGATGGATAACAAGGTCATTATTTTCGATACGACATTGCGGGACGGCGAGCAGGCTCCAGGTTTCAGCATGAATATTGAAGAAAAGCTGAAAATGGCGCGCCAGCTCGAGCGTCTCAATGTCGATATTCTGGAAGCCGGCTTTCCAATCGCCTCGGAAGGCGATTTCGAAGCCGTACGCCGCGTATCGGCCGAAGTACGGACGCCGACGATAGCGGGGCTCGCTCGATCGGTTAAAAAAGACATCGACCGCTGTGCCAAAGCCCTCGAACACGCCAACAAGGCTCGCATCCATGTCTTCCTCGCTACCAGCGACATCCATCTGAAATACAAACTCAACAAAACGCGTGAAGAAGCCCTCGCGGCCGCAGCCGAAGGCGTCCGCTATGCCAAAACGATGTGCGATGACATCGAATTTTCCGCCGAAGATGCCGGCCGCACCGATCTGGATTTTCTCGTAAAAGTGACGGAGGCCGTCATCGATGCCGGCGCCCGAACCGTCAATCTTCCGGATACCGTGGGCTACTGCCTTCCCGAAGACTACGGGACGTTGATCCGCAATCTGCGCAGCCGCGTGAAAAACGTGGATCGCGCCATCATCAGCACGCATTGTCATAACGACCTCGGGCTGGCAGTTGCCAACTCACTGGCAGGAATTCAAAATGGCATTCGCCAGGTCGAATGCACGATCAATGGCATTGGCGAGCGGGCCGGCAACGCGGCGCTTGAAGAAATCGTCATGGCGCTTCAGGTGCGGCAGCAGTCTTTCGGAGTCACGACCGGCATCAACGCGAAAGAGTTGTATGCCTGCAGCCAGTTGCTCTGTGAAATTACCAGTATGCCGGTGCAGGCCAACAAGGCGATCGTGGGCGACAATGCATTTGCCCATGAGGCCGGAATTCATCAGGACGGCATGCTCAAAAATTCCATCACCTACGAGATTATGACTCCGGAGTCGGTCGGTGTTCCCAAGGGCAAGATCGTTCTGGGTAAACACTCGGGCCGTCATGCACTGGTCGCGCGCTGCCGTTCCCTTGGGTTTCAGCTGGGCCCCGAAGAACTGGAACACGCATACAGTCTGCTGACGGCGGTGGCCGACAAGAAAAAGACCATTGAAGACGCCGATCTTCACGAAATCATCCAAACCGCACGAACGAAAAAAGACTCGGTGGCGGCGTCGTAAGTATGAAAGCACAAATCGCATTTCTTCCCGGAGACGGTGTGGGTCCGGAAGTACTGGCAGAGGCGCGCCGCGTTCTGGATACCGTCGGAAGCCGCTTCAATCACACCTTTGACATTGTTGAAGGCGACATCGGTGGTGTCGCGATCGATCGTTACGATTCGCCGCTTCCCCCGCCTACCATCGAACTGGTTCAGAAATCCAACGCCGTGCTGCTGGGCGCCGTCGGCGATAAAAAGTACGACTCCCTGCCGTCGTCAAAGAAGCCGGAACGCGGTCTGCTGGACCTGCGGACGCTGTTGGGCAATTACGCGAATCTTCGTCCCGTGTTTGTTTTCGATCCGTTGGCGAATTCATCCACAGTTCGGCCGGAAGTGGTTCGCGGTGTGGACATCATGTTTGTCCGCGAACTGCTCGGAGGAATTTATTTCGGGACGCCGCGCATGCGCGAAGGGAATCGTGCCGTCGATACCGAGGTCTACACCGTCGATGAGGTGCGGCGCGTTTCGCGCGTGGCTTTCGAACTGGCACGCAGCCGGCGGAAACACGTGACTTCGGTCGACAAAGCGAACGTGTTGGAGACATCGATTCTGTGGCGCCAGACCGTCGCCGATGTTGCAAAGGATTATCCCGACGTGAAACTCGAAAACCTGTACGTCGATAACTGTGCCATGCAGCTGATCCTGCGCCCGAAGCAGTTCGACGTCGTGGTGACCAACAACCTCTTCGGAGATATCCTGAGCGACGAAGGTGGAGTGCTTGTGGGAAGTCTCGGCATGCTGCCCTCCGGAAGCATTGGCGGCCAGGTTGGATTCTACGAGCCGGTGCATGGCTCTGCTCCGGATATTGCGGGAACGGGCAAGGCGAATCCCATCGGCGCCATCGGATCGGTGGCCATGATGCTCGAATATTCGTTCAAGCTGCCGGATCTCGCCGCGCGGGTTCAACGCGCCATTGCGGCTGCAATTGACCAGGGGCTGCGCACTGCCGATATTTTTTCTCCAGGACAAACCCTGGTATCTACCAAACAGATGGGTGATGCCGTCTGTAAAATCATAGAGAAATCCGATGCAACCAAAAACGCTGTATGACAAGATCTGGGAATCCCACGTGGTGGTTCCCGAAACCGACGCTCCGGCAATCATTTTCATCGACCTGCATCTCATTCACGAAGTCACGTCGCCACAGGCCTTCGATGAACTGCGAGAGCGAAATCTGCGATTGCGCCGTCCGGACCTGACCCTGGGTACTGCCGATCACTCCATTCCGACGACAACCCGAACGCTGGTCCGGTCGGATGATCCGCTGGCCTACGATCAGGTGACGAAACTCGATACAAACTGTGCGGAGTTTGGCGTGGAACTCTTCGGCATAAAGAGCGACAAGCAGGGAATCGTTCACGTCATCGGTCCGGAAGTTGGAGCGACTCAGCCCGGAAAAGCAATTGTCTGCGGCGACAGCCATACATCGACGCATGGCGCATTCGGGGCTCTCGCATTCGGCATCGGAACAACCGAAGTGGGGCATGTCCTCGCAAGCCAGTGTCTGCTTCAGCGCAAAGCCAAAAACTTTGAAGTGCGCATCGATGGACAGTTACGCGAAGGCATCACCGCGAAAGACGTCATTCTCTATGTGATTTCTCAGATTGGAATCGGGGGCGGTACGGGCTGCGTCTTTGAATTCACAGGATCCGCTGTTCGTGCGATGAACATGGATGCCCGAATGACATTGTGCAACATGTCCATCGAGGGCGGCGCGCGTGCAGGCCTGGTTGCTCCGGATGAAACGACATTCGAATACCTGAAGGGCCGGCCGATGTCGCCGCGAGGCGCCGAATGGGACAAGGCCGTTGCGCGCTGGAGGGAGTTAAAGTCGGACGAAGGCGCGCTCTACGACAAGCAAATCGTGATCGATGGATCCACCATTGAACCGATGATCAGCTTCGGTACCAATCCTGGAATGAGCATGCCGATTACGGCGCGGGTGCCCAATGCCGGCAACGAAGAATTGAAACGCGCGCTTCAGTATATGGATCTGAAGCCAGGCGAGCCGCTGCTGGATCATCCGATCGATGTCGTATTCATCGGCAGCTGTACCAACTCGCGCATGACGGATTTGCGCGCCGCAGCGTCAATTCTGAAGGGCCGAAAAGTTGCCAGTAATGTCAGAGCGGTCATCGTGCCAGGCTCGCATCAGATCAAGAAAATGGCGGAGGACGAAGGGCTCGACAAGATTTTTGTAGCTGCCGGAGCGGAATGGCGCGAGGCGGGATGCAGCATGTGCATCGCGATGAATGCCGATAAACTGGAGCCCGGGCAGTATTCCATCAGCACCAGCAACCGAAATTTTGAAGGCCGGCAGGGACCGGGAGGCCGCACGATGCTGGCATCGCCGTTGACCGCTGCCGCATCAGCGGTGACCGGAAAAGTCACCGATTTACGACGGATGTTAAAGAGATGACGAAATTGGATCGCGTTACTTCACGCGTGGTGTGCTTCACCGCGGAAAATATCAACACGGACCAGATCATTCCCGCGCGCTTTCTGAAGCGTATCGACAAGTCGGGATTTGGCGATGACCTGTTTGCCGACATGAAACCGGTGGAAGTGTTTGGCATTGCCGATGCGCGCCAGCGGCAAATCATGTTGTGCGGGAAGAATTTCGGTTGCGGCAGTTCACGGGAACACGCCGTTTGGGCGTTGCGTGATTTCGGGTTTCGGGTTTTGATCTCCACTGCGTTTGCAGACATCTTTAAGGAGAATTCCCTCAAGAACGGCGTTCTGACGGTCACGCTGGAGCCAGAATCGCATCAGCAACTGGTCTCGGAATGGCAAAAGAATCCGGATGCCGAGATGACCGTCGATCTGGAAAAACAGTCGATAGCGTTTGCGGGATTGTCGATTCCATTCACCGTGAACAGTTTCAACCGGACCTGCCTTCTTGAAGGCATCGACGAACTCGGCTATATCCTCCGCCACGAAGAACAGATCAAAGCCTTCGAAGCTGCACGGTAATGGCGCTGTTTTCGTTCCCACCGGCTTACGCCGGTGGCTAGCGAACTGCCGCCGCTAACGCGGCTGGGAATCGCAACGTTGGAATTGCTGCAGTCTGAGCCGCGGAGCGGCGGCACTTCCCATAGCCACCGGCGTGAGCCGGTGGAAAGGAAGCCCCCCACCGAATAGAGCGCCAGAGGCGCGGCAGATCAGGAAAATCCCTTCCACAAAACTTCCGCTTGCATTGCCGTCTCCTATCTACTAAGGTGTTAGGACATGAAACCCAAAAAGCTCGGACTTACTGCACAGGAACTCGAAATCATGAAAGTCATCTGGAAGCGCGGAGCCGCGACTGTACGCGAAGTATTCGAGCAACTGTCGCAGAAGCGCAAGATCGCCTACACCACTGTGCAGACCATGATGGGAGTGCTGGAACACAAAGGACGCCTCAAAAAGGAAACCAAGGATCGAGCCTACGTCTACCGTCCGGCTCAATCCGAGAACGAAGTCGTCGGGACCATGGTCGGCGACTTCATCAAACGAGTTTTCAACGGTTCGGCGAGACCTTTGCTCGTTCACCTCGTCGAAAGCCGCCATATTCGCCAGGACCACCTGGATGAGATTCACGAATTGTTGAAATCCCAGCGAGGCAAAAAATGAATTCCATCGTTACGTTCGACAATCTTGTTTCATGGCTGATACAGGTTTCGCTCATCGCGCTGACGGGTACGCTGCTTCCGTTCATTTTCAAGATTCGCCATCCGAAGTCTCAACTGGCTTACTTTCATGCCGTGCTCATTACCTGCATCGTGTTTCCGCTGGTCCAACCGAGACAATACGTATTCTTGTTAACCAGCAGCGGATTTTCGACGTCATTACCGGCTGTGCCGAGAACCTTCTGGCTTACTACATTGATCTGGCTTCTGATCGTTGGCATTGGGGTGCGAATCTTCTGGCTTGCCATGGGGTATCGGCAAGTGCGCCGGGTCCAGCGGTCTGCCGCAGTGCTCACCCCTGTACCGGAGCCGATTCGGGATGCGCGGAGCCTGACTCGCACGGAGGCCATGTTTCGATTGACCTCGAAGGTTTCCGGACCGGCAACCCTGGGCTATCTCAATCCGGTGGTTCTGCTGCCCGAGTCATTTGTTTCGATGGACGCGGAGGCGCAACTCAGCATTGCCTGCCATGAACTGATTCATGTCCGGCGCAACGACTGGATGGTGACTATCGTCGAAGAAATCGTGAGCTCCGTGTTCTGGTTCAATCCTGCGATGCTGTGGCTGCTCGCACGGATCAAGTTATCGCGCGAGCAGCTTGTCGACGCGGAAGTTGTCGACATCACAGCCGCGCGGGCCTCCTACGTGCAGGCGCTCCTGTCCATGGCTATTGTATCGCGGGGCCTGAAACCGTTGGCGACTACGCCATTTTTTACGAAAGGGCATTTGCATGAGAGGATGCGTTCGCTGCTCACCCGGAGAAGCGGTTCGGTTTCACGGCTGATTCTTTCCTATGCATCGATGATAGTTCTGCTTGGGACGGTGGGCTGGGGCGTCATGCTTATGTTTCCGCTGAAGGGTGAAGCGCAGGCTGTCGTTGTGCCCCGAAGTGCGATAATGCCACCGGTATTGCATGCGTGGCCCGAACAGCCGCAGGTTTCGGCCTCATTGAAAAAGTTCAATGTGCGGGTACCGAAGCCGAAGGAGCCGGTCCAGGACAATGTGTTCTATGTTAATCCCGGTGTAGTCGGGGGAATAATCAGTTCGGAGAGTGATGGCATCGTGGCCCCGCCTCCACCACCACCTCCTCCTCCGCCTCCCCCACCGCCACAACCGTCATTTCCAATAAGACTGAATGGTCAGCCCGGAGCATTTGTGATCCAGACAGTTCCCATATTCCAGCTGGGTAGCCGGTACTCTCCGGAAGAGATCGCCAATGTTCATGCCGCCTTGGGAGCGGTTATCGAGGTTAGTCAGAGCGAAGAAGGCGTGAGCCAGAGAATTACTTTGATCGGCAGGAGATCCATTGATGAAAGCAATGCTGTTCCTTTTAACTTTGTTGTTGGCCCAGGCGGGTCCGGCGCAGCAATCCATTTCTTCGGGAGTCATTGAAGGGACCGTTGTCCGTGCCGGCACGTCGACACCAATTGGGAAGGCGCGAATCACACTAAGTCCGGTTCAGGGCGGGACGGCTGCACAGGGGGCCACCGCTGATGGCGAAGGCCGTTTCTCATTTCGCAATCTGGCGCCAGGACAATACCGATTGAGTGCAACTCGTGACGGATATGTGTCGTCGGAGTACGGCCAGCGCGGACCGAACGGTTCCGGAATTCCAGTGTCGGTCATGTCGCAGCAAACGGTGAAGGACCTTCGAATTGGAATGACGATGACGGGAACGATCGCCGGCCGCGTCACCAACCGCGACGGCGAACCCGTTGGCAATGTCAACGTTCAGGCAATGCGCTACACCTTTCAGGATGGGCGCCGCACGCTGACGACAGTTCAGACGAAGGTTACCAATGATCTTGGGGAATATCGCTTGTTCTGGATGAATCCCGGGCAGTACATCGTCAGCGCGCAGCCTGTCGAGCCGCTGTCCCTCGGAAATACAGATACTTTCTTTATTCAAGGTCCGCGTGCTGGCGGGCCGGCAGGACTCGCGGCTGCGGCGGGTGCTCAACTGGGAGCGGGTGGCGTGACGCGAATCACCATTACGGGTGGCGGAGTGGGACCTGGAGGGGGACCTGGTGGCGGTGCTATTGGTGGCGCTGTCCCCCCTCCCCCGCCGCCTCCACCGCCTCCGAATGTGGTGGACAGCAACGAAACGTATCTTCCCGTCTACTATCCGGGAACCACAGACGTGGGAGCCGCCTCCACAATTGATCTCCGGGCCGGGGGTGTTGTCGACAGCATTAACATGGTCGTTGCGGATGTTCGTCCGGTGCACATTCGCGGGCAAGTGACCAGCGGCGGCCGAGGTGCTTCCGGAGCCCAGGTTTCCTTCTATCAACGGACTAACCCGACCGGAAATCTGACCGTTCGCAGTACCACCGCAAGCGACACGGGCGCTTTTGATTTTCGCGGTGTCGCGCCCGGAGCCTACGAACTTGTGGCAACGGTTAACGGATCAGGCCCTGGAGTTTTCATTCTCGGAACTCCACTGGCCAATTCCGCGGGGTTGACCGTCGCAAACGTCGGCGGACGAGGCGGGGCAAATCCCGGTTCACCGAATTCCACCATGATGGCTGCCAGAATTCCTGTCGACGTGAGTACCTCCGACGTTGATGGCGTGACGCTTGCAATGGAACCGGGCTTTAGTCTCACTGGAAAAGTTTCGGTGGACGGACGGTCGTCGAGCAGCGATGTCCCATTGACGTCCATCCGCGTGCAGCTCCAGTCGGATCCGCAGATTCCACCGCTCGCCGTGATTCCTGCAAATCCGGATTCTACCGGTGCGTTTTCGCTGTCGGGAATCGCGGTGGGGACTTACCGCCTCGCCGTTGCCGGGCTGCCGCGAAATACGTATCTCAAGTCGGCAAATCTCGGCGGTATGGACATTCTGGCAAATGGTCTTCGATTAGACAGTCAGCCCGGTGGCCCACTGGATATCGTCCTGGGTACTACTCCCGGATCGCTGGATGCCGTGGTTCTGGACGAAAAGCAGATGCCGGAGGCTTCGGTTGCCGTCGTCCTGATTCCCAACGCGCCTCAGCAGAAACGCTTCGACATCTATCGCAATGGGACAACCGACTCCATGGGACGAATCCACTGGGATGGGCTGGTTCCGGGAGAATACAAGGTGTATGCATGGGAAGACGTCGAAAGCTACGCGTGGACCGATCCGAATTTCATGGCGAATTTTGACGGCCGCGGCATTGCGGTTCGCGTAACTGACAGCAGCCGCGAGACCGTCAATGTGAAGGCGATTCCGTACAAGGCCAACTAAGCAGGGGCTGCGCCCTTGATATCCCGGCTGCCTGAAGATACGGCTGGCGCAGCCCTTATTAAATGGTTGAACCCTCATCGGGGCACCCGGAGTTGAAGCATACAACTTCAGAATTGACAGAAATGTAAGGTAACCCACCCCGTGTCCTCAACGTACTCTCGGTAGTTGCGTGAAGACGTGAGGATTCGGATTCCCAGTGCACTTTCGCACAGTTTCGCAATTCGAAATCTCGCATAGTTTCCAACGCAGTCCATCAGTCACTCGTCAATTGATCTTACAGGCGGCCGTATAGGTTGGAGGAATCGTTTGGAAACATTTCATGGTTCACAGCCATTCTTGATATGAACCTGGCAATACATCGCATTCGAATTGGAAGAGCTTTGCTCCAATTCTTGATTCTCATTCTGATGTTCTACTTCCAGGCTGCCGCGGCAACGGCGGCTTCGGATCCGGTTCCGCCCGATCCGTTGATCGCCAATCTCCTGAAAACCGGTGTTGCGGAGTTTGAGAGCGGAAGGTATTCCAGGGCAGAAGAGATCTTCCGAAGCGCGAAGACCCGGCTGGAAATTCAGGGAACTCCTGGCGTTCAGAGGATTCAGGCCGATGCTAATCTCAGCAACGTTCTGATCGCTGAGGGCAGGTACGATGAAGCCGAGTCCATATTGAACCAGGCAATCGCGATCCTTAAGGCAAACAAGATCATCGATCAGCGGCAACTGCCGGTGATCCTGGGTAATCTCGGAAGGCTTTATCAGCAGACCGAAAGATACCGGCAGGCGGAATCCACATTGCATGAGGCGCTGAATCTCGGGAAAAAAGTTCTGACCCAGTTGCCGGAATACATGTCTGATCTCCAAAACGACCTGGGAGTGCTGCATATGAAAACAGGAGATGCAAAGCAAGCCGAGGCCGATTTTAAAAAAGCGATGTCGCTGATCCCTCAGGGAACTGGTGAAAACGAGGTCCGCCGATCCGGGATTACGGCCAATCTCGCAGCGTTGTATTCTGCGCAGCAGCGATGGGTTCCTGCTGAACAATACTTCCTTCAGGCGCTCCATGGGGTCGAACAATCGCGGGGAATGGACCATCCGGAACTGTGCGTCTTGCTCAGCAATCTGGCATTCGTTTCAATAAAGCGGAACGATCTGGCGCAGGCAGAGACGTATTTGCGCCGCGAACTGTCGATTCGAAGAGCAGTGTTTGGCAATGAAAGCGCCTCCACTGCGGCATCGGCAACCCACCTGGCCGAAGTGCTCGCCGATCGCGGAATGTACGACGAAGCGGCAAGTCTGTATTCGGAAGCACTCAGGGTTCAGGAACAGGTTCTCGGAAAGCGCAATCCCGAACTCGCTAAGACTCTCGACCTATATGCATCGTTATTGCGAAAAACCAACGAGAACGCCCGATCCCTGGAAATGGAAGCCCGCGCGGAGTCGATCCGGCTCGAAACGGATTACACCGTCTCGATTTCGCAACTGCCCGGCCGGCGGTGAGGGTCGCGTTCCCAGCTGCGTTAGCGGCGGCAGTTCCTATAGCCGTGCCTGCGGCACTCTGTGCGGGTTGTGATTCTTTACCCCCGGCTGACGCCGGGGGCTAAGGGACTGTCGCCGCTACGCGGCTGGGAACACGACTGACCAACAGCCTTTTGAATGAATGCGATTCCCCAATGTAGGGGCGGTCTATGACCGCCCGCAATTGGGAGGAATGCAGGCCTCTCCATTGTGGGCGGTCATAGACCGCCCCTACATTGGGGAATCGCATCATTCAAGACTGAAGACCCCAAACTGCGATATTCTGAAACTATGGAAGCACGACTCGTCATCTTCGTTGGGTTTGTCGCGCTCGCATTGATCATCAATACGGCGCTGATCTTTGCAATGTACAAGGCGTTGGCCGCGCTATCGGCAAAGATCGAAGAAACTACGCGGAAGTTTGAAGCCAGCGCAGAGGTGAAGGAATGGATTCCCAAAATGCTCACGGCTTCGGAGTCTGCAGTCAAGGCAACGCAGAGCCTGAAAGACCAGATTGCCGGCCTGGAACCCACCATTGAGCGTATTCAGACTTCTTATGCCAAAAGTTTAGAGAAGACCGACGTCCGATTTGATCTGGCATGCCGCGCCGTGAATTTCATGGTAGATACGGCAGATCGATACATCACATGGCCAATCCGGCATGTCGGCAGCGCCGCGGCGGGACTGAAGGGCGTTATCAGTTTTATTCGTGGTTCTGAAAATGGTGGCAATGCCAGGTCCAGGCCGAGGCGATAATCTGATCGAGATCGCTGGTTGCTGCGGTCCATCCGAGCACTTCCTTCGCGCGATCCACGGCTGCCACCAGCATCGGAGGATCCCCTTCTCGCCGTGAGGTTTCCCTTACCGGGAAAGCTTTTTTCGTGATCTTCTTTGCCATTTCGATGACTTCCCGAACGGAACAACCCTTTCCCGTCCCGAGATTGAGTGCCTGTGACTGAATACCGCCTGTAATCAATGACTGCATTCCCATTACGTGCGCTTTGGCGAGGTCGGTAACGTGAATGTAGTCGCGAATGCATGTGCCGTCGGGTGTCGGATAATCCGTTCCGAGAATGGCGATATCTTTCCGCCGGCCAAGAGCAGCATCGAATATGAGCGGTATGAGATGCGTCTCCACCGCGTGATCTTCGCCAATTCCGCCATCCGCATCGGCGCCGGCTGCGTTGAAGTACCGCAGCGACAAATACTCGAGACCGTCGGTGTAGTGCGCATGCTTCAGCGCCTGCTCGAATTTCAGTTTGGTTTCTCCATAAGGACTGATCGGCTGCTGCGGCGTGTCTTCACCGATCGGTACGGTGGCCGGTTCGCCATACGTGGCGCACGTGGATGAAAAAATGAATCGCTTCACTCCGGTGCGATTCATGGCTTCCAGCAGGTTGCATCCTCCGGTCACATTGACCTCGAAATACAATTCCGGTTCTACGTGAGATTCGCCAACGAGGGCTTTGCCGGCGAAATGCATCACGCCTTCGATGGGATATCTGGAGAATGCCACGGTGAGATCTTCGGGATTGCGGATATCGCCTTCAACGCAGGGTGTGTCTCCGACGAATGCGCGATGTCCGGTGGAAAAATTATCGAAGATCAGCGGTTCAAAACCCGACTTTCTGAGTTCCCTGACAGTGTGGCTGCCGATGTATCCCGCTCCGCCGGTAACCAGAATCATGCCTGGACAACTTTGCTGAAGTAGCTGATGGTTTTTTCCAGGCCCTCGTCGATTCCGACGTTGGGCGACCAGCCCAGAATCGATTCACAACGGTGTGTATCCGGCCGCCGAACTTGAGGATCATCCACAGGAAGGGGCAGAGTCACGATTGAACTGGAGCTTCCGGTCATGGCAATGACCTTTTTCGCCAGATCCATTACCGTGCGCTCTTCCGGATTTCCGATGTTGAAAGGCGTTGCTGTCTCCTTCGAACGATCAATGGTCAGCAGTGAGAGGATTCCTCGAACCAGATCCGTCACAAAGCAAAAGCTTCGGGTCTGCTGTCCCTTGCCATACACCGTTATCGGTTTTCCGGATAGTGCCTGAATAATGAAATTCGAGACCACCCGCCCATCGTTGGGTCTCATTCGCGGCCCGTAGGTATTGAAGATCCTCACGATGCGCGTATCCAGGCTGTGAAAGCGCTGATATGCCATGGTGATCGCTTCGGCAAACCGCTTGGCTTCGTCATACACGCTGCGCGGGCCGATGGGGTTGACGTTTCCCCAGTATGTTTCAGGCTGCGGGTGCACCAGCGGATCGCCGTAAATCTCCGAAGTGCTTGCCAGAAGAAATCGCGCACCCTTCGCTTTGGCCAGGCCCAGAGCGTTATGCGTACCGAGCGATCCCACTTTCATGGTCTGGATCGGCATTTCCAGATAGTCGATCGGCGACGCCGGAGATGCGAAGTGCATCACGGCTCCGACCGGGCCATCGACATCAATGCGGGAAGTGACATCGTGCTTTACGAACTTAAACCGGGGATTGTTTCTCAGATGTTCGATGTTCGTGGTTGCGCCGGTCAGAAGATTGTCGATACAGAGCACCTCGTGCCCCATATCGAGCAGGGTTTCGCACAGATGGCTTCCCACAAAGCCGGAACCGCCGGTAACAACAACTCTCGTAGGTGACAGCGACATTATTTTTTACCGATACCGAAATAAGTAAATCCGAGTTCGCGAAGATGTCCCGGGTCATAGATGTTCCGGCCGTCGAAAATCACGGCGCTGCGCATCACATCCTTGATGCGCTCCAGATTTGGATTTCGGAACAGCTGCCATTCGGTCAGCAGCAGCAAGGCATCCGCGCCCACCAGGCATTCATAATTATTAGGCGCAAATTCAATTCGGGAGCCAAAAATTCTTCGTCCTTCGTCCATGGCTTCCGGATCGTAGGCTGCAATGGATGCCCCTTTCGTCAGCAGGCGTTCGATGATGGGAATTGCCGGCGCATCGCGCATGTCGTTCGTCTTTGGCTTGAATGAAAGTCCCCAGACGCCGAATCTCTTACCCTCGAGCTTATCGTCAAAATGACGAATCACTCGATTGACAAAGCGAATGGCCTGGTCGCCATTGACAGCTTCTACGGCCTCGAGAATTCTCATTGGTGTGGAGTATTGCAGACCCGTTTGAATCAATGCACGCGTATCTTTGGGAAAGCAGCTTCCGCCGTAGCCGACTCCGGGAAAAAGAAAGGCCGATCCGATGCGGGAGTCCGCGGCGATGCCTTTTCGAACCATGTCCACATCCGCGCCCACGGCCTCGCACAGATTTGAAATCTCGTTCATGAACGAAATTCTCGAGGCGAGAAAGGCATTGGCCGCGTATTTGACCATTTCCGCAGTTCGGATGTCGACGACCTGAATCGGGCTTCCCGTACGGACAAACGGAGAATAAAGCTCCTCGAGGATGTCAATCGCCTTGGTGCTGCAGGAGCCGAGAACAATACGATCCGGCCGCATGAAGTCGTCGACGGCTGCACCCTGTTTCAGGAATTCCGGATTGGAAACCATATCGAAGGGCTGGCTGGTTTCCTTCTGGATCAGTGCCTGAACCGCTTCAGCGGTACCCACTGGTACGGTGGACTTCGTGACGATGACTTTGTAATCATTCATCGCCTTGCCGATCGCCGTGGCGACGGAGTAGACGGCACTGAGATCCGCAGCCCCACTCATGGTTGTCGGCGTACCGACGGCGATGAAGATCACCTGGGAGCGCTTTACTGCCGTCGCAAGGTCGGTCGAAAAAAACAGCCGCTGATCCCGGACGTTGCGTTCAATGAGATCCGGCAATCCTGGTTCATAGATCGGAATAATTCCTTTTTTGAGATCGGCAACTTTCTTTTCGTTGTTGTCGACACACACGACTTCATTGCCGCTCTCGGCAAAGCAGCTGCCCACCACCAATCCAACGTATCCTGTTCCAATAACCGCAATATTCATATGTAAGATTCATTATTCATGAAGGCCACGAATGTACAGCCCTATTTGCGCGTTCGAAAATGGTTTCCAGTGTCTGGACGTCCTGTTGTTCCAGCGCCTGGAGGACCTCCTGCAACTGTTGAATGAAAGTCCGGAGTTCATTCGGGAGAGAGCCGGACGTGAGCAGAATGTCGCGCCAGACATGAAATGGACTGGCCGCAAGACGCGTCAGAGATTTCCATCCGGGACCGGCAAATTCGGCTCGGTCGGTGTGAACCGCAAGCAGGGTGGAAAGGATCTGAGGAAGATGGCTGATCTGAGACACCAGTTTGTCGTGATCTTCTGCGTTGATGACATGAGGGACAGCTCCGATTAGACGTATCATGCGCTCCAGCTTTCCGATCGCGTCTGGCGGAGTGGATGAAACCGGGCATAGAAAAAACCAGGCGTCCTTGAAAATATCCGCCGCGGCCGCTTCGGGGCCCGAGCGCTCGGATCCCGTCATCGGATGGCCACCGACGAACGGCAGCCCTCGAAGTTCGGCCTTTCCGCAAATGTCGACCTTGGTGCTGCCGATATCCAGGATGATTTGAGGAGCATTCTGGAGTTCTTCGACGATCCGAAGAATTTCACCCACGGGTGCAGCGAGAATAATCAGGTCGGAGGTGGCCGGAGACGTCGAATCAATTGCGCCAACGGCCTGCGCCTTCTCCAGAATGTCCGGCCGATCGATACCAAATATGCGAATTCCGGGAACCGCATGCTTCAGAGCCAGGGCCAGGGAGCTTCCCATGAGTCCAGTTCCATAAATCGTCACGGTTTTCGGGAAAAACTCCGCTTGGGTCATGAAACACCGCTCTCCCAAAGATATGCCATCAAGAAATCCCTCTCCCAACGGGAGAGGGGGCCGAAGGCCGGTGAGGGGTACCACAAGTAACA
>JBGPBY010000095.1:0-17847 GCA_041481485.1 Terriglobia bacterium
GACTCGGAGATGGTCACCGCCGTACTGAATGTCTTCATTCGCTCGATATTTGGATTTATGCGAAAGCGCGCACGCGACTGCGGCATCGATCATACGCAGTGCGGTGCGGTCACCTTCATTCAGCGCTGTGGCGACAGCCTGGCGGTCAATCCGCATTTCCATACCGCCTTGGATGGGGAGTATGCTCCGGGCCGTGGAGCGGAGCCGGAGTTCTTCCCCCTGCACGCTCCGGACGATTCCGATATCGCTGCCATCGTCCAGACGCTGTCGGAACGGATCCCCGCCGTGCTGCGGCGCCGCGGCCTCGACATGGGCCGCGGAGATGAGGTGCAGCCGGACCCGTTGCACCGGGATAATCCGATGTTGTCGGGTCTGTATGCCGCATCGGTGCTGAATCGGATAGCCGGCGGTCCCGGCGCAGGGTGCCGCGCCGCCATGGGCGGAGACCGGATCGACCCGGAGGATTTGGACCCGCGCGCGAGTCCACGCTGCGCCGCCTCTGCAGGCTTCAGTCTCCACGCAAACGTGGCATTAAACGGGTCGGATCGTCCGCGACTGGAACGATTGCTTCGCTATGCTGCACGTCCGGCGATTGCAACCGAACGGTTGGAGCAACTCCCCAATGGCCGGCTGCTGTACCGCTTCAAACGGGTCTGGCGCAACGGCGCCACCCACATCGTGTTCTCACCTCTGGAACTGCTCGCACGGCTCGCGAGTCTTGTCCCCGCCCCACGCGCGCATCTCACACGCTTTCATGGGATACTCGGTCCAGCGGCGAAGTGGCGGCCGCGGATTGTTCCCGATCCTGCGGAGACTTCATCGGCCCCATGCTCCACCCTCGGCCATGATGATGCGAACCGAGCTTCGGATCCGCCGATTGCAGCAGGATTCGGGCAAACGGCAATTGGGGATCGGAAGCCGCCCAACTACTCCTGGTCGGATATGATCCGGCGTGTGTTCAACCAACCAACGAACTGCATCACATGCAGTAGAAGTGTCCGGCCCTGTCCGGATTACCCATCCGTTCCATCCGCTCTTTGGCCGGGAGATCGACTTCGTCAGCCGTCAACAGCGGTGGGGTGAAGACTGGGTTGTCTATCGTGACCCCGACGAGTATTTGCTGTGGCTGCCAGCGCGCTGGACCAGCGCCGAAGCGGAAGATCCCTTGGTTGTGGTTTCTGCCGGGCGTTCCCATTTTCGTGTCACTGATCTGATGGATTTAGTGGCGCTGATCGGGACGCTCCGGGAAGGGAAGGGTTCCAATGGCGTGTAAAGCTAATTTCGCCGTAAATGTTAAGCTGATTATGCCAGTCTGGATTCTTTCGATGCCGTTGATGGCTTGCTCTGTTTGCCTGAATATCCTGTATATATCGTATGATGTTGTAATTTATAGCTGCGATTGCGGCGTATCGTTATTGACACTCCGGCATAATTGTGTTTACATGACGTTCCATGGCCAAACGCAAACCACGAGACATCAAAGCCGAAGCGCTACGGCAGCGGGGCTGCCTGAATGCACATCCGGAGAAGGTGGCCGATCCGCTTTTTTCGGAATCGGACTTCTTCGACTCGCGCGATTTGGTTCAGGTGAAGTACGAGATGGTCCGCCGGGTCGAAACCGGGGGGCAAACGGTCAGCGCCAGCGCGGCGGCCTTCGGTTTTTCACGTCCATCCTTTTACCAGGCGCAGAGTTTGCTGGAATCCGGTGGCCTGGCGGCGCTGGCGCCGCGGAAGCCCGGGCCCCGGCGCGCTCACAAACTGGATGCGGAGGTGATGGATTTTCTGGAGCAGCTGCGTTCGGAAGATTCGTCCTTGAAGGTGGAGGAACTGGCCCGCCGGATAGACGGCCGCTTTGGACGCAAGGTGCACCCCCGCAGCATCGAACGCGCGTTAACGCGGCAGGAAAAAAAACGGTCCTGATCCACAAGGAGAGCGCGGCGCTGAGCGAGGCCTATGAGCAGCTTCGCCGCCACATGTTGACCGCGGCGCCAGGCGGCGGGTGTTTCGGTCTGTCCGTGCTGCTGCGGGAAGGTGTTGCCGCATGGATAGAGCATTGCGAGGCTGGCCCGCGGCCCGCATTACCCTCGGAGTTGGCTGCGGCGGCGCGTTCCATCGCTCCAGCGCTGCATGCCGGGATGGTGCAGATTCTGGCCAGTATCGCGCTCAACCGGATACAGGAGATCCACTCATGAACATCGAAACGCATCAAAAGGTCACGGCCATTCATCTTAAGCGCAACGCGTACCTGTACGTGCGTCAGTCGACGATGCGGCAGGTCCTGGAGAATACCGAAAGCACCGAGCGGCAATATGCGCTGCGCCAACGTGCGATCGCTCTTGGATGGCCGCAAGAGCAGATTGTCGTCATCGATTCCGATCTGGGCCATTCGGGCGCGTCGGCCGCGGACAGGGAGGGTTTCCAGAAGCTCGTTGCCGAAGTTGGCATGGGCCGCGCCGGCATAGTCCTCGGCTTGGAGGTGTCCCGTTTGGCGCGCAATTCCGCCGACTGGCACCGGCTGTTGGAAATCTGCGCGCTGGCGGACACGCTCATTCTGGATGAAGACGGTATTTACGATCCGGCGCACTTCAACGACAGACTGTTGCTTGGTCTCAAGGGAACGATGAGCGAGGCCGAACTGCACGTTCTCCGTGCGCGTCTGCGCGGCGGCCTGCTCAACAAAGCACGCCGCGGCGAACTGCGGTGTCCGCTTCCGGCGGGGATGGTTGACGACGCGTCGGGACGCATTGGGCTCGATCCCGACAAGCAGGTGCAGGAGACCGTGCGGCTCCTATTCGAAACCTTCGCTCGAACCGGCACGCTGCGGGCAACGATCATCTACTTCCGCCAGCAGCATCTGCTCTTCCCGACACGTGTGGCTGCCGGCGCGCACAAGGGTGAATTGGTTTGGACGCCGCTGTCGCTTGGCCGCGCAGCCACCGCGATGCACAGTCCGTGGTATGCGGGGGCTTACGCCTTTGGCCGGGGCCGATTCCGAAAGCAGGCCGACGGACGGTTTCGCCATGAACGGCTGCCGCGGGAGCAATGGTTGGTGTTGATACGCGGCGCTCATCCCGGCTACATCTCCTGGGAAGAATACGAACGCAACCAACAGCGACTCCAGCAGTCCTCCAGGGCCCTGAGCTTCCAGCGAAACGCCGGGCCCGCACGGGAAGGCCCGGCTTTACTGCAGGGAAACATCGTCTGCGGGCTTTGCGGCAGCCGCATGAACGTGCACTATAACGTGCGTAAAGATGGCATGATTCCCAACTATGTTTGCGTCGGCCGGGGCAGGCTTTTCGGCGATCCGCTCTGTCAAAGCATTCTGGGTTCTGGTATCGACGCCGCCATTGCCCAGTTGCTTGTCGACACCGTCACACCGGTGGCTCTCGATCTTGCGCTTGCCGTCCAGCACGAAATCACGGCGCGTCTGGATGAAACTGACCATCTCCGCCACCGCCAGGTCGAGCGGGCGCAATATGAGGCCAATGCCGCACGTCAGCGTTACATGCATGTGGACCCCGCCAACCGGCTGGTGGCCGACTCTCTGGAGTCGGACTGGAATCTCAAACTCCGCGCGCTCACTGCCGCTCAGGAAGACTACCAGCGTCAACGCGCCGCAGACCGGCTCACGATCGACGAGAAGGAACGCCAACGGATCCTCGCCCTCTCCACGGATTTCCCGTCCGTCTGGAACGATCCGAAAACCCCGCAGCGCGAACGCAAACGGATGCTCGCCCTCTTGATCGAAGACGTGACTTTGATCCAGCAGCGTGAGATCACGGCGGCTGTCCGCTTTCGCGGCGGCGCCACCACGACTCTGACGCTGCCACGGCCGCTCACAGCTCAACAGATGCGCGCGACTCACGAAGATGTGCGGCGGCATATTGAACGCATGTTGGACGAGTACACCGATGCTCAGGTTGCTCGAATCCTTAACGAACGCGGGATGCGCACCGGCGCCGGCGATGCTTTTAATACGGCAAGCGTGAGATGGGTCCGCTATTCGACGAAGATCAAAAGCCTCAAAGAACGTCTCATCGAGGCGGGATGGCTCACCGTCAAACAAGTCACAGCGAAATTCGGTCTAACGCGCGATACTCTCAGTAAACGACGCCTTCAGGGACAGATCCCAGCGCGCCTCTGCAATGACCATGGCCAATGGTTGTATTGGATAGAGGAGCCTTCGCCAGGGATTTCCCATGGCAACACAACTAACGTAAGTTCCACTGCGGGAGATGCAGTATGAAAACCGTTCCTTTGCCGACGAAGCGCTGTCTTGCAATAAATGCGGCGGAGTTCTGCGCCTGATTTCCGCGATTTACCCTCCGACGGCCAGCCGAATTCTGCAACATCTCGGACTTCCATCCAGACCTCCGCCCCTGGCACCTGCACGCGCCGAGCCTGAATTCAGTTTTGACTCCCAGCACATCTAAATGCAGCGGCGCTGGCTGATGGAGTTCGTGCGTCCCAAAAACGTACCCGCATCGCCCTGTTTTGTTTTCTCTGCGCCCCCGCGCGAAAAATAGCGGCCATTCCGGTCTCAACCCGCCGGCGGAAACCCAATTTCAAACGGAAAAATCTTTATGCGACATCCTTCTTGCTGTCTCACCCCGTTTGTTTTGCCTATGCTCCGTGGAAGCCGCACTCGATTCCATGCGCGAGGAACTTCACCTTTACGCGAAGAACGCCGGAGCGATGGTGGGGCCGATTACGCTGGTGGACAGCGGCGACGAGATTGACTGTGCGCGCATGAGTTCGGGCGGCTACAGCATCCCGTCGATTGTCGAGCCGGAGATCGTGCAGTTCAAGAAGAACACCGCGAAGTTCGTGCTGAAGTTCTTTGCATGGAATTCTGGAAAGCTGACGGTATCGAGATCAAAAACAGACAGAAACGAAATTGGGTTTGCACAGAGCGACGGCTATAATGCGCCAACCATGCGATTCAGAGAGTGGTTCCGGCCGCCGCGTCATCTATTGGCGATGTTTGTCGGTATCACCGTTGTTTCAACGGTCGCTTTGGCGTTTCTCGGCTGGGAGTTCGTCCGTCAGGATCGCAAGCAGGTTAATGAAAGAACTCGGAAGGATCGGGACGACGCAACCGAGCTTGCAGCGGCAGCGCTGGAGAAGCACTTCTCCGAAGTCGAAGAACAATTAACAGCCTTGGCAGCGATGCCCGAGACGGAGCTTTCGAAAAGAGTTGCGGAATTTTCGAAGGAGCTATCCGGAGACTCGGTTTTTCTGATCTTCCGCAATGCCACGATGGAGGCGCACCCTGCCGGTCTTCTCCTCTATTACCCGCCGCTTCCTTCCGGTGACGAACCGCCGGATGGAGTATTTGCCGAAGCCGACGCCTTGGAGAATCAGCAGAAAGATTACACGCGGGCAATCTTGTTCCTGGAGGGGCTATCGAATTCGTCAGACCTGAGAGTGCGAGCGAAAGCTCTGAAACTAATTGGCCGCAATCTTCGGCTGGCTGGGCGTTGGAACGAAGCCGTGTCCGCCTACGAGCGACTGGCTCTTCTTGAAGGCGTTCCGGTCGACGGCATCCCTGCCGCCCTCTTTGCGCGTTACACGCTCTCCGCCACAATCGCGGAACACGATCGTGCGCGCCTTGGCCGCGAAGCTGCGGCGCTTGCTGAAGACTTGAATCGCGGTCGCTGGCCGCCGACACACAGTGTTTACGACACGTACTCCGAGAAGGCAGCCCTGTGGCTGGGCGCTGAAGTCAATCCGCCGCCTGGACCGGCCGCCATCAGCGAGGCCGCGGAATCGTTGTGGATCGAATGGAAGAGCGGTAGTCGCTTGAATGAACGGCGGACGATTTGGACAGCGAACCGCTCCGTTCTTCTGCTCGCGCGAAGTTCCACGGATCGAACTGTGGTGCTGGCCGCAGGGCCCGGTTATATCGAATCCGCCTGGATGGCGGATGTTCAGGTGCGGGCTGCAAGCCGTGGCGTGCGCATCGCGGTAACCGCCGAAGGACATCCCGTAATTGGGCGCCTCGATGCACCCAGGGGCGAATACATATCGAGCGTGGTTTCGCCCTGGACGGTCCATGCCATATCAAACGGTGACGCCGGGGATAGTGCAGTCTCCTTCCGTAGCAGGTTCGTGATGGCAGGTTTGTTCACCATAGCTCTACTCGTAGTCGGCGGGAGCTATTTGATCGGACGCGCCGTTGCACGGGAACTCTCAGTTGCCAGGCTGGAGTCCGACTTTGTGGCGGCCGTTTCGCACGAATTCCGCACGCCATTGACCGTTCTGCGCCAGCTCAGCGAAATGCTGGCGAAAGGCCGCGTGATTGACGGGAGCGTTCGCCAGCAGTACTACGAAGTCCTAGAGCTGGAAAGCACGCGGCTGCAGCGGCTCGTCGAAGGCTTGCTCAAGTTCGGCCGTATGGAGGCCGGCGCAATCCGCTACGAATTCGAAAGGATCGATTCCGCCGAGCTACTGCGATCGTTGGTGGCAGATTTCGGCCGGGAAGCCGGCCGCCACGGCTGTTCGGTCGAGTTGAATGTGAATGACGCGGCTCCGCCGGCCCGCGCGGATCGCGAGGCCTTGATCTGCGTTATATGGAACCTGATGGACAACGCCATGAAGTACTCGCCCGATTGCCGCACGGTATGGGTTGATCTGGGCCGGGAAAACGGGCGAGTCGCGATCCGCGTGCGCGACCGGGGTGTAGGTATTCCGCACGAAGACCAGAAACGCATCTTCGAAAAGTTTTTCCGCGGCGAGTCTGCGAGCACGCTCGGCGTGCAAGGCACGGGTATTGGACTCGCCGTCGTCCGGCAGATCGTTGCCAGGCATGGCGGTGAAATCCGATTGGAAAGCGAACCCGGCGCCGGAAGCGCGTTCACAGTACTGCTGCCGGCGGCGGAAGCATGACGCGCATTCTTGTGGTGGAAGACGAGCCCGGCATCGCCCTGGGACTGGAGACCGATCTGAAGCTCGAAGGCTACGATGTGGAAGTCGCTCGCGACGGCGAGACCGGGTTGCGGCGGGCCAGGGAAAGTTCCTTCGACATGATCCTGCTCGACGTCATGCTACCGCGCAAGGATGGTTTCACCGTCTGTCGCGAAATTCGCCGTGCCGGCTTGCCTGTATCGATCATCGTGCTGACGGCGAAGACTCAGGACGCGGAGAAGGTACTCGGACTGGAGCTTGGCGCGGACGACTACGTCACGAAGCCATTCAGTCCGCTCGAACTGCGCGCGCGGATCAAGGCGGTGCTTCGCCGCACCAGTGGCGAGATGCCCGAAGTCTACCGGTTTGGCAACGTGGAAGTGAACTTCAAGCGCGGCGAAGCGCGGCGCGCGGGCGCTGCGGTGGAAGCTACGGCCATCGAGTTCAAGCTCCTGGCCACCTTCATCCGCCTTCGCGGCCGCGTCCTTACACGCGAACAGTTGCTCGACGAGGTCTGGGGGCGCGACAGCTCGCCCACAGACCGCGTCGTCGACAACCACATTATGAAACTGCGTCGAAAGATTGAAGAAGAGCCCGATGCTCCCCGTTACATTGTCAGCGTTCGCGGGACGGGCTATCGATTTGAGGGCTGACCACGATTAGGCGAAAGAGGAACCAACATGAGAAACCTGCGTTTGAGAGTTTTCCTCTCGATTGGAGTATGGACAGCCTGCGCGTGCCTGTTCAATGCTGCGGCAGCTCAGAAGTCGACCAGCGACCGCCAGGCCGAAGCGGCCCTTCAGGAGGCAATCAACAAGGCAGACTTTGGCGGCAATCTGGAAACAGCGGTTCAGCAGTACATGCAGATCGCCGAGCGCTATAAGGGCAGCCCAGACGTGGCGGCGAAAGCTCTCTTGCGCGCCGGAAGGGCGTATCAGGCCATGGGACAAGATGGGGCGCAAAAAGTCTACGAGCTGGTAATCACAAAATACGGCGACCAGAGGGAAGCTGTAACCGAAGCGAGAGCACGCCTGAAGGCGATGACGTTAATTCCATCCGCAGCACCCGACGCAACCCGGAGCATCACCGAGATCTGGTCGGCAGCTGAGAGAGGTCTCTGGGAAGCGGTCACGCCCGACGGGCGCTACATTTCAGACGGGGGGCCGAACCGCCTGACGCTTCGCGATATTGTTACCAAGAAAGAACGTCAAATCATCAATGCCGGAAATACCGGCGATCGCGTGGAACACATTGCGTTTTCCGCTGACGGAAAACAAGTGGCCTATACCTGGTTCGACGCCGCAAGCGGTCTCTACGAACTGCGTACTCTGCCCCTTGACGCAACCGTGACCGCAAAACCGAAAGTGCTGCTTCGTGGCAGAGAGTATATAGTGCCATTCGGATGGAGTAAGGATGGCAACGTTTTTGCGATTCTCACTCGGCAAGATCGCAGCAGTGAGATCGCCGAGCTCCGGGCGGGGAGCGGCGCCATTCGAAATCTGAAGGATCTGGAGTGGCGATGGCCGGACAAACTGAGTCTTTCACCGGATGGCCAGTATGTCGCCTATGATGCCCCTGTCGCGAAGGGACTGAGGGATCGCGATATTTTTATACTTTCCTTGGATAGCGGGGAGATAACAACTGTCGTGGAGGATCCGGCGCGCGACGCGTTGCCGGTGTGGACGCCGGACGGACATGCCATCGTGTTTGCAAGCGATCGAAAAGGACCAGTCGAGTTGTGGATGGTTCAGATCGATGATGGCAAGGCGACCGGAATACCCGTGGGACCGGTTCTGGAGAATACGGGAGATCTATTTCCTTTGGGTTTTTCGAGTGATGGCTCATTCTTCTATTCCACCGCCACAAGGCACACCGGGGTTTTCGTCATCGCCGACGGTCTTGAGAAACGGCTGGGATTATCCGGCCGCAATTCGAAACCCGCATTTTCCCCCGATGGCGAGTTCCTGGCATACTTCTCCCAGCGTGGGACCGCGGGTTATCTCAACCGCCAACCCAGCGTGAATGGCGACCTCACGATGGTCATCCGCTCGCTTGTTTCGGGAGATGAGAGTGAGATCCCGACGCCATTCACGGAAGTCAACGGGCCTTCTTGGCTTTCGGATGGGAAGTCGCTGGTGTTCGCAGGCCGCAGCAACGGAACGCCTCAGCCATACACCCTTCACCGCATCGATCGGCGGACCGGAACGGAACTGCTGGACCGGACTATCGAAACCGATGATGGTTCGATGACGTGTATATCGCCGGACGGCGAGACGATTTATTACACAAGGAGCGCGGCAAACAAACGGCGGCTCATGAAGTATGAAATCCGCGCCGGCCGCGAATCCGAGTTGTTCGCGAACGATTCTCCAGGCGCAAGGTTCGGCGACCGTTGCACCGTCTCAAACGATAGTCTTCGGATCGCATTTACAGTCTTCAGTGGAGAGCCTGCACAGTGGACTCTTCAGGTCGTGCCCGCCTCGGGGGGGGCTTCCAAAACACTCCAGCTTCCGATAGTAAACGCGAGTTTGGTGTCGTTCGACGCGCTCCAGTGGTCGGCCGATCAAAAGGATGTCCTGGTGGAGTGGCAGCCCACCGCAATACTCTGGCTCGTTCCTTTCGATGGCGGAGAGCCTCGGAGAGCAGATGCCCCGCGCCGCTTGCCAATCGCGAGCATCCCCTCGCCAATCGAGAGCATCCATCGAGACGGGAAACAGTTTGCGGGCACGCGAAAGGACGACCGCTGGACGGTCGCTGTCGCACGCGGTTTTTTGCGTGATGAAAATAGTACGGATATTTTCCTAGCCGGAATGACGCCAGTCGGCGCGAAGATTCGCGGTCCTGTCGTCCGGTTGACGGCGAGTCTTGTCTCTTCGGATTATGCTCCAGCGTGGTCGCCCGATGGAAAGTTGATTGCATACAAAAGAAAACTGACCGCAGCCGGAGGGGGCATCCATGACGACACGGTCGTTCGCTCCTTTGAGACCAGGGTGGAAAGGGTGTTGGTCATGGCAGGGCTTACCCGAGTGCTATGGTTCCACGACAGCAAGCAGTTCATGAGGATGGGCAATTACGCAGGCGCCTCCCGTGTGAATTGGGAAACGCTAGCTACAGCATCGACCCAATGGGAAAACCGCGACTTTCAGGAACATAAGAATTGGTCCTTCGGCGCTCTTTCTCCGGATGATAAGGATTACTACCTTCCGGCCCGTAATTCGGGAGATGTGACGGCGCGGGAAGGCAGGACCGACGAATTTGATCGTATCGACGTGCTGGATCCGTTCAACGGGCATTTAAAGTGGTCCTTCCTGGTACCCGGGGGAGCCTCAGCGGTTGCTCTAAGTCCGGATAGCCGCACTCTCGCGATCTATGCCACGGACGACCGAAATACCATGCGGGGTCATGTGGCCCGAATCGAGGTCGACGGAACCGGCTACCGTCTGCTTGCCAGTTTCACAGGGCAGAATCGGCAGCCGGCGACAAGGCCGGAATGGACAAAAGATGGCCACATTCTATACACGCAAACGGCGAGTGACGGTAAGGCGCAGGTCATGCGCATCGACGCAGTGAACGGCAAACCGGAGTTCACTGGCCTGACCATCGGCGGATTTGCGGGCATGAATGTCGGCCCGGATGGTAAGCACCTCGTCTTTTCTGGCGAAGCGCGGAGTATCTCTCTGGACGTTCAATAGAGAGTACCGAAATTGATTCGCCTAGCACCGCCCGCTTCGAGATCAAATCTTGACAGAAGTCACATACCACCGAGATAACGCGCTTGTAGCGTAAGCCTCAAGCTTCGGTACAGAGCTTTTAAAGCCGGGGCAATTCAAATGAGGAGAGAGAACCATGAAAGGATTACCCTCGGCAATTCCTGCTGCCAAGTGCGTTTCGCTCGTCTGCTTACTGCTCTTCGCGAGCGTAGCTGCCAGTGCGCAGCAACCGCCCTCGCCTGTCTTGAATTTCGATGGCATCGGCGCTATCGCTGCCGGTATTAACGTAATTCCACCCAGTACCAACCTTGCCGTCGGCGCCACACAGGTGGTTCAGGTCGTCAATGGCGCCTATGCGGTTTATGACAAGTCGGGCAACTCCGTGGCAGGTCCATCACCCATTCACAACTTATTTGCCAGCCTCCCAGGCGGAACAAGCCCCTGCGAGACTACCGAAGGCGGCAGCCCCATCGTCCTTTACGATCAGATTGCGGGACGGTGGCTGATCAGCCAAATCGTATTTCCCACATCAACCAACGGCGTCACTTCGAACCACGTCTGTATTGTTGTTTCCATAACCAGCCTCGCTACGGGCGGCGCCAACAACTACAACGCGTACGACTACGACCGTGGTTCCAATCTCCCGGGCAATCCCAAATTTGCAGTTTGGCCCGACGCATACTACTTCTCCGCGGATACGTACGCGGGCTACAACGGCAGCGGAGCGGGGACATTCATTGGAGCCGAGGCATGCGCCTTCGAGCGGACCAAGATGCTGGCTGGTCAGGCGGCCACCGTCGTCTGCTTCCAGGGCAGCACAAGCTTGTCCGGTATGCTTCCTTCGAACCTGGATGGATCCGCGCTTCCGCCCAGCGGATCGCCGAATTTCTTCCTGCAGCTTGGCACGAATTCCCTCACTCTATACAAGTTCCAGGTTGATTTCGCCAAGCCGCAGAAATCCAAATTTACCGGTCCCACTGCGATCCCGGTCACGAGTTTCACTAAGTCGCCAGGCCAGGCTGCCATTCCGCAGCCGCAGTCTTCCCAGTTGATCGAGGGTTTGGGCGATTCGCTGATGTATCGCCTGTCTTACCGAAACTTTAGCGGCTACCAATCGTTGGTAGTCAATCACACGGTGCAGGTCAACGGCCCCGGCCAGACCGGCATCCGATGGTATGAAATTCGCAATCCTAATAGCAGTAATCCGAACAGCCCACCAACGGTAACGCAGCAGGGAACGTATTCGCCCGATACATCCACGTACCGGTGGTTGGGCAGCGTCGCGCAAGATAAGCAGGGCAACATGCTTCTCGGTTACAGCGCGTCCAGTAGCAGCCTCAACCCTAGCATTTTTTACACCGGCCGGCTGAATACCGATCCGCCCAATCAGATGGAAAGCGAGGGCGTTATTCAGGTCGGCGGAGGTTCACAAACCAACACCGGCGGCGCCCAGCGTGGCCGTTGGGGAGACTATGCCAGCGTTGCGCTGGACCCCGTTGACAACTGCACATTCTGGTTCGTGACGGAGTACCTTCCCTATACCGCGGACGCTCCTCCAGCATTCTGGAATACGCGTATCGCCACCGTGAAGTTCCCAGGCTGTCAATAGTGGCTGGCTGGTTTGCAGCGGCATTGAGCGCTGCAAACCAGTTGGAAAACCAAAACAGCTGATCGGACTCCAGGCGACCGCCTGCTACGGCAGCATCGCGGTGCTGTTCCGTTTCGGCACACTGCCCGGCCGGAGCGATGGCCTGCAGTACCGATACAAGTCGGAGGATAAAGGGACGTTTGGACTTCCCGTCTCACTCGAACACATAATTCGCCACCTTTTACAGATAAGGAGTCTTTGCCATGCGACAGTTCATTGATACAGCGCTATTTGTATTCTCGATGCTGTGGGCCGCTAATCTAGCCGCACAGAACACCCAGCAGGTCTTTTTCGACCCATCTTGCACCAGTCCCGAGTTGGAAGCCGAGTGTCCGGTTCCGATTGACATCGTTCTGGCAGACTTCGATAACGACACAAACATGGACATGGCTGTCGTTTCAGACGTGCATCCCGAAGCGGTTTCAGTATTGTTGGGCGATGGCTCAGGAAACTTCACGTTCAAAGGTCTGTTCACTGTGGGCTATCGACCGCTACGTATTTCGGTAGAGGACTTCAATGAGGATCACAATAAGGACATCGTCACCTCAAACCAAGACGGCTCGATTTCGATACTTTACGGCGATGGCACGGGAAATCTGGGGATGCGAACCGACCTTGCTGTCGGAAATATTCCGTATGAGATTCGGGCAGTGGACATCAACAATGACCTTCATGTCGATCTGGTTATCACGCTTTACTACCAGGATTCGATCGCAGTCCTCCTGGGAAATGGTACAGGCGGGTTCGGCGTTCCTTCCATATTCGTTGCTGGGGGAGTGAATCCGGGCGATCTCGCAATCGGCGACTTTAACGCGGATGGAAAGCCGGACGTAGCCGTCACCTTTTACAGTTCTTCGCCCAAAGTCCTGTTTGGAGACGGTAACGGGAATTTCGGTGCGCCAAACGACTTGGGGACAATCGGGTCACGTCACGCGATCGTCTCGGGAGACATCAACCATGACAACCGCGCCGACCTCATCGCTACGAGTTCGGACACTATTTCTGTGTTCCTTGGAACGGCGACGGGCTTAGGCGTTCCAACAGAAATTGCAATGGCGGGTGGAGACCCGGGCGAAGCAAGGCTTGAAGACTTCAATGGTGACGGCAAGCTGGACTTGGCACTGACAAACGGTTCCGGGATAACGATCTTTACCGGAGACGGTGCGGGACATTTGATATTGTTGGGAAGCTTCCCGGCGATCCCCGGAATGGGAACCCTTGCGGTTGGCGATTTGAACAAAGACGGATTGGCGGAAGTCGTTGTCTCGGATCTGGTGCCGAACCCGAGCGTGACCATTCTTACAAACATTTGCAATTGCGTCGCTGCCACTCCAACGGGATCCGATGTTACATCGACTGTTGGAAATCTTACTTTCACGTTCTCAGAAGTGACCGCGGCGGGAAGCACCATCGTAAAAAATATCGATCCGGCAACGATCGGCGATGTCAGTGGCGGATTCGCGGTGTCTCAATCCGTTGCAGTCCAGATCATATCGACTGCGACATTCTCCGGTCCGGTCACTATTGCAATTGTTGTGCCTCAGGAGATCTCGAAAGCGGATTTCGATCTGTTGAGCGTATTGCACAACGAAAATGGATCTTTGGTGGATGTCACTGCCAGCTATCCGGTGCGCGACTACCCATCGAGGACAATTTACGCAACGACGGCTTCCTTTAGCCCTTTCTACGTTATATGGAAAGGCCTTCATGTCTCTCCGCTGTTTGATCAGACGAAATCGTATAAGGGCGGCAGTACGGTCCCGATTAAGCTGAAGATGCTGAATGCTTCAGGCTTCAACGTCTCCGCCAATAACCTTGTGGTAACGGCTCGAAGCTTGAACCGAATTGGAGAGAACACCGCAAGTCCTCTCGCATATTCCGGCAATTCAAATCCGGATAGCAATTTCCGATACGATCCGATGCTGGGCGGCTATATCTTCAACCTCAGCACAAAAGGATTGGCTCCGGGAAAATACCTGCTGTCGCTGTATGCCGGCAGCGGCTATTTGTTCTTCTACACTGTGACATTTGAAATAAAGTAGCGCAATTGGAGAGAGGAAATTCGCCTTTGAATTTCCCCAATTACCTAACGAATAGTCCGGTAGAATGCCTCATGTTGAAATACTTTCCGGTAAATCATAGGAAGCATAAACAGCTTGGACAACTTCTCCCGGAACATCAGTGCGTTGAGCCAAGAAATGCAAGAGCATTTCAAGTTTTTGCGGAACGGCAACTTCCTTTTCTGCTAACGCTAGATCTTTCCAATTTTCACCGGTAATTCTAGGTGGCGGTTCGGATTCGTCTCTCTGATTTCTCCGAATGTAAGATGAGAGGTAAGGTATCAACTTCACATCTGGCGAATTCTGCGGCGAACTCGTCGCGGCTGCATCAATCAAAAATTTGCCGCATCGTTTGCACTCAAAGCTAGTCTGCTCTGTGACGATCCCATACTCACTGTTTGCGTCAGTTCGGTTGCAAATTGCACACCGCGTAGGAGCCATCGTTACTTTCTCCTGAAGAAGGAAAGGCCGGTTGCCAGCATGAAGCCAGCACTCCCGTTGCAACGGTACCCGGCCGGAGATTCAGTGTTGAATGAACGCGAGGATTATTGCGGGAATTCGGGACGAATGCGGTTCTTCTGGTACAGTTCGAATCCGTCGCTCTCCGTTGTTTTCTTGCGCTATGTTTATTTGGTATAAATCTGTCCATGACAGATCAGACCATCAACATGTTGCGGCGACTTCCCGGAATGTTCGGCCTGGTTGCTCTCGCATTTTGGGCATTCCAATCAGTACCTTCCATCCTCAACCTTCGCTGGACATGGCAACAGGCGCCATGGCATCCATGGCGTTTACTCACATGGCGGCTCGGGAGTCTGGGAATTGATGCGGGCCTACGATTTGTCATTGTTTGGTGGATCATGACGATGGTCGTGAAGTTCATAATTTCTCGCTTTGGCCGTCGCGTCACTCTCGCATAATCGAACCTGCAGCAGCGCCTCTCCAGTAGCGTTCGCCGCCGAAGTCGTACTCTCGCCATCCGGCACAGAGATATTCGTTCCGGTGCGTCCAGATTTGCTCAGTCGGCGGCTGTGTACACTTTTTAGAGAGGTGGCCCAAGTGAATGGTTCGTCAACGGGTGCCGGATTGGCGCGAGCCGTAATTTGCTAACTGCAATATATATTGCCGCAGTAGAATTGCCCTATTTCCTGAGTCTTATGAGGTTGGTGATGACAGACAATGTTCAGCTGGCATTCGCGATTACAGCATACCGGGTGATTTCCTTGCTCGTTGGTTTGGGCATTGTTTACTTGGGATTTCGACTTTTTTCGATGGGAGTTTTCGAAAAAGCTGGCGAGCTAAAAGCAACGTGGGGAAACAAGCACCTTGGCTTGAGATCTGCGGCGCCAGGAACGTTCTTCGCACTTTTCGGCACGGTAATAGTTTCGATTTCCTTATATAAGGGATTGAGGTTCGAAGCGGAATCGAAAGGCGTCCCCCAACTACCCATTATCGTTACGATGCAGAATCCTTCGAAAGCGGATAAGGGCGCTGAACAAACTGCTTCGAAATCTAACGACGTTTCGAATCCGTCCAAGGCACCGGTGCTGAACGTAAACACAGCGCAATCGCCGAATCCGGGAGTAACGTCATCCAAAAACGACAAGGACCTGTCAGCAAACCAGCCGATCGAAACCAATCAGACAGCCGACGCTACAACTTACGAGGAAGTCGTCGAGAAGTTGAAGAAGGGCCAGAGCATCACTCCAAATGAATATGTACTAATTGTTCAGCATCAACAGTCTCTGCAAAGTAAGGGCTCCAATCCAAACGACTTGGACAACCGAATGATATTCATCGGCGGGCCACCTCCGAAGGGATTTAGGCAACAGCCATAGGTAAGTATCGTGGAGACTCGGGCCCACGTCTTTCGACGCCGAGAAAAGTATCAGCGTTACCTCTAAGCCTCATCGGTTTATCACGTTTTGCAGAGCCGTCATACAATTCTGCTCTAATCGTCTCCGGATAGATTTTGAAGCGCAATGAAAGGTCAACCTGAATGGATCTCGAGATTACGAAATTACTCCCATTCATCAGCGCACTAATTTATTCCTGTTCGTGAACTTCCGGATCTAGCCATTCGTCCCACTGGCTGAGATCCAGAATCACAAGCATCCGGTCGCGGATCTGAACCATGAAATACATTCGGTCTACCGACGTCCTGACCAGCGTCGATTTGATTTCATCTGCGCGCCGAACCATAATACTTCCCAAAAGGAGAATTCATATGAACCGCGCCGTACTTGCGGGAGTTGCCGCCGTGATGTGCAGTCTGTCTCTGCCAATGCTCGCGGAAGCCCAAACTGTACGGATGATGTTAGATGGCGTCTCTATATCTGGAACCGTAATTGGCAAGTCAGGCGCCGGGTTGCCGAACGCAACAGTGATAGCGAAGAACAGGGACACAGGATTCGTCACTACTGTTAATTCCAACAGTTCTGGAAAGTTTAGCCTTACGGATCTTCCAGATGGATTCTATTCAGTTTCGGCGTTAGCGCCGGGTTTTGATGAACCTCGAATTCAGGAAAAACAGAACGGCATAACAGTGTCAGCACCATCGAAAACGATCTTCATGAATTCACGATTAAGATCAGTGAGGGAGCGCTTCAGCTCGGCTGCGGAGATAACCCGCCCAGATCCCAATCGCCAATCAGTTCCGGATCGGTCTATCCCAGATAAGGGCCCGCGAGGACCGATTGTCATCACACCGCACGGTAGCTATCTGTAAGGGTCTCCCGGCATCCTTCGGCGCCTGGTCATAGACCGCCCCTACAGTCGGCCAGCCGCCCTGTACAGTCGTTACCGCCCGAAACGTTAGGCTTGCGTCTTGCACCCCCGCGCGAAAAATAGCGGCCATTCCGGTCTCAACCCGCCGGCGGAAACCCAATTTCAAACGGATAAATCTTTATGCGAAATCCTTCTTGCTGTCTCACCCCGTTTGTTTTGCCTATGCTCTGACCGTAACCGGCAGGGCCATCTTCGGTGTGTCGAGTCCTTCGACCTGCAGGGTGTAATCTCCGGGAACGACGTTCGTAAATTGAAAAGCACCATCTGCAGCAGCGACTGGAAGTCGGCGAACCGGCGGGAACGTGGGGGCTGGAAGCGTCGTGGCATCACGCATCGACGATGCCGGCACCAACCGCACACTGGTATTCGATGCGGGTGTACGGTCAGAATTCAGGACGCGCCCAGACACAACGCTTGCAGGGTGCAGCGCAAGAGTCTGCAGGAAGAAAATCGCAATCAGAAAGCTCATTATCGTGCCGCTATTCGCTGGCTCGCGCCAGTTCTCCGCCGAACGCTGTCTGGAGTAGTGTGTCATGCAGTCGGCGAGACCAACAAGAGACAACGCGGTCTCGAACGATAAGAAGGATAAAGTCGCTGTGCCCAGTGGCGTTCCCACATAAGACTATGAGGCGTCGAAGTTCAGAACTCCTGACATACCCCCTAAATCATTGGGGAATTCAAACGATTTCGGTACAGGGGTGCGAACCTAAACCTGTCCGGTTTTTGTGATTCAAAC
>JBGPBY010000096.1:0-17808 GCA_041481485.1 Terriglobia bacterium
GATTTATGGACCTGGTGACATTACCGAATGACCCAATGGATCAATGTCACCAGGTCCATTAATCAACGGACAACAAATCAACTGACAACTCACATTTGAAGAACTCACTTACGGCACATGTTCCGGCTCCGAACCGGGATGAGGCCCGTGCCGCAAGGGTACGTCCTTGATCATCGTATTCAGGATGAAAAGCAGAACCATCAGGACCGCGCTGATCAGGAAAATCGATCGGATTCCTCCAAGTAGAGCCGAACCGACACTTGCGTACAAGTTTGCGAGAAGCCTGGGGCCATTTTCGTAACGGGCGAATGTAGCTTCCAATTTGGAATGCAGTTGCGGGATCAGCAAGGGATTCGAGAAATCCGCAATGGCTTCCTGCGGAATATTCTGAGGGACGGCTTTCGCGAAATCATGATGGTAATTCGTCAGCAGGATACTGCCGAAGATTGCGACGCCAACTGTACTGCCGATGGAACGGAAGAATGTGGATGACGCAGTCGCAATTCCCATGTGCTTCTGAGGAGCAGCGTTCTGAACGGCAACCGTATACGCCGGCAACAGCAGTCCCATTCCCAAACCTGCGGCGATCATGGCGAGTAATACATCAGCCGGCCTCGTCGACGCGTCCATTCGGGCGAACAGAATCGTTCCCGTAGTGATCAGTACCGATCCGGCCATCGAAGGGATCTTGTAGCTGCGCAGACGCAAGGTGGCCTGGCCGCAAATAAACGTGCCGGCAACGATGCCGAGCATCAGCGGCGTCAAAAGGTTTCCGGATCGCGTCGCAGTGACACCCAGAACGCCCTGCATGAACAGTGGAAGATAGATGATCATGCCGAACATCGCGATCCCCACAATAAAAACACCGATCGAACACATGGAGATCACGGGCTCGCGAAACAGTGAAAGGGGAATAATGGGTTCTATTGCTCGCGCCTCCGAATACAGGAACGCCCCCAGCATGGCGAGTGACGTGACCAGCAGCAACTCGACGCGCGTTGACGACCAGCCATAGTCGGTAACCCATGTCAGCGCCAGGAGAAGAGGAACGACGCAAAGAATCAGCGTCGCCACCCCGGCCCAATCGATATGACGCTTCACGTTTTTCGGGTGCCAGTATGGGAAATAGAGATACAACGCAACAAGTGCAACTATTCCCACAGGCAGGTTGACATAGAAGGTGGCACGCCAGGAAATCTGATCCGTGAGCCATCCTCCCAAAGTCGGCCCAAATACCGAGGCGATACCCCAGGCGCCGGAAAATACACCCTGGTACTTTCCTCGTTCGGCAGGAGAAAAAATGTCGCCGATGATTGTAAATGTCAGCCCCATCATCATTCCGCCGCAGATTCCCTGCATCGCGCGAAATGCAATAAGCTGATTCATGCCGTCCAGACCCAATACCGTGAACTCTCCGGCGGCGCCGCACAATGCGGACATCAACACGAATCCTGCCGACCCTCCAAGCAGAAACCATTTTCGACCATAGATATCGGAAAGCTTGGCGAAGATCGGGACGGAAATCGTCGAACAGAGCAAGTAAGCCGTCGAGACCCAGGGATAGCGGTTAAATCCGGACAACGACGCGATGATCATCGGCTCAGCCGTGCCAACAATAGTCTGATCCAGCGCGGCCAACAACATCGACAACATCAGTCCCGAAAGGGTTCCGACCATTTGCGGCCTGGTTAATCGTATGGCCCCGGACGTACGCCATACATGCTGCTTGTGCTCCGGACCGGCCGCAGAAGCGTGTGACATGCGCGTTTACGGTTTGGCTTTCTGTCTGACCACAATGCCGATACGAAAGTTCATGTCTTCTACTCCAATTAAGCCACAAATGTTCAGGACACCTCGGCGCTTCAGAACTGCGTGTAAAAATCGAATTCGTGCGTCGAAGTTATTGTGCGCGGGCGGAATTTTCGGGAACGTAGACGCGGGACTTAAAGCGCCAGTACCCCTGGCCGGTTTTTTCGTACACGTCGTCGTAGTAACCACCGTCTTTCAGATAGACGCGCCCATTGACGACGCCAGCTGCGACGCGAATGACGACGCCGGAGGAGTTGAACCGCTTCACACCATCCTGGCCGGCCAACCAGAAATCTTCGGCGTCCTGCGGTCCGCCAGCAAGGCGTCGGATTGCCAACATCTCCTTCGCATTCAGGCCCGCGGCCTTCTCTGCGGGCGTGATGACTGTACGAGCCGCAAAACGCCAACCCTTCGGAGTCTTGACGTATTCGTCTTCGTATTGGCCGGCGGCTCCAAGATCCGCAACTCCGTGAACACCTATCGGTGTGACCTCAATGACGACGCTGGGACCGTTGCCCGGCCGGGCGGCTGGCGCAGCGCCGTTTGCAGCAACGCAACTACGCTCACTTTGCACCATGGCAATCAGCCGATCACGGCCTGCGACCTGTCCGCGAAAGCCGCTGGCGAAATAACCATTGTCGGCAAACAGATCGGCATACTCGCTCGCGGCACAACTCCCCAATGTCCTGGCGTAACCGGTAACCAGCCCCTGAATGTCCGTCTTGTCCTGTGGCGTCAATGTCTGCGGCGCCTGCGCCGCTGCGCTGGACCACAGCATCACGATGGCCGCCAAAACTCCCGGCAGTTGTGATTTTGTCAGTTTTTTCACGGAGTTCAATTTAACACGACTCTATCGTTCAGTAGGGCCGATCCGGATTTTCTGCAGTCCGTTTTCATCTGCAAATTCCCGGTTGTCCTCACAGATGTATTCCAACAGCTGGTAGCCCGGCATGCGCCGGTACGCAATGGTGAATGTCCAAGGCTTTTCGAGAGTGGCGGGATCTTCAATCGTGATTTCGTTCCACAGAACGTCTGGAGTCACAAGCCGGAGGCGTTCCCGGATCCTCATGTCTCCGGAATGCGGAACATTCTGGTACCGTACGTTTTCCTTCACGCCCACAGTATCGACGACCAGCGTCTCGCCTTCCCAACGCCCCACGGAGTGACCGTAGAATCCAGGCTCAACATCGTCGACAGCCTTTTGCGGCTGGTCCAAAAGAATGCGGCGAACTTGCGTAAAGGCCTCCTCAATAATGGTCACTTGACCTTTACTCTGGAGAATTTCCATAGGGAAGGTTGCTCCCATCATCCCCGGCATGCCTTCGGGCAGACATAGCGTTGCATTGTTCGCCAGTGGAGTGCCCTTGGCATCCGCTTCGCGGGCCGCCTGGGTCCTCGCCTGCCATTCCTTCAGAAATTGTGGTTTCAATGGGGGTTGAGGGGCTGCGGGCGGAATCGTCTCCCGCGCCTGCCCCGGGCCCCCGCGATGACGTTCCCAGGAGCCGGTAATGTCTGGGGTATTTGCTGCAGCTCCTCGCTGTGCGATTGCATCAAGAGGAGCAAGCACGAACAAAACACAGATCAACGTCACAATTCGCATGGCTTATTTTTCCGGTGTTCGGGTGAATGTATTGGCTGCGGGAACGCCCGGGTCCATGACTTTGCCGCTCGGCAATGTCAATTCGAGCAGCAGACCTCCCGGCTGACCGCTGTTCAGGGGGGAAATGACAGCTTTCACCTGATCGCCAAACTTGAGAATGTTGGACCGCCATCCGGCTCGCTGCATCATATTGATGCTCGTGCATTCGATGGAGTAGTGCTTGACGCCGCTCTTTTCCATGACATCCAGTTCGATGTAGGCATGGGGATTCGTCCATTGAAATTTCGTCACCGCGCCTTTGAGAGTGATCGTCTTCGTGTGATCGTACATCGCAAACGAATGATGCGCGAGAGTTGGAACGGCTGCCAAAAAAATCAGCAATCCCGCATTCCAGATGCGGCTACAGGGTTTCATTGTTTCCTCCAATGCCTCAATATCAGCCGATCTTATACAGTTTTGTCTGATTCGCAAAACGAAGTCTTGCCGGAATTTTTGTTGTGGTGTGCTAAAAAGCAGATCCGTGAAAATCCTGTTTCTACACGGCTGGTATTCCGTCCCCGGGAGCGTGAAACCAAGCGTGAAACCAAAGGATAGATACAATACTCCGGTGTTCTGGAATCAGCAGCAACAAGGACTCTATCGGCGACTCTATCGACCAGGCCGGCCGCCGAAATACTCTTTGCGGGAGCGCACGTCGTAGCCGGATTTCCGGGTGCGGACCACAACCTGATGCCACTTGCCGTCATTCGGGGGATGATCCGGATAGTATCCGATCGTGTACTGACTTCGAAGCTCAGCGGAAATCTCATCCAGAACATCGTCAATGGAGCGCGAGTTATTGGAACTGGGAACTACCAGGAATGCTTTGCCTCCGCTCGCGGAAGCAAAACTGTTCAGTACGTTCATGTCTGCAGAGTCCTGTCCATAGCTGGGCGGCCCGCCGCGGGCTCCTCCGCCTCCTGGAGAAGGAGCTGGAGAAGGAGAAGGAACACGGCCGCGCTGACCGCCGCCAGGAAACGGAAACTGACGAAGGATGGGACCGCCGTCGCTCGGAAATGGAATGGTTGTACCTCCAGGCAGAGGAATTGTCGGAGTTGTGCGTCCTCCACCTGGCCGGGAATTTGGTGGCGGAGTTTGTGGTCCTCCCGGCGGATTTCCTCCAGGATATGGCTGGCCTCCAGGATTTGGAACGCGTGAACTCCCGGAATACTCTCCAATTCCAAGGCAGTAGAGGAGCACGTTGGATTGACGCACATCGTCGATGGCTTGATCCATACGGACCCGGCTTCCGAAATCCTGACCATCGGTGACCAGCAGTAAAGCCTTCTTGGGGTACTTTCCCTCGCGTACCGTCACGATGCCCTGTTCGATGGCGTCGTAAAGTGCGGTTCCCGAACCCAGCTTGACGTTCTTGAGCGCTTTCGAAATTTTGTTTCGGTCACCGGTGAAGTTCTGCACAAGATCAATCTTATTCGCGAAGGTCATGAGAAAGATGTCGTCGGCATGATTGAGGGATTTAAGGAATCGATCGATTGCATTGGTCGCCGTCTTGATTTTGGAGCGCATACTGAGGCTGGTGTCGAGCAGGATTCCGATGCTGAGAGGCAGGTTTTCCGACTGCTCCACAAGAGCGATCTTCTGCTCCCTTCCGTCTTCGGTCACCACGAAATCCGAGGCTTCCAGGTTGGGAACGTAACGCCCATTTCGATCTGTAACAGTCGCTGCCAGAGTGACAAGCGAGACGTCCACTGTCAGCTGAGCCAACAGTGTTGAAGTGCAGATTCCACAAACCGCGAGAGCCAGAATCCATCGTTTCACCGATTCCTCCTGCTTCGAGTCTTTCCCAAATGCCAGACGGGCCGACATTTCCACAAGACATAAACACACTTACCCACAGACTTGTTAACGTAAGACAGTGTCAATCCGCAAAAAGGCTAATCCCGGCGTGTAAAAATCAGTATTTAACAAACATTTACAATTATGATTTCGGAACTTGTGTTAGAGACAGCGGTGTCACAGGACGAGTTTTAAAAGATCAATGACAACGAAACAGCGCCTCGCGTGGCGCACTCTGGCGCTTTCAAAGACACTTTGTCTCATTGCTGCATTATTCCCTCTCTTGGCAGTTGGGGGCTGGATCTTCCATATTGATCTGTTGAAGCAATTTCACGCTTCGCTTCCGGCGATGCAGCCCAACACGATGTTAGGCCTGCTATTGGCGTCCATCTCCACTTTCTTCACGGGAGGTCAGCGTTCCCGGACAATCCGTGCGGCCGCCTGCATTTTGGCTGCGTTCATTTGTCTTCAGGGAATGGTGACACTAAGCGAATACATCTTTGGCGCGGACTTTGGGATTGATCAAATCCTCATGAAAGTTGACGCCCAGGATGGGCATCATTATCCAGGCCGCCCCTCTCCGCAAACCGCTGCAAATCTGGCAATCCTTGGAGCCGGCCTGCTGATTTACAACATCCGCCCTTTCCGGGCTCGCATCGGCCAGGCCTGCGCCTTGTTGGCTGGCGGCAACGCCATAATTGCAATGACAGGATACTTGTTCGACACTCACGAGTTTTATGGATTCCCGGCGATCTCCCCGGACATCGGAATGGCAGTGAATTCGTCGGCAAGTTTCATCCTGCTGGCACTGGCAATGCTTTGCAGCCGTCCCGATGAGGGCATGATGTCTCTGGTGGTCAGCGATACCCGCAGTGGAGGGACGGCGCGAAGGCTAATTTGGGCGGGTAGCCTCGTGATCCCGCTGGCTGGCGTATTGACCCGGCTCGGAGTGCTCGCTGGTTGGTATAGCGTCAGTATCCAGGTAATGCTTTTCATTGTCCTGATCCTGGGCATCATGCTTCGAACAACCTGGCAGGCGGCAAGACATGCGGAACAGGATGAGCTTCGGGTGCGGTCCGCATTCTCCGAGACTCAAAGAGTGAATGAGGCACTGAAGGAGGCAATTGACGAACGGCGTATCTCCGAAGCCCAGTCTTCCGGAATTCTCTCCATCTCGGCGGATGCGATCATTTCCATTGACGATCACCAGCGCATCACCATGTTCAACGAAGGCGCCGAAAAAATCTTTCGCTACTCGGTCGCGGAGGCCCTCGGAGCCCAGCTGGAAACTCTGATTCCGGAACGATTCCGTTCTGTCCACAGCGAGCACCTCGCAAAAATTCTGGCGGGGCCGGATTTCGCTCGCCGGATGAATACGGCAATTGCCGGCCGCCGCAAAACCGGCGAAGAATTTCCGGCGGATGCCACCATTTCAAAAATAGAAGTCGGCGGTAAACGAATTCTGACCGTCGCACTTCGCGACATCACGGAACAGAAGAGGATCGAATACGGGCAAAGACTGCTGGCGCGGATCGCTCCCGCGATTATTGGGGCAGAGGACCGCGAATCCATATTGAAGGAAATTGCACGGCTGGCTGTTTGTGAGTTTGCGGAATATTGCATCGTGGACATCGTGGAAGAAAATGGGCGCGCCCGGCGGCTGGAGGTCGCGAGCCGGGACTCATCAAAGACCCAGGTTTGCGAAATGCTCGTGCAATTTGCCTTTGATCAGAATCAGGCTAGCCTCTTCCGGCAAGTACTTGAACGTCAGCAGCCGGTATTCATCGAGCACCTGTCCCTGGAATCCAGTTCGTCAAAGATTCAAAAGGACGAACGCCTGGCGCTCCAGGCCGCCGGGATCACTTCCCTTATTGCCGCACCGTTGCCGGCCCATGAAAGGTTGCAGGGAGCAATTACGTTTGCAGTGTGCTCGTCCTCTCCTTTGTATGGACCGGCTGACCTGGGTCTTGCCGAAGAAGTCGCGCGGCGCGCTGCCTTATCTATAGAAAATGCACGGCTCCTTCTTGAGACTCAATTCGCCGTAAAAACCCGCGATGAAGTGTTGGCGATCGTCTCTCATGACCTCAAGACTCCACTGGCCACGATCGCAATTCTGACCCATATTGTTTGCCGTTCCGGCAACGTAGATGCAGAGAAATTAAGGGACTTTACAATTAAAATTCAGCGCTCCGTTCAGGAGATGGATTCCCTCATCGCCGATCTACTGGATTTTGGCAAAATTCAAAGCGGAACTTTTTCGCTGGCACTTCAGGTGGAAAGGCTGGAGCCGGTATTGTTGGGCGCCATCGACAGTGTCCGGGTTCTCGCTGAGGCTAAACGGCAAACACTGAGGTTGGACGTTTCCTATGGTAATCTTCGCCCGATCGCTGTTGATGCCCGCCGCATCGGACAAGTGATGTCCAACCTCCTGGGGAATGCGGTTAAGTTTACGCCTGAAGAAGGAATGATTCAGGTTTCGGCCCGTCAGCGGGAAAATGAAATTATTGTGTCTGTCGCGGATGACGGACCGGGTATTCCCAGGGAACATTTGCCCAGAATCTTCGATAGGTTCTGGCAGGCAGAAGAAAACAGATTCTCGGGGAGTGGATTAGGGTTGTCCATTGCCAGAGGCATTGTGCAGGCTCATGGCGGAAAGATGTGGGCCGAAAGCCGGGCCGACGACATGGGGAGTTTGTTTTCTTTTAGCCTCCCATTGGAAAGAGCCGGAGCAGTGAGCAAAAACACCGTTGCGTAAAGGTTGGGGTTTCATACAGCGTGTCTCTGTCGATTAAAACCACAACCGCTGAAATCACTCTGATGGAGGCTGAAAGCGGTCCAGTCGTCACAGTGCGGATTCTGCCTGAAGTGCTGCAATCTCTTGACGATGCGCGAGCCAATATCGAGGCCTGTTTCTGCGTTGCGTCCAACCGCCGCAGCAGGCTTCTCGTGGATATACGGCAAGCAGCACTCATCACTGCCGAAGTACGGCACTTTTACAGCGGTGAGAACCTGACACAGTGGTTCTCGGCCCTTGGCCTTTTGGTCGATGCTTCTCCGGTCGGGAGGGTTATGGGAAATCTTTACATACGCATTGCCCGGCCTGGCTTGCCCACACGCATCTTCACCGACGAAGATACGGCGATGATCTGGCTGAGAAAGGCCGTTTTTTGAGCCAACCAGCGGAGAAACATCGAGAGCGGCTGGCCGACCTTCTGAAGACACTCGAAGACATGGCGGCCGGGGAACTCCATCGCAAAGCCCCGATCTCCGACGAGCGCGATGAGATTGACGCGATTGCCTATACCATCAATGTTGTAGTGGGCGAACTTCAGCTGTTGGTCCAACGCCTGGCCCGGGCAGAAAGGGAATCGCAACAAGCCAGCCAGCACAAAACGCTGTTTCTTCGCAATGTCAGCCACGAGCTTAAGACGCCTCTGGCCGCCCTGCTCAGCTACAATGACCTCCTGGCAAAGACCCGGCTTGACGACAAACAGCAGCACGCAGTAGAGCGCATTCGCGCCAACGGCGAGGCGCTCAATCAACTCATTGAGGATCTACTCGACGTCGCACGAATCGAAGCAGGGAAGCTCGAATTCGTCCTGAGACCTGTTTCTCCATCTGAAGTGGCTACGGATGTGATTCAGAGCCTGCTTCCCCAGGCTCACGGCAAGGGCCTGACTTTGACTCTGTCCGTGACTCCCGACTTCCCTCACCAAATCATCACCGATGCCCGAAGACTGCGTCAGATCCTCATGAACCTGGTCGGAAACGCCGTAAAATTCACGGACCGCGGGGAAGTCGCGTTGTCGCTGAAGTTGAACAACACCACCAACAAGCTGATCCTCGACGTCACCGACACCGGTGTCGGTTTCCCCGACGATGGACGTCAGCGGCTGTTTTCGGTTTTCTCCCAATTGGACAACACTCGTGGAGGAGTCGGTCTTGGCCTGGTTTTGGCCAAACAGTTAAGTAAGGAGCTTGGAGGAGATCTGGAGCTTGTTTCGAGCCGGCCAGGCGGTGGCACACACTTCCGAGTTCAGCTGGAAGTCGTTCAGAGCAATCCTTCAACTCCGGCAACATTGCAGACGCCTCCGGATAAATCTGCGATTGATCTTGGTGGACTGTCCGTACTTATTGCGAAAGACAATGCGGACCTCCTCGCAGCCACTGCCGAACTTCTGGATTTGCTGGGCTGCAACGTATCAACTGCAAGAAACGGCATGGAAGCCATCGAACGGTTCGGTTCCAATTCGTTCCATGTGATTCTTATGGACATGCAAATGCCGGTTCTCGACGGTTTGGAAGCCGCGCGCCGAATGCGACAACTGGGTTTCAAAGGCGCCATCTTCGCACTCTCAGCTCACGCGATGGTGGAAGACCGGCAGCGCTTCCTCGCCGCCGGCTGCGACGATCATATCGTCAAACCCATCGATATCGACAGGCTGGCAGCCCGGCTTGCTGTGCATCGTCCCAGAAAGTAAAACAAGCCAAGGGAGCCGGAACACAGGCGCCGGACACCCGGCAGATTGGATACATGCAAGTCACGATTGAAAAAATGGTTTATGGGGGAGCGGGGCTGGCGCGCTCTCCGGAAGGTGTGATTTTCGTGCCGCGCGCTGCGCCAGGAGATGTCGTGGATGTGGAAGTCTTCGACAGGAAGAAAGATTACGCATCGGCGCGGATCGTTTCGATTGTGGATCCATCACCGGACCGGCAATCGCCGTCGTGTCCGAACTACCTCACGGCGGGCTGCTGTCACTGGCAACATATCCGGTACGAGCGTCAGGTCCAGATAAAGGAGGCGGTCCTTCGGGAAACATTGCAGCGCACCGGACATCTGCACTGGGACCGGCCCATCCCAATCGTTAAAGGTCCGGATGCCCACTATCGCTTGCGCGCAACATTTCATGTTCGCGGCAATCAGCTGGGATTCATGCGCGAGCGGAGCAACACCGTGGTTCCGATTCGGGAATGCCATTCGCTGGTGCCGGACCTCAATGCGTTCATACCAGAGGGCAATCAGTTGCTGAAAGGATTTGCAGAAGTTAAAGAGGTCCACGCGGTTTGCGGTCCCCCGGTTGTCGCATCGTTCGATGGCAGATTGACTGGAGCGGAGAATCCGCGAATTCGTGTGAACAATTGTGAGTTCGAAATGCATCCGGACGCATTTTTTCAGTCCAACCAATTTCTCCTGGAGGATTTCATGAACGAGGTCCTGGATCAGGTCGGACCGAACCCCGGGTACGTACTGGATCTGTTTTCCGGGAGCGGATTTTTTTCGATTCCGGTGTCCCGGCGGGCGAAGGAAGTTCTCAGCGTCGAAGCCAACCGGGTTGCCGTGAAACTGGGGAAGCTGAACGCAAATCTAAACCGGGCCAGGAATGTGACGTTTGTGGGACGGGACGTTGAGGATGCGCTAAAAGATGCCGAAGTGAAGCCGGATGTGGTGCTGCTCAATCCCCCTCGGACCGGCTGTGGGAAGGAGACTGCGCTGCGGATTGCTCGGCTTGCAGCGGAAAAGATCGTCTATGTGTCTTGCAATCCCAGTACGTTCGCGGGAGAGGCGGCGGTTTTTGTCCAGCAGGGATACGAGCTGGAGCGAATTGCCATGGTTGATCAGTTTCCAAATACGTATCACATCGAACTGGTCGCAGGATTCAGGCGGGAAAAACAGGGGCCAGTTCCGGAATTAATTTAGATGCCCGGTTATTTTGAGGGAGCGGGGACCGCACGTATTGATCTCCGAGATCTATATTTCGGATATAGTAAGGACGCCCTTTGCAGTTCAACCGAGGACTGCATATGGTGCCTTTACTACTTCCTCTTTTCGTTCTGATTGCGGGCATTCTTTCGGGCCCGTTTCTCGATCCTCACTTTGTATGGTTGTGTTTTCCTCTGGCGTTGCTTCTGGGAATCGCGAAACGGCGTCTCCTTCTAATTACCGTTTTCTTAATCGGTGTAGCCAGACGCGATGCGATACCTCCGGTTCCACCGGACCCAGGACCGGAAGCCGTACGGCTGATCGGCACTGTCGAGCGTGCGCCAGAATGGCGAGGGATCGGCATCACTCTCGATTTGACAATTGTCAGCGTGGACCGGCACCCCTGCCCTGGAAGGGCCCGACTTACCGAGTTTCTCGACAACCCGGACCTGCTCGAGCTCTTCAACCGCCTCGATCTCGGCCGAGGGGACAGCGTGGAGGTCTTGGTAGCTCTCCGGCGCCCAACTGTGTATCGGGATCCGGGAGTCTTTGATTACCGGCGTTACCTTGAACGCCAGGGAATTTACTGGACCGGCACGATCCGCAATCCGCGGCTCATTACCGTCATGGCTCGAGGATGGCATGGTCCGGACCGCGCCCGCCGCTGGATCGCGAATCGGATATCCCGCCATTTTGAGAATGACAACGAGCGCGGACTCGTAATGGGCATGGTTTTGGGCCGCACTTCCGGCCTGAGCGCCGACACGGAACGGCAATTTCAAGCAGGCGGCCTGTTCCATCTCGTCGTCGTTTCCGGATTCAATATCGCCGTCGTCGCTTCCGCCGTCCTATGGCTTACGCGGCTCCTTCTGCGAAGCAGAATGATTCGACTTCTCACTGTGGCCGTCTTTGTATTCATCTATACCGTTCTGGTCGGCTGGCAAATCCCTGCGGTTCGGGCGGCCATTATGGCCGTCACATTTATTGCCGGAAGAATTCTGGATCGCGGACATTCTCCATTAAATTCCACGGCATTTACCGCATTCGTGCTCCTGTTGATCGATCCTACCTCCATTGAAGACAGCAGTTTTCAGATGACCTTTGCAGCTGTTACCGCCGTGATCGGCCTGGGCCTGCCGGCAAACCAGTGGGCTTTCGGACACTGGAATCCGCGCTTGAATCAATTCGACAACGTCGACCGCGACGGGACGCTGGCCGTCGACGTCGCGGCATGGCGGGTGGAGCGCCGCATGTGGTGCGAGCGTTACCGGTTACCGTATGCCGTCGTGTTGCTGCCCTGGCGGTTCGGTCAACTGCTGGGAGGAGCGATCATCACGACTCTTGGCGTGGAAACCGTCTTCATCTTTTTCATGGTGGAATCGTTTCACCGCATCGCCCCAATTTCCCCGTTGCTCAATGTGCCGGCCGGTCTGATCGCGGCGGTCATGACGCCACTCGGGCTCCTTCTGATCCCGCTTCCGCATTTGGCCGCCGTGCCAGTCGCAATCCTCATTCGGACGCTGGTACGGCTACTTCTATGGATACTCCAGCTTGGACTGACCCTTCCCCACGCCACGATGCGCGTTCCGTCGGCACCGGTATGGCTCTGGTCGATCTACGCGGTTGCCGCGGCTGTAATTGTCACCGCAGTCTGGAAAAAACTTGCGTGGCTGCTGATTACAGGCAGCCTCACGGCAGCAATATCGTTGGGAATGGTTGCGTTCGGAGACTTTTCGCCTCCCCCTCCCCGAGACGTGGTGGTCACCTTCCTCGACGTTGGACAAGGTGACTGTATCCTTTTGGAATTCCCCGACCACCGCCGGATGCTCATCGACGGTGGTGGTGTCGCTGCAGGCCGATTTCTAGGACTACGGGAAGAAAGTACGTTCTCGATTGGAGAGGACGTTGTCAGTGCCTATCTGTTTTCCCGGGGGATCCGCAGGCTGGACACCGTCGTCCTGACCCACGCGCATAACGATCACCTCGACGGACTATTCGACGTCGTTTCCAACTTTCAGGTCGGTGAAGCCTGGTTGGGACGGAATCCGATGATTCCGGCCTACCGCGCATTCCTGGACCTTCTCCGGGAACGACGGATTCCAGTCCGATGGGTTTCCACCGGCGACCGGATCGGGGAATTTAGCGTCTTGCATCCGCCCCTGAATTACTCCAACCGCAAATCCGCCCAGAACAACGACTCGGTTGTCCTGCTCCTCGATACCGGAAATCAGACCGCTCTTTTCACCGGCGATCTGGAAATTTCGATTCCGGCGCCGGCGTTCGTAAACCTCCTCAAAGTACCCCATCACGGAAGCGGCGGCACGAAACTGAAAGTTCGATCGAATATTCGGGTGATTTCGGTCGGAGCGAACAATCCGTTTGGTCATCCAGCAGCCTCCGCCCTTCCGGCATTGCGGACCGATCGCTACGGTGCAATCCAGGTGACGCTCTCCGGCAGGATGCCGGCTGTACAGGCGCTGAGGTGAAATAAGCAAACGAAGTTGAAGACTTTTCGCTATATAAGTTATTGTTTTGCAAGGGCTCGAAATTTTTATTCTCCGGGCGAGGGATATTCGGTTGACTCAGTCAAGTCAATGCACTAATCTGACCGGGATTTTGCTGGCCACTAGAACACGATCGCGAGGAGCAGGTCTTAGTGGCTTTTTTATTAGGAGAATATTTGAAACGAAGCCACATCCTGATTTTGATCGCCGCTGGGATTGCCAGTTCGTGCAGTCCGGCAGCGCCCAAAAAAGTCCAGGTGGTGGCTCCAGAAGCGGCTCCACCACCACCGGCTCCGCCAGCACCTGTGGTGTTACCGCAGCCTCCTCGCCCGGAAATGACTCCTTCAGCGGTCGCAACTGCCCTTCCCTATGAGCCCTTTGTCGACGAAGTGGGACTCGCTATCGTGGAATCCCGGATGCACTTTGAGAAAGGCCAGGAACTTTACGCGAATGGCTTCCTGAACCGTGCGAAGGACGAATTCGACGGGGCCGTCGATATCCTCATGGAGTCATCCGCGAAGAATCCCAGTAACCCCCGGCTGCAAAGGGAAGTCACGGAAGTCATCACCAGAGTCCACGCGCTGGAATTGGCCGCAATTCGCAATGGAGATGGATTTACGGATCAGACGGGCGATCATGCGGCCATCGACGATCTGCAGAATGTGACATTTCCTCCCGTGATCGACCCGAAATTGCGGGAAGTCGCGCAGGAAGAAGTGCAGACCCATGGCAATGACCTGCCGATCATCGTCAATGACCGGGTCCTGAATTTTCTGGATTACTACCAGAACGGCAGAGGCCGCAACTCCATTATTGCCGGACTGGAACGCATGGGCATGTACCGCCCCATGATTCTCAGCATTCTGAAAAGCGAAGGAGTTCCTCAGGATCTGATCTACCTTTGCCAGGCAGAAAGTGCATTTCTGCCACGGGCACTCTCCCGGGCTTCGGCAAAGGGAATGTGGCAATTCATTTCTTCCCGTGGCGCGGAATACGGACTGGAACAAACCTGGTGGGTGGACGAACGGTCCGATCCGGAAAAGTCCACTCGGGCTGCTGCACGCCATTTAAGGGATCTGTACGACCAGTTTGGCGACTGGTACCTCGCAATGGCCGCCTATAATGCCGGCCCCCAGCGAGTCAAAAACGCCCTGGATAAAACCGGCGTGTCGACATTCTGGGAACTGGCCGACAAGCGCGCGCTTCCGAACGAAACGATCAACTACGTTCCGAATATTCTGGCACTGACGATCATCGGCACGGATCCGGAAAAATATGGATTCAAGATCTCGCCGATGGAACCGCTGGAAACCGAGCGCGTTTCGATCGACAAGGCGACCGATCTGCGCGTGATTGCCGAAGCGATTGGCGTACCACTGGACGATTTGCGGACACTCAACGGCCATATGCTCCGGATGACTACGCCTCCGGACGATCCGGATTTTGTATTGGTTCTGCCTCGCGGCTATGGCGAAGTTTTCCAGGAAAAAGTTGCTGCCATGCCGGATAGCGACAGAGTGCAGTTCCGTTATCACCAGGTGCGAAAGGGTGACACGCTGTCCGTCATCGCAAAGAAACACGGTACGACCGTTTCAGAGCTCTCGAAGGCGAATAAGCTGACAGCCAACAGTGTTCTCACTGCCGGTCAGTCGCTGATTATCCCGATCAGCGGCATGAATCCCCCGGCCACCGCGTCTGCCAATTCAGCCAACAGAAACAGCTCATCTGCCAAGCCGGCGGGATCCGGCACTGCAACTTCGTATACGGTTCGGAAAGGCGACAGCCTCTCCGATATCGCAAGCCGCTTCCATGTAACGGTCGACGATCTGAAAAAATGGAACAAGCTCACCTCCACTCAGATCACAACCGGCCGGAAACTCGTGGTGGGCCAGGCACCCACCGCTGCTGCAGCCACCCCTGTCATAGCCTCCTCCGAGCCCCACAAGGTCATTCATCAGGTAAGAGCCGGGGAAACCCTGGGCAAAATCGCCAGTGACTATAAGACAACTGTAGGTAATATTAAGTCTTGGAACACTAAAACCGATTTGTCCGTGCTTCACCCCGGAGACCAGATCACCATCTTCGTGACGAGCACGAACTAACTGCTACCTTTTCCGGGGCAGGGCGTCTAACGACCGTAATCATGGAAGCAATCTTGAGAAGGGCCGAACAACGCGCACACGATTCCGACGAAGAGAAGCTCCTGATTCAACAGGCGCAGAGCGGCGATCGCATGGCTTTCGAAGAGCTCATCCGAAGGCATGACCGGGAAATCCTCCGGCTTGCTTTTCACATGCTTGGAAATCGCGAAGAGGCGCGAGAAGTTTTCCAGGAGACTTTTCTTAAAGCTTTCCGGTCATTGAACCGCTTCCGTTTCGAATCGAGTTTTTATACCTGGATCTACCGAATTGCAACCAATGTGGGGCTGGACCACCTCCGAAAACGCCAGACGCTGAAGGAAGAGGTTTCCTATGAGTCCGATACTGAATCTCATCCCGACCGCCCGGCATTGAAGGATACCCTGGCCGCTACCACTTACTACAGCAACCCGGAACGTCGGCTATATGGACGCGAAGTCGGAGCCAAAATCCAGGAAGCCTTAAAAACCCTTTCCGAAAAAGAGCGACTTGTATTTGAATTGAGGCACTATCAGGGCCTTCGTCTCAAGATGATTGGCGAGATCATGGGAAGCACTGAAGAGACTGCGAAAAACTATCTCTTTCGCGCGACTCAAAAGCTAAGAGCGCATCTCAGCGCAGTGTGAGCATGATGGGCCGACCCGGTCCAGATGACATCGTAATCAGGGGAAATTCAACAGCGGGAAGTGGGCGAATGAAACGCATGGAATGCAGAGAATACCAGGGACAGATTGTCCTGTTCCTTTACGATGAGTTATCCGAACGCGAACAGTCTGAACTGGAAACCCATCTTCAGCAATGCAGCTCCTGCAATGAATCCTTCGAAAATGAAAAGAGTCTTCATGCCGTCTTGGCTGAAGAGAACGGACTTTGGAACGTTCCATCGGATCTGTTGGTCGAATCACGCCGGGAACTGGCCAATGAACTGGATCGCATTGAGCGGAAGAGATCCTGGTGGCGCCTTCCGGCGTTTTCGGTGGCGTTCTCGCCGATGCGCTTGCTGGAGTGGACCACGCTGGTTGCAGTGGGCATGGCGGTCGGTGTATTTGTGAACTCTTCTTTTCACGGCGGTGGATCCACCACCGATCCACGCATTGCGACAACGAGTTCCGAACAGGAAAGCATTTCTAACCTGAAAGTCGTCAATTCGGACTCCATGGGAAATGTCGAAATCGTTGGAAATCTGGTCCGGCCATTGCATTTTCAGGGCAATCTTCGGGACGATATGGCGCAACAGCTGCTAGTCGGCGCTCTGCGCAACGGACAAAATCCCGGCGCTCGGCTCAGTGCGGTCGAGGTTCTGGCGCGGGAGCCGGAAAAGCGCCCAGTCCAGCAGGCGCTGATTCATGCCCTCATTGAGGATGATAATCGGGGCGTCCGCCTGAAGGCGCTGCAGAGTTTGAAACCTTTTGCCAATGACCCCACTGTTCAGTCGGCTTTCCTGAATGTTCTGGAGAATGACGAAGACGCCGGAATCCGGCGTCAGGCCATTGATGCCCTGAAGGGCTTTGCCAAAGACGATTCCGTCGCAAAATCTGTTCAGAAAGTCACCCAAAACGAGGATAATCCCCTGATCAAGTTACAGGCAATTCAGTTCGTAGGGACGACACCGTGAAATTCATGAAATTGATGAATGTCTTAGCGACAACAACAGCTGCTTTCCTCTTTGCTCTGGTTTTTACCCCAGCATCTCTTTACGCCCGATGCCCAATTCCTGCCGGGGGAACTCTCGAAGTTCGAGTACCGGCCGGCAACCTGATTATCGACACCTCGGGAACCGATAGCGTCGACTGGGATGTGACGGGCAAACAAATGGTTGCGCAGGAAACCTGCGGCCGCGACACGGTGAGGATTGACGGTACGGCAGCCGGTCCGATGCGGCCCATCCCGGATTGGCATATCAAGGTACCGCGGAATGTCATCCTGGATCTGGTCACTCAGGCTGGCACAATCACGATTGGCCAGTCCGACGGGAAAGTGAATGCCCGTACCGGCGGTGGCGATGTGTTTATTGGCAATATTCGCGGGGAAACTTCCATCTATACAGAGGCCGGAAATATTCAGGCTGGCGACATCGGCAGCAACGTCGCAATCAAGAGCAACCAGGCGGGAAACCTGACCCTTGGAAACGTCAATGGCGAAGTCACGGCGTGGACTCAGGCAGGAGACATCACCGTCGCCAGTGCGATGCGCGTGCTCAACATGGTCACCGGCGGCGGA
>JBGPBY010000097.1:0-17788 GCA_041481485.1 Terriglobia bacterium
AGTCGAACACGATCGTGTGTTTGCCTGGCGTGAGCACGTCCGGTCCTTCCCAACGGTACTGCGCGAGGATCAGCATGTTGTAGTCGAAAACCGGCTTGCCCTCGAGTATGTACAGCCCCCATCCACCCCAGCGCCCGCCCAGGGTGGCGAGCACTCCATCGCCGCCGCCCTGTGGCACATCGACTTCGGCGGTAATCGTGTAGGACCTGCCCAGGATGTTCGGTGCATTACTGGAATTGATGCCGGAGTTCACCCCGCTGTACGTGAATACGGTCTTGCCGGCCGTCGCGCTCGGCCGCGGTGCGAGCGACCGCGCAAACGTGTCGTTGTTCAGGGGAAGGACGTTGTACCTGGCTGCCTCCGTGATAAACAGTGCCTGCATTTCCTTCAGCTTATCAGGCATCTTTGCCGCGAGGTCGTTGGCCTGCGAATAATCGTCGTTCAGGTTGTACAGCTCCCACTTGTAATCGTTGGGTGCGGGCAAGGGAGCGTTCAATATCCATGGCCCATGTGGCGGCGTCGTGTTGGCATACCAGCCCTCATGATAGATTCCACGGTTCGCGATCATCTCGAAGTACTGCGTCTTGCGCGTCGACGGCATATTGGCGTTCGCTTTGTCGAAGGTGTAGACCATGCTCACACCTTCAATTGGCCTTTGCTTGATGCCATCGACCATCTGAGGAGCTTTGAGACCCGTGGCATCGAGGATCGTGGGCACGATGTCGATGATGTGGTGGAACTGGGTACGGACGGCCCCGGGGTCGTTGATATGGCCGGGCCAGCTGATCGCCATGCCCTGGCGCGTGCCGCCGAAGTGCGATGCGATTTGCTTGGTCCACTTGAACGGCGTGTCGAATGCCCACGCCCAGCCAACCGCCATGTGCGGGTAGGTCGCTGCCGAACCCCAGGCGTCATAGAACTTGAGTTGCTCGGCGACCGGAAAATCCAGGACGCCGTTGTACGCCGTGTACTGGTTTGGCGTGCCTGACAGTGTGCCTTCGGGGCTGGTGCCGTTGTCACCACATATATAGATGATCAATGTGTTGTCGAGTCTGCCCATATCCTCGATCTGTTGGATGACGCGGCCGATCTCGTGGTCGGTGTAGGCCGTGTAACCCGCGTACACCTCGGCCTGCCGGGCGAACAACTTTTTTTCGTCAGCCGATAGCGTTTCCCATTTCGGCAGGTCCTTATCCGGCCAGTCGGTCAGCTTCGCATTCGCGGGAATCACCCCTAACCGTTTCTGGTTGGCGAAAATTTGCTCGCGCATCGCGTTCCAGCCCACGTCGAACTTGCCCTTGAACTTGTCGCTCCACTCCCTGGTCGGCTGGTGTGGCGAGTGGCTTCCGCCGGGAACGTAGTAGACGAAAAACGGCTTGTCGGGCGCGGCGGCATTGAGCTCCTTCATGTAGGTAATCGCCTCGTCCGCCATGTCAGTGGTGAGGTTGTAGCCGGTCTTGCCGATCCACGGAAAGATCTGCTTGTTGTTCTGAAAGAGATAAGGTGTCCATTGGTCGGTCTCGCCACCCATGAAGCCGTAGAAATAGTCGAAGCCCATGCCCGACGGCCATTGATCGAAGGGGCCCGCGAGCGTGTACTGGTAGGCCGGCGTATTGTGGTTCTTGCCGAACCAGGCGGTGGTATAGCCGTTGTCTTTGAGGATCCTGCCAATGGTCGCGCCCTCCGTACCAATGATCGAGTCATAGCCCGGAAAACCCGTGGACAGTTCGGTGACCACACCGAAACCCACCGAGTGGTGGTTTCGGCCTGTGATCAGCGCCGCCCGCGTGGGCGAGCACAGCGCGGTGGAGTTGAACTGCGTGTAGCGCAGCCCGGCCTTCGCGATACGGTCCAGCGACGGAGTCGGGATGACACCGCCGAAGGTGCTGCTGACGCCGTAACCCTGGTCGTCGGTCATGATGAGCAGAATGTTGGGCGCACCCTTGGGCGGCACAATGGTTGGCGGCCACCACGGCTTAGAGTCCGCAGCGTTCTCCGTGATCACGCCACCGAATTTCGGTTCCGGCGCCGGGAGTTGGTTTCCCGGAATCGTGGTCGTGGCTTCAGGAGAGCCCGGCGCACCTGTAGTCTGGGTGCTGCCATTGGGTGCCGCCGGAGGCTGCTGTTGTACACCGGCCTGTTGCGCCAAACGGGCCGCGAGCAAAAGTACGGCCACGGCAACTAGTGTCGCTCCAGGCGGCAAGTTACGCTTGATCCAATTCTCGCGCGCATATTTCATGATCCTTCCTCCCTCATGGTTCCCCTGCGCATTGGTCTAAGCTGCTATATTCACTCGAATTTCACGCCTTAGCGTAGGTGCCAATCCTTCCGTATTGCAGTTACGGACAAGATCCTCTTACCGATAAGGCTGGCATAGTTTTTCTAAAGGAAAACCTGTATGTGATGTCGGGGGCGAGTCCGCCAATCAGGGCGGCACACATGCCACGCAAGCGGATTTGTTCAGCCGACGTAGGCTTCGAACATGCGTTGGCGGAGAAATGAACGGCGTTCTTCGAGTTCGTCAATGCGGCGGCGGTATTGGTTGCGGCCGAAGTAGTCGACAATTCCCATGAGAATCATCACGCCACCCATCAAGGCAAAAAAGTAGCTGAAGAAAAACAGGACGGGCACGTCTTCCAGCAGGTGTGTGAAGAACCCCACCAGATGCAGAATCGCACCGATACTTCCGACGGAGGCGCCAATCCCCATCTTGATCCGGCAGTTCGTATATTTTCCCGTCAGATTCATGATCTCCACGGATACCAGGGCATACTCTCGCGCGATGGCAGTCTCTTCCCTTTCGGCACGGCGGGAACGGGAACGAGGGGCCGACGGCGCCTCTTCGTATCGACGTACGATGTCGTCATACTCCTTCCGCGACGCAGGATTCATCAAGGTCTCGAAGATAAAATTGAAGCGGCTCATTTGTTCATGAGCCCAGGCCTGTTTTTCCGGCGGATTTTTGTCTGGATGGTAGACCTTGGCGATCTCTTTGAACGCGTGCTTGATCTGTGCCGGCTTCGCGTCACGCTCAATGTTGAGTTCGTCGTAGAAGGTCTTGATGCGCGGCATGGGTTCACCAATTATACATTCGTGCGATAAAACTAACTCCAGGCCACCACATCGCCGCTATAGACTTCCTCAATTTTGCCATTGCCGGTTTCTATGCGAATCGCGCCCGACGCGTTCAGTCCCCGGGTCACACCTTCAATCATGCGGAACCCATCGTTCACTTTCAACTGCCGGCCGGACGCAAAGCTGGAATGCCGCGTCCATGAATCAATAACTGCAGACGGACCGGTTTGTTCGAAGCTAGACAAGAGGGTTTCAAATTCTTCCAGAAATGCCGCCAGGCATTCGATTCGGGAATGGATTCGCCCGGAGGCCATCCGGAGAGAGATTGCCGTATCTGCCAATTCCGCCGGCATCGCCACATGATTGACGTTCAAACCGATACCGATAATAAGCGAATTCACGCGATCGAACTCCGCCTGCATCTCCGCGAGAATGCCGCACACCTTTTTCCCCTGAACGAGTAAATCGTTCGGCCATTTGATATCCACATCCAGACCCGTTTCCCGCTCGATGGCATGATGAAGTGCCACTGCAGCGCCCAAAGTGAAGAGCGGTGCATACTGCGGCGGCACCTTTGGGCGCAGTACCAGCGAAAAGTACAATCCGCTCTCCGGTTCGGAATGCCAGAAGCGGCCAAGCCTTCCACGTCCCGCAGTCTGAGCTTCAGCAATAATGACGGATCCGTGCGAAACCTTTCGGCCATGGGTCCACAGCCTCGATGCAAACGCATTGGTCGAATCGACGCTGAAGAAATGAAAAATCGTCCTACCCAACTCGCGAGTATGCAATCGCGGTCGAATCAGCTGCGGCAAAAGAACGTCGGGAAGGCGCATCAGGCGGTATCCGGTGAAAAGTTCGCCGCGAATTTCCACGCCAAAGCTGCGCAGTTTTTCCACCCAGCGTGAAATTGTGGAATGCGACACGTTCAGGTCTTCAGCCAGTTTTTCGCCGGAAACCGCGAGGGTCATGTTTTGCATCAATGCAAACAACAACTCGTCGAGTTTCCTGTCCATGAGTTCAGCTCGGTGTCACGCGCAAATGGATATCGGCGGCCTGAACAGAGTGCGTCAAAGCGCCCACAGAGATGCGATCGACTCCCGCTTCCGCATAGCCGCGAATATTGTCCAGCGTGATGCCGCCGGAGGATTCAAGTGGAACGCGGCCCCGGCATTGCGCCACAGCCTGCTGCGTTAATTCCACAGAAAAATTGTCCAGCAGAACCACATCGGCACCGGCGCGAATGGCCTCTTCCAGCTGCATGAGATTCGACACTTCGACTTCGATTTGAAAGGTGCCCGCAATACTGTGCCGCGCCATGTTGACCGATTCAGTCAGCGTTGAATGGAAGGCCAGGTGGTTGTTCTTGATCAGCACCGCATCATATAACCCCATTCGATGATTGGTGGCGCCGCCGCACGCGACCGCATACTTATCCAGCAGCCGCAATCCCGGTACGGTTTTTCGAGTATCAATCACTTTGGCCTTCGTACCTGCGACGCGCCGGACGAATGCTGACGTCTGTGTGGCGATACCGCACATTCTCTGAAGTATGTTCAGTGTGACTCGTTCCGCGGCCAGTATGGATCGCGCCGAGCCGTTCAACTCCGCCAATGGAAACCCTTCGTTTACAGAATCGCCGTCATTGGAAAGATACCGAAACTTCAGAGTGGAATCGACCATCCGCGCCAGTTGTTCCACGACCGGAAGACCGGAAACCACCAAGGGTTGCTTTGTTGTATAGCGTGCGACAGCCTGGGCCTCAGGAGGAATCGTGGCAGACGAGGTCACATCGCCGGATCCCAGATCCTCGTCGAGTGCAATGCGGAGGATCTCCTGAATCCGGCCGAGGTCGAGCGGAATCATACTAATCGAAGCGATCGATTCCTGCCGAGAGCTTCTCGATTTGATCCTGCAGTTCGACCTGCCGGCGTTTCTTTTCGTCAACCACTTCAGACGGGGCGCGCGAAACGAAATCCGGATTGGAAAGCTGGTTCTGAATGCCTGCCACTTCCTGAATCAATTTCTCGCGCGCTTTGGCAAGGCGGCTCCGTTCCGCCGCCGGGTCAATCACTCCGGCCAACGGAATTTCAATGGAACAGCCCGCAGCCACAGCCTGGGCGGATAACCTGTCGCCGGACAATGCGGCCACAAGCTCGATCGACTCCACGGAGGCAAGCCGGTGGATATAGTTCTTTGCCTCATCAATAAGGGCGGCGAGGCCGGCGTCTGTGGATGCAATGCGCAGCTTAACCGTCTGTTTGGCATCCACATTCATCTCCGCCCGTATATTTCGAACCTTGGTAATCAGATCCTGCACCATTTCCGCATGCAACTCCGCCTTCTCATCGTCGGCATGACTCTCAAGCTCAGGATAAGGAGCAATGACAATGGATTCTCCGGTGTGCGGAATTCCCTGCCAGAGCTCTTCAGTGATAAACGGCATGAACGGATGAAGCAGACGCAATGCACTTTCGAATACATAAAGAAGTGTCGCCTTCGACTGCTCGGGGTGAAGCTTGGTCATTTCGAGATACCACGAGCAGAATTCGTCCCAGAAAAAACGATAGATGGTCCGTGTGGCTTCGTGCAGGTTGTACTGCTCCATCGAAGCGCGAACTTCCTGTGTCGCACGGGCGAGGCGTGCCAGGATCCAGCGATCGACCAACGCCAGGTTGGTGTTCCGTAGTTCTTCGATCGACGGCAAGCGATCGGAGGCGGCCACATGCTGCGAAATGAACCGTCCGGCATTCCAGATCTTGGTGGCGAAAAAACGATAGCTGTCCAGCAGCGAATCGGAAACAGCGATGTCCGTGCCTGGCGCTCCCATCCGTGCGAATGCGAAGCGCACGGCGTCGGTACCGAACTTGTCGCATATTTCCAGGGGGTCCACGACGTTGCCTTTCGACTTGGACATTTTCTGTTTTTCCGCGTCGCGAATCATGCCGGTGATGTAGACCGCTCGAAATGGAACATCATTCATGAACTTCAGGCCGAGCATCATCATGCGCGCGACCCAGAAAAAGATGATGTCGTATGCCGTCACCAGCACTGACCCTGGATAAAACGCTTTCAGATCGGCCGTTTGATCGGGCCATCCCAGCGTCGAGAACGGCCATAGCCCGGAACTGAACCATGTGTCCAGCACGTCCTGATCCTGACGTAACTCGGATGATCCGCATTTCGAACATTGGACAGGGTCGACGCGCGCGACGATGATTTCGCCGCAGGAGCAATACCAGGCGGGAATACGATGTCCCCACCACAATTGCCGGGAGATGCACCAGTCGCGAATATTCCTCATCCACTCGAAATAGGTCTTTGACCAATTCGAGGGAACAAACTCCGTGCGTCCGGTTTCCACAGCGTCAATTGCGGGATCGGCAAGAGACTGGATCTTCACAAACCATTGGGTCGACAACAAGGGCTCCACAGAAGTGGAACAACGTTCACATTCGCCGATGTTGTTTTTCAGCGTCTCCACTTTCACGAGGAAACCCTGCGCTTCGAGGTCTTCCACAATTTTCTTGCGAGCCGCAAAACGATCGAGCCCCCGGTACACTCCGCCTTCCGCAGTGATCGTCGCGTCCTCTCCAATAACACTGATCTGCGCAAGGTGGTGCCGTTGGCCGATTTCGAAGTCGGCCAGATCGTGTGCCGGAGTCACCTTCACCGCTCCGGTTCCAAATTTCAGGTCGACGGCAGAATCCTCGATTAACGGTATTTCACGGCCGACCAATGGAAGGATGATTTGCTGTCCGATACGTCCGCGGTACCGCACGTCTTCCGGATTCACTGCGACCGCCGTATCCCCAAGCATGGTTTCCGGACGTGTCGTGGCAACTTCAATGAATTCGTCTGGTTTGTCCTTGACCGGATATCGAACGTGGTACAGCTTCGAATCCGAGGACTTATATTTCACCTCGAGATCCGAAATCGCACTCATGCAGCGCGGACACCAGTTGATTAGCCGCTTGCTGCGGTAAATCAGATTCTCTTCGTAGAGCCTGACGAAGACTTCGCGTACAGCGCGCGATAGTCCTTCATCGAGTGTGAAACGTTCGCGAGACCAGTCGCACGATGATCCGATGCGCCGGATTTGCCGCAGGATATTTCCGCCGTATTCCTCTTTCCACTTCCAGACTCGTTTGACAAACTCTTCACGTCCAAGTTCCTGGCGGGTCTTGCCTTCCTTCCGCAGTTCCCGTTCGACCACCCATTGAGTGGCAATACCGGCGTGGTCCATTCCCGGCAGCCAGAGCGTGTTGAAGCCCTGCATGCGCTTGCGGCGGATAATCGCATCCTGAACGGTGTTATTAAGCATGTGGCCAATGTGAAGCGATCCGGTCACATTGGGAGGAGGCATAACGATTGCAAACGCAGGCTTCGTGGAGTTTGCGTCTGCTCGAAAGTATCCCTGCGATTCCCACCAACCATACCACCGGCTTTCCACTTCCCCTGGGTTGTAGGTTTTCGAGAAATCAGCCTTCATGCGTGGATCGTTTGAGTTCTTCGCGAATAACTCTCGTGGCGATTTCGGGAACGACGTCCCATGCGATGCTTTCGATTACCGGCGAGGACAGTTTCTGAATGACACGATCGGCAATTTTGTCCAGGTCTTCGTCTCGCAGAACGAACGAGGGACTGGTCTCGGCGCTTGATTTTAGTGGGAAGAGGTCTTCCAGACCCAGCAGATCGTCGCTGGATGCGCTGGATGCGCCAGCGTTAGCGCCAACAACCGGAGTGGCAGGCCCAGCGCCCGCAGGGGCCGCCTGTTCCAATGGCCGCGCCGTTCCGGCTTCGGCAGGCGCTGCTTCAACGCTTTCTCGTGGAGCAAAAACCGCCATCACCATTTCAATGAGTGCCTGCGGTTCAAACGGCTTCTTGATATGCGCAGAAGCGCCGGCATCCCTGGCGTTTCCTTCATCAAATGCGTCGAAGGCACCCACCAGCAAGATGACGGGTGTGTGCGGACGAGACGCGTGCGCGCGAATATGCGAACACACTTCAAAACCATTTTTCCCAGGCATGTAAATGTCGGCGAGAACGGCCGCAGGACTGATGTCTTCGAACTTCCGGATGGCGGCGTCGCCGTTGCTGACGGTTACGATATCGAACCGAGTACCGGCAAATGTGTTGGTAACCAGCCGTTGAATGGTGGAACTGTCGTCGGCAAGCAGAATGGTTTGCCGCATTTCCTCACTTGAACTCACTTGTTGTTCACCTTCGGATCCACGGTAAAGGTTCCCTTTCCGGAATCCGTCTTTTCTTTGTTATTGGAATCCGTAACAGATGCGGCGCCGGTTTCGGTTGGAACCGCCGGATGGCTCTTGAACACACCAAATGTTTTTCCAAACACGCCCTTGTCATTCTGCTGCGTTCGCGGTATCAGGGCTGACGGGTTTGGAGCTGGCACCGGAACGTTCATCTGTTCCAGCCGCTCCTTCGCCTGTTTCGCACGCGTTGAAAGCGGATAGTCCCTTACGACTTCGGCATAATATTTGGCGCTGCTTTCCAGATTTGGCGGGGTGAGCAACCTATAGGATTCTGCCAGTTCAAAAAGATTCAGATCTATTTTGGAAAAATCCGGCCACTTTTCCTGAATTTCCCTATAGCGGTCAATCGAAGCCAGGTAATTCCTGTTCCGGAAGTACTGAGTGGCGATGTTGAAACTATTCGCAGCAAGAACTTCGTCCACATCGCGCAATTTCTGTTTTGCCTCTTCGAGGTGATCGCTATTGGGATAGGTGCTAATCATTTCCCGTAGTTCCAGTTCCGCCAACCGTGCCTCCGTATTGTCCCGGTCCGGAGATTGCACCCGGCGTACGTGAGTCATTGCAACCATTAACTGGGCGTCGTCCGCCCAGTCCGAATCCCGGAAGTAGATGATGAAATCTTTATACGCGGTCTCGGCAGAGTCCAGATTTTCTCGTCCGCCTTCGCGATACAGGGATTCGGCAAGGGCGTATTTGGCCTTGGGAAACCAGTCGCTATCGGGATAGGTGCTGATCAATGTCTGCAGGGAAAGCCGTGCCACGGTGTAGTTATGCCGGTCCATCTGTCGCATTGCATTCATGTAAAGGACCTTATCGGGTTCATCGATGGTCGGCGCACTCACTTTAGCGCTCTTGCCGCAGCCCCATAAAAGGAGGCAAAAAGCCAGAGCCATACACTTACGCATTATGAAACCTCACTAGACGTAATCTGAATGATATCTGAGCGATGCGGCCGTTTCCAACATCTCCCTGACCTTCGCCCCGGGATCTGGCCGGCCGAATATGGCCGATCCCACCACCAAAACACTTGCCCCCGCCTGCACCACAGAGGGGATCAGTGGTGTATCGATACCACCATCGATTTCAATGACACAGCTGTATTTCTTTTCAGTGATTATTCTTCGCGCCTGTGCGACCTTGTCGAGGGTATAGGGAATAAACTCCTGTCCCCCGAACCCCGGATTCACACTCATAATCAACAACATATCAATCAGCGGGAACGCATGCTGGACTGTCGACACAGGTGTCGCCGGATTAATAGACACTCCGGCGCGTACTTTGTGAGAGCGTATGAAATTTAACGTGCGATCCAGATGCACCGTAGCTTCCGAGTGAACCGTGATCATGTCCGCTCCGGCATCCACAAAAGCGGGGATGTATTTGTCGGGATCTGAAATCATCAGGTGAACGTCCAGAGGCATCTCTGTGACTTTTCGAATGGACTTCAACACCACCGGCCCTATGGTGATATTGGGCACAAAGTGCCCATCCATGACGTCAATGTGCAGGAGCTGCGCGCCGGCCTGTTCCACTTTTCGAATGTCCTCACCCAGCGAAGCAAAATTGGCCGAAAGTATCGAAGGAGCGATTTTTATATTCACTGACTTACATCCAAAAGTATCGAGTCGTTCTTGGACAAACGGTATCCGGCCTGCGGCTTCTGCTGAATCACCATGCCGGGAGCAATTCCAGGATAACTGCGCAGGTTTGGCTTACCGACCTTGAAACCTTCCATTCGAGCGCGCGCCATTACCGAATCGAAGGGCTTGCCGACAAGATCGGGCATGATGTAGTAGTCATCCAGCGGGCCCAGAGAAATGAGAATATTCACATTCGGATCCGTACCGCCGACTGCATCGGGCGGCGGCGACTGGAAAACTACCGTGTATGGACTTCCTTCCGAAGTATGGGCCTGAGCCTTCGCACCCAGGGTCAGCTTGGATTCTCCCAGAGTCAATTGTGCTGCCCGCTCGCTGTCTCCGATCAGATTGGGTACGGGGTATTTCCGATCACCCAGGGAGATCAGAACTTTTACGCTGCGTGACGTTTTCAAGTGAGTTCCAGCCGGGGGAATTTGTTCAACGATAAGTCCTTCCGGCACACCCTTGGTAAACTGCGACTGAGCGATACGAAGCACCAGGCCTTTGCTTTCCAGGAGCTTAAGCGCTTCCGCTTTCGTTTTGTTCTGAAGATCGGGAACTGCGACTTCCCGGCCTCGAATTGCAATCCGCATCGCGGTCATTGCGCTGAAAATGCCGGCAATCGCGAGGATGGCCACCATCAGCGAGATGCTCGCGAACCGTGAAACGCGGTCGTCTTTTTTGGGATTCCGATTCTCTTCCGATTCACTGGGAACGCCCTCCGTGTCGAGAGTCTCGTTGTTTACGGCCGGACTCTCGGCGCTGATTGTCTCTTCGGCGTTCTCTTTGTTTTCGTCTTCGTTTATCTCTTCACTCATGTCCGTTCTCAAAAACTTCGCCGGACTGCACACGCAGTCCGTTTGCAAAATCCCGGCCGGCAATTGGCTTGCGCCCCGGCAGCTGAATTTCAACCAATTCCAGAGAAGTCCCATCCCCGCATATGACTTCGATTCTTCCCTTGGACACGACGATCGTACCTGAAGTATTAGAGCCCGATGCCTGGCCAACTCTGGACTTCAAAATCCGGCAATCCGCGCTTCGAAATCCGGCGACCGCGCCCGGCCACGGATTGAATGCCCGGACGTGATTATGTATTGTTCGAGCCGGAAGACTCCAGTCGACATAGCCGTCCTGTTTTCGCAGAATGCGCGCAAAAGATGCATGAACATGATCCTGCGGTCTGGATTCCAGCGAGCCGTCTGCAATGCCCATTATGGTGCGAATGACGAGGCCGCTGCCCATGAGGGCCAATCGGCTGGACAATTCGGAAACCGATTCCTCCGGATCGATCGCCGTCTTTTCGCACAAATACACCGGCCCGGAGTCCAATCCTTCATCAATCTGCATGGTGCAAACACCGGTTTCCGTTTCGCCATTCGCCACGGCCCATTGTATGGGCGCAGCACCGCGATATTTGGGAAGCAGCGAACCGTGAAGATTCAGCACGCCCCACTTCGGCATCTGGATTAGCCATTTTGGAATTAGCTTCCCGTACGCAACGACAACAATGCAATCCGCAGAAAGTTCCGAAAAGAAACGCCGCGCAGCATCGTCCTTCAGTGTGGAGGGTTGGTGGACGTCCAACTGAATTTCCAGTGCCGCCTGTTTAATCGGAGTGAAGCGGATGGATTGACCTCTGCCGCTTGGCCGATCCGGCTGGGTGATTACCGAAGTAATCATAAAGCCTTCGTGGATGAGACGCCTCAGAGTAGGAACGGCGAAATCAGCGGTTCCCATGAACACCAGCCGGATATTGGAGGGAGTTACGTCTCCCACTCGCCTTGCTTTACCAGCTTCCTGATCTTTCGCTTGATGAGGTCGCGCTTCAGAAAGCTCAGGTGGTCGAGAAAGAATATCCCGTTCAGATGATCCATCTCATGACAAAAGGCACGAGCCAGCAGTTCCTTACCTTCCACCGCGATGTCCTTGCCGTTAAGGTCGAGCCCCTTGAGTACGACTCTTCGCGGACGAAGCACGACAGCGGAAAATCCAGGAATGCTGAGACAGCCTTCATCTTCCAACTGCTCGCCTTCCGATTCCGCAATTTCCGGATTAATGATGGTGATCAACTGATTTCGTTTCTCTCCGGCGCTGGGATCCGTGACCATGATCCGTTTTCCGACGCCAACCTGCGGCGCCGCCAGTCCCACTCCGGGCGCCTTGTACATCGTTTCGATCATGTCCTTTACCAATTGAACATCGGCACCGGATATTTGGGTGACCGGCTCTGAAGGTTTTGCGAGGACCTCCGCGCCGTATAGGACTATCGGACGAAGCATGGGTTCATGTTACACGCTTGTGGCAAATTGGAGCCATTCCTTTCCCGTGAGCGATGTGATGAAGTGCCTCTCCCTAGCCGCGAAGAGACTGCATGAACACTCTCACGCAATGCGTTTCTCAGCCGCGTAGCGGCGGCAGTTCTGTAGCCCCCGGCGTGAGCCGGGGGTAAAGAATCACGACATCCACAAAAAGTGCCGGAGGCACGGCAGATCTAGAGATGAACCATTCAGAGTTATTGATCTGTCGTGCCTCCGGCACTCTGAGTATCCGGGATTATCAATCCACCGGCTAACGCCGGTGGCTACAGGACTGTCGCCGCTCCGCGGCTGAGACGCACGAGCTGAAAGTTGTGCAAAAGTTCGGCGTTCGGCAGCTATGCGGCTGCGACTAACAAAACAGTGCGCCATGCTACGTTGTCTCCGGATACGAATGCAGCTGCTGGACGTAACCCAGATAATTGCGAGTGGTTTCCTCGATCGAGTCTCCACCAAATTTCTCCAGAAAAGCGCGGGCTAAAACAAGGGCTACCATGGATTCACCGATGACTCCTGCCGCAGGAACCGTACATGTATCCGAGCGTTCGTGCTGTGCTGCAAATGGCTCTTTGGTGATCATATCGACCGACTGCAGGGCCTTTTTCAAAGTGGGGATGGGCTTCAGGTACCCGACAACCCGGACTTCTTCCGAATTGCTAATTCCGCCTTCAAATCCTCCGGCACGATTGGTCAGGCGGCGAAATTCCCGGCCGGCGGCATCATAAGCGATTTCATCGTGTGCCGCCGAACCCCGGCTGTAAGCCACACTCACACCGTCACCGATTTCGACAGCCTTTACCGCGTTGATCGACATGATTGCCTGAGCCAATAGACCGTCGAGGCGCGTATCCCAGGCAGTGTGAGACCCAAGGCCAGTCGGCACACCTTTAGCGACGACTTCGAACGTGCCTCCGATGGTGTCTCCATCTTTCTGGGCTTTCTCGATTTCGGAGACCATCTGCGCGCCAACATCGGCGAGCGCGCAACGAACGACATCGTCTTGCCGAAGTTCTTCCAGCTGCTCCCAGTTCACGCTGAACCCTTTGGGAACCCGGGCGTTGCCGATTGCGGTCGTGTGGCTCAGAATCTCGATCCCAAAGTTTCGGAGAAATAACTTACACACTGCTCCGGCAGCGACGCGAGCGGCCGTTTCCCGCGCGCTGGAACGTTCCAGGATATTTCGCGCGTCGATCTGATTGAATTTCAAGGAGCCGGCAAGATCGGTGTGTCCCGGACGGGGACGAGTGACACGGCGTTTGGCGGCCGCTTCGTCGGATACTGGCCGCGCGGACATCGTTTCTTCCCAGTTGGTCCAGTCGCGGTTTTCGATCATCATCGTGATCGGGCTGCCCAGAGTCTTGCCGTGCCGGACGCCGGAAAGGAAACGCACCTGGTCGCGCTCGATCTTCATCCGCCCGCCTCGCCCAAATCCGCCTTGGCGCCGCTTTAACTCGTTGTCGATAAAGTCAAAATCGATTTTTATATTCGCCGGAAGACCTTCGACCAGCGTTATCAGCGCCGGACCGTGGGATTCTCCGGCAGTTCTGTAACTCAGCATGCCGGTAAGTATACCGTGCCCGTAACTGCTTGACCCTAAAAGAATGTTCCCTTACGATGGGTTCCGATGCCGTTCACCCCGAAAGCCGCTGTAAAGGAGGTTCAGGAACTCTCAATCCTTGCGGCGAGGGCCTTCTTCCGGGCATTCCGCCGCCCCTTCTATGTCCGCGACATCCTGGAACAAATGGACCGAATCGGAGTCGGCTCGGTTGTGGTGGTGATGCTGACTGGATTCTTTACCGGTTCGGTACTCACTCTACAAAGCGCGAAGTCGTTGTCGGCATTTGGCGCCAAGGGATTGACCGGCCGCCTCGTCGCGATTTCCCTGGTGCGGGAACTCGGGCCCGTACTTTCGGCTTTAATGCTGGCGGGAAGAGTCGGGTCCGGAATTGCATCCGAATTGGGCTCAATGGTGGTAACCGAACAAATCAATGCCATGCGGGCACTCGGCACCGATCCCGTGAAAAAACTCGTGGTTCCCAGGATCATCGCAACCACTACCATGTTGCCACTCCTGACCATTGTCGCGAACACCATAGGATTACTTGGCGGACTCTTCATTGCCGTTTACGTCCTTCTGATCAACGGAAATGTTTATATGAGTTCGGCATGGGACGGACTCGAGTACGTCGACGTCTTCGGCGGTTTGCTGAAGCCTTTGGTATTCGGAGCTGTTGTGTCCATTGTCGGTTGTCATTGCGGACTGAGAACGCACGGCGGCACCCAGGGTGTCGGTCAATCGACCACCCAGGCTGTAGTCGCGGCATCCATTCTGATTCTGTTTTTTAACCTGATCCTGACCAGAATGTTTTGGCCTCCGTCATGACCGGCCCGGGTTTGGAAGCGCCGGTTATCCAGGTGAAAGATGTCGTCAAATCCTATGGGGACAATGTCGTTTTGGATGGCATTTCCTTCCAGGTCCGGCGCGGTGAAACAAAAATCATCATCGGCGCCAGTGGGTCCGGCAAATCGACGATTCTTAAACTCGTGATGGGGCTCGAAACGCCGGACGACGGCCAGATCTGGATTGAAAATCAGGAAATCACCGGTTTGAGCGAACAGAACCTCACCAAAGTGCGGGCAAAGATCGGCATGGTCTTTCAGGAATCGGCTCTCTTCGATTCCCTTAGCGTGCGAGACAACGTGGCCTTCCAGCTGCATGAAATGCGCATGCACGATGATGAGGTGGAAGCCCGCGTCCGCGAGAACCTTGGATTTGTCGGACTGCTCGACGCTATCGACAAATACCCATCGGAGTTGTCCGGAGGTATGAAACGCCGGGTCGCCATCGCTCGCGCACTGGCGTCCAAACCGGAAATCATCTTCTACGATGAGCCAACTGCGGGACTGGATCCCATCACTTCCCGCAAGATCAATGAACTGATCATTGCATTGCGCGACATGAATGGAGTCACCGGCGTGTTCGTCACGCATCGAATGCGCGACGCCTTCACGCTGGCATCGCAATATGCAGAAAGCGTCGACGGCAAGGTTGAGTTTCGGAGAGAAGGCCAGTTGCTCTGCATCGCAAATACGAGGTTTCTGATGCTTCGCAGCGGAAAAGTGATTTTCGAAGGACCCGACGAAGTTCTTCGCCGGTCTCAGGATTCGTATATCAAGCACTTTCTGGAGTAGAGACACGATCAAATAAGGAGGAATCCCATGGCTCAACGTCAATCAATGGCATGGAAAGAGTTGCGTGTTGGAATTCTCGTCAGTGCCAGCTTCCTGCTGTTGGCTGCAGCGATATTTCTCATCGGAGGGGACACCGGAATTTTTACTCCGAAGTACAACATCTTCGTCTACTTTGCTTCAGTCAGCGGACTGCGCGCGGGACAGGAAGTCCAACTGGAAGGAGTGTCCATCGGCAGCGTCGGCGCCGTCCGGCTGGTAAACGATGGAGTTCCATCGCGGGCCGTGGAAGTACAGCTCAAGCTGGAAAAGAAGTTTCAGACTCTGATCCATACCGACGCAACCGCCTCTATCGGACAAATCGGATTACTGGGAGACCAGGTCGTCAATATCTCGCGAGGCTCCGCCGATAAACCGCAGGTACCGGAGAATGGAACAATCGGGAGTGCCGACACCGGGGATATCAAAAAAATCATCACCGGCACAAACGATATCGTGGCCAATCTCAACGACATGACCAACACGGTCAACGCGCTTCTCGACAAGATCAATCGTGGAGAGGGTACGCTGGGACTTATTTTGAACGACCGGTCCATGTTCGACCGGATGAACAAGTCGATCGATCAGTTGGACAACCTGATTGCCGATGTGAGGGGCGGCAATGGGACCGTCGGAAAGTTAATCTCGGATGACGAGTTGTATCGAAACGTCAAATCCTCGGTAGACCAAATTAACGGCACTATCGCCAAACTGAATGGCGTCATCGACAAACTCGACAACGGACCGGGAACGATTGGTAAAGTAATGAATGACCCTGCGCTGTATAACAAACTCGAACAGGTGGCAACCAAAGTCAATACACTCATGGACAACATCGATCGCGGCCAGGGAACGATCGGAAAACTTTACAAGGACGAAGCGCTCTATAACGAACTGCACAACACCGTGAGTCACGTGAATTCCCTGGTCACTTCCATAGATAATGGAGAAGGGACGCTGGGAAAGATGGCAAAGGATGCAACGCTGTACAACAGCCTGACGCAGACATCGTCGGAACTGCAGAAACTGATGTACGATTTCCGGCAGAATCCCAAAAAATATCTGACGATTAATTTCCGACTGTTTTAAAGGATGGCTTCATGAGTACAGACCCGAGGAAAAGGCTGGAAGAAGAAATTCAGACTTTGGAACGCGAGCTTCGCGAAGAACTCCCCAGAGCACTGAAAACAGCAGCTGCATTGGGAGACCTCAGCGAGAATGCAGATTACTCGGCCGCTCGGGAACGCCAGGACTTTGTCCGGGTCCGGCTGGGCCAGCTGAAACAACGGCTGGCGGATCTCTCTCTGGTCAATTTCGACAGGATACCGCGAGATCGCATTTCCCTCGGCACCAGCGTCGAATTGCTGGATGTCGACAAGAACGAGAAGATTTCATATAAGCTGGTGACCAGTGAAGACGCAGATGTTACGAAAGGATTGATCTCCACGACATCCCCAATTGGACGCAGCCTGCTCAACAAACGGGAAGGCGATACCGTGGAAGTGAAGATTCCTTCAGGCACGCGCATCTTCGAGATTCTCCACTTCACAACGATGCATGATCAACAGAGCTGAATTGGTTACCATGCCAGACAATTCCATCAGCGGCCGAATCGGAGCCGGCGGAAAATGGGTTTTGAACATTATTGTCGGATGGCTGTCCGACCATCATGTTCATCCCAATGTTCTGACGCTGATTGGCCTGGTCATCAACATTTTTGCCGCCGTCCTGTTTGCCAAAGGCCTCTTTCTGTGGGCCGGTCTCGTCGTTGTCTTCGCAGGTATTTTTGACATGGTGGACGGCGAGGTGGCGCGACACACACAGCGGGTGACGAAATTCGGAGCCTTCTTCGATTCGGTAATCGACCGGTATTCCGACATGGTGCTGCTGCTGGGACTGGTGGTCTGGTACGCCAAGATGGACAAGCTGTTCTACATGGGACTCGCCGTTTTTGCGCTCATCGGTTCCATCATGACCAGTTACACCCGCGCACGCGCCGAATCATTGATTCCCGCGTGCAAGGTTGGATTTCTCGAACGGCCGGAACGCATCGTCCTGTTGATTATCGGTGCACTGGCGGATCGAATGGGCGCGGTGTTGTGGGTAATGGCAGTCTTATCAAACTGGGCGGTCTCGCAGCGAATCTTCTACACCTGGCAGGAAGGAAAAGGCCTGGAAGAGCCCAAATGATCCCATCGGTAGTTGCACAACGGGGAGATAAAGGGACAGAATGCGATTCCCCAATGTAGGGGCGGTC
>JBGPBY010000098.1:0-17726 GCA_041481485.1 Terriglobia bacterium
CCCACCCCACTTTCGGCGGGCACAATGACCGCGCTCATTTCCCTGGTTTCCATCCGGCACGATTCTGCCCGTTCATAGCCCGCGCCTACAGGTGGAGGTCCGTCCAGGATTCTATCTAGCATCGATCAGTTCGATTCGGTTGCCAAAAGGATCGGAGATATAGACGCGATGATACGTTTCGAGATCATCATCGATCACCTCGATACCATAACGCCGCAGATGCACGATAAAACCGCCCAAATCGCGGACAAGCAATCCAGGATGTGCCTTCATTGCAGAATGAAAGTTGTGGTCGATTCCCAAATGAATCTTTACTTGTTCGTTTTCAAACCACGCGCCACCTCTGATGGCAAGTTCGGGCGGCTTGGGCTTTTCGGTCAGACCAAGAATTTTTCCGTAAAACTCCCGTGCATCGTTTTCCCTGCCGGGAGGTATGGCCAATTGAACGTGATCGATTCCTGAAAGTCCCAAGCCGGCCTCCTCTTCTCCAGACAGTATGCCTCGATGACTATTCAAACCATCCAGTCAATCCACTGACCGTGGGCGTGAGAAGCTGCCAGTAATCGTTCTTCGCCACCCGGCCACATCGTTAAACGCAATTCAATTCCGCCCCGCGTCTCGTTCCATTCGAAACTAATCCACGCAAGGGGCCGTTGTTCTGTCGCAGCGGCGCCGGCAGCGTGAATGATCTCGCGGATCCGCGACCGGCCTTCATCGGAAATGTACTGGAGAACGATGCTGTGAAACACGCCGCGAACAATGCCTTCCGCTTGCGGTTCTGCCAGCGCCCCCTCGATCCAGGTCACGGCATCTCCAACGTCGATCTGAGGTGGAAACGAACGCGCCACAGCCATCACACGTGAGAGGCGCTCCAGACGGTCATCACGGTCGGCCCATACATATGCCATCAGACGCTCCGTGTTGGCGGGATCCGCAAGATCGATCGGGTCCGTGTCGACACCTCGCGTCGACTGAATATCAACGAGGGAATTGGGAGGCGGCAATCCGCGCCACTCGGGCTGGATCAGGACATCTGAAGACAGATCTCCGGCCTTCACTCCGCCGAGATCATAGGCATATCGGTGCAGGTTTAGATTGAGTCCGGCGCTGGATCCCAGTTCGATCAGTTCAAATGGAAGGCCGAATCTCTCCGAGACTACCAGCAGTGCCGCCATTATTGCGGCAGCCCTTCCAACCTCATTGGTCTTTGGCGGTGAAGTCAGCCAGCCGGCCAGAAAATCGTCATTGTTCCTGAAGGTGTTTGCAATGACGGCGTCAAAGTCCCCGGAGCGATTTCGATAGAGGTCGGAAAGCATCGAGTCCGTTCCCTGACGCGCAAGCCAATGGAGTCCGCCTGCCAATCGCAAGGCGACTGCGGCGTGACCACGATTCCCCTTCCAGTCGGCAATGGTTTGCGAGGTCCGGATTCCTGCTGCCAGCACGCGTTTCGAGGCCTCGAGCACACTCGCCGTCAATGGGGAATCCATCGCCCGGCAAATCGCTGCCTGACGTACAAGCTCGCCCCCGTCGTCGATTTCAGGAAATGCCGCCGGGTTTCGAGATCTCTCCATTTATTCATTATTACCATGAGCGGAATGGTGCGGCCGATATTTAGCAAGCGAAATTGGCGATCGGCGAATGCCTAATAGGAATACGCTATGTCCATGCGCGCCATGGTATTGGCTAAGACAAACGGTTTGCTGGAGGAAAGAGAAGTTCCAGATCCATTACCCGCCGAGGGAGAGGTTCTGGTCCGCGTGGACGCTTGCGCCGTCTGCAGAACGGATCTCCACATCGTCGATGGAGAGCTGCCCAATTCGAAGCTTCCGCTGATTCCGGGTCATGAAATCGTTGGGCACATCACAGCGATTGGAACAAATTCGAAAAGATTTGGAATAGGAGATCGTGTCGGTATTCCATGGCTCGGAAAGACCTGCGGAATTTGCGAATACTGCAGGGCAGACAAAGAAAATCTCTGCGATGCACCACAATTTACCGGATATACAAGGGACGGCGGATACTCGGAACTGGTCACTGCAGACGAACGCTTTTGTGTACCGATCCCGAAAATCTTTTCCGATGTAGAAGCGGCTCCACTGCTGTGCGCGGGCCTGATCGGATATCGATCGCTCGTCAAGACTCGCAACGCGCATCGAGTGGGAATCTATGGATTTGGAGCTGCAGCTCATTTAATCACGCAAATTGCGGTCTTTCAGGGGCGCGAGATTTATGCCTTCACTCGAAGCGGAGACACCGAAGGACAAGAATTTGCCCAGTCGCTTGGGGCGCGATGGACAGGTGATTCGAACGCAGATCCACCCGTGGCGCTGGACGCCGCCATCATCTTTGCACCCGTCGGGGCTCTTGTTCCTCGAGCTCTTCAGGCTGTCCGCAAAGGCGGCATCGTGGTCTGCGGCGGAATCCACATGAGCGATATCCCTCAATTCCCCTATCATCTGCTTTGGGGAGAACGGGAAATCTGTTCGGTGGCCAATCTGACGCGGAACGATGCGCTGGAATTCATGAATATCGCACCTCAGGCTCGCGTGCGAGTCCATACGGAATCGTTTGCGCTGAATGCTGCCAATGACGCGCTAACCCGGTTGCGCAAGGGCGAAATCCAGGGAGCTGCTGTTCTGGAGGTAAACCGTGGCAACGTATCGTAATGCCACCCTCGATGACGTTCCTGAGATTGTCCGGTTTCAGATTGCAATGGCAAAGGAAACGGAGGAAATGGAACTGGATGCGGAAACCTGCGCCGCCGGCGTGAGAGCCGTATTCGGACATCCGGACACCGGCAAGTACTATGTCGGCGAAATCGACGGAATTGTGGCGGCGTCGCTGTTGATCACCTACGAATGGAGCGACTGGCGGAACGGCCAGGTGTGGTGGATTCAAAGCGTGTACGTATTGCCTCAGTTCCGCAAGAAGGGCATTTATCGTGGACTGTACCTTCATGTCCGCGACCTTGCGGAATCCCATCATGAAGTTAAAGGCATACGTCTTTACGTCGATCGAAAGAATATATCCGCGCAACAGGTCTACACTGCGCTCGGAATGAATGGGGATCATTATCAGGTTTTTGAGTGGATGAAGAATTCGAACGGAACGAAATAATACTCACGACTTCGTAAACGGAATCAGCATGGGAACGCGTCTTGCATACGTATCGTAATTCTCGCGACCCAGTTGTTCCCGCAGGAAACTCTCTTCAAGCCGGGCCTTGATATACCAACTGACAGTCGTGATTGCCACGCCGGCAAAGGCCAACGTAGTGCCGCGCATTACTGCTGTGGCAATTGAAGCGAGAATGATTCCTGTATAGATGGGATGACGGACCACTGCATACGGACCCCGGTCGACAATGTGATGGTCTTGCTTGCGCGTAACGTCGCCCGACCACAGTTTTCCCAATACGATTCGCGCCCACCAGGTAAAGAGGAGACCCACTACGGCAGCTCCGGCCATCAGCCAACCGACGGCATTTCCCGTCTGCCACAGGATTCCCTGAGAGGATCGATTTAAGGGAAACCACCCGAACAAAAAGATGGTTCCAACAATGACCGACAGCCGATAGAGAATTTCTCTTTTCCGATCGGGACGGGACACTGTCGGATTACTCCACCCCGCCGCCGCCAGCCAGGACGCAACCCACAATATCCATGCCAACCCCAACACTGACTCCGGAGACATTCCTGATACTTTAATGGATGTTCGAGCCGGACTCGCGGGATATGAGTGCGGGTTCTTGTTCCACCGGCTTACGCCGGTGGCTAACCGAGTGCCGCCGCTCCGCGGCTCTGAAGTTTATCGGTTTGCCGGTGTCGCGGCGACGGAATAGGGGATAGCTTGGCAGGATGGCATAATCCCCTCCTGAAGGAGGGGATTATGGCCAGCCTGTTGTTTCTTACCTTTACCGCAAAACCGATAAACTTCAGCGCCGCTCCGCGGCTGGGACAGCACGGTTCATGACTAAGTCTGATTCCAGCCGCGGAGCGGCGGCAGATCCAGAAATGCTCTAGGACGGAGACCGTGTTGTTTGAGAGAATTCCAAAATGCGCCTGGTTATCGTTTCGATTGCGGCAACATTAATTCTCCTGAGTCTGCAGCGCGTAGAGTATTCCCAGAACTACAACGTTTCGGTTGAACTGCCAGTGGGCGGAACCATTGAAGAACGGCCATTTTTCGCAACACGCCGGGATCCGGCAATCGATTACGATCGGCAGTCCAACGACGTCGTCGCTCAGCTGGCCCGGAAAGTTGAAGAGGGCGCCGTGCAGTTGCGTTTCAACAAAACCAGCGGCTATCTGCTTTCGGTCCTGAATGCGCTGCACGTTCCCATCGAGTCGCAGTCCGTTATCTTTTCAAAAACGAGCCTCCAGTCGCACTTCATCAGTCCGGCGAACCCTCGCGCGATCTACTATACCGACGAGGTTTCGGTCGGCTTTATTCGTAGTGCGACGCTGCTGGAGATTGCGGTACTGGATGAGCATCAGGGCGTGTTGTTTTATGCCATCCAGCAGCAGGCTGCAGAGCGGCCAAGAATAATCCGAAGCGACTCCTGTCTTTCGTGTCACGAATTGCACGATACGCTCGACGTTCCCGGATTGCTGGTCCGGAGCATGGGAGTCGGCGAAGAAGGACAAACGATGCCGGACTTTGGCAATTTCGTGACGGATCACCGCAGCCCGTTGGAGGAACGGTTCGGCGGCTGGTTCATCACCGGAAAAGCCGGCACGGCCCCTCACATGGGAAATACCATGCTTGCGGTCGACGGCCCCCAGGCCGCACAATCGGACAAATCATCGAGCACACCGAAAATCCTGGCGAATCTGGAAGGTCAGTTTGATCCGGAGGGATATCCGTCACGGTACAGCGATATCGCCGCGGTGTTGGTTCTCGACCATCAGGCTCGAATGACGAATTTGCTGACCCGGGTGGGATGGGAGTCTCGTATTGCGGTCAATCAGGAAGAGAAAAATCCGCAGGTCAGGGAAACCGCTGAACGGCTGATTGCGGCGGATACCCGCGAGCTTGCCGATTATATGCTCTTTGTGGATGAGGCACCTCTGCGCGGCACCTTCGAATCGTCATCCGGATTTCAAACAAAATTTGAAGAACAGGGCCCGCGAGACAGCCTGGGACGCAGCCTGAGACAACTCGATCTTAAAAAGCGGCTTCTCCGCTATCCGTGCAGTTACATGATTTATTCCCAGGCATTCGACGGGCTTCCTGCTGCAGCAAAAAACGCCTTCTACTCCAGGCTTTGGGAAGTACTTTCGGGCAAGGAAAAGTCTGCAAAGTATTCGAAGCTGACATCCGCGGACCGCTCCGCGATTGTTGGAATTCTTCTCGAAACGAAGAAGGATTTGCCGGCGTATTTCAAACCATTGTGATTGTTACTGCCGCAAGTCCCGTACAAGTTGCGCGCATAAGTTGTGATGTATTCAGGGAAGGAGAAACCGGATGGCGCTAAACGCATTTTTGAAGATAGTTGGGAAAAAATCTGGAGAGGTTCACGGCTCGGTCACTCAAAAAGGAAGGGAAGGTCGAATCATGGTGATCGCCGCAGATCATTCGATCGTCGCTCCAAGCGATCCACAGGCCGGGGTGGCCACCGGCAAGCGGATGCACCACCCTTTCTCCATTACCAAGGAAAGCGACAAATCCAGCCCAATCCTCTATAACATGCTGAACACCAGCGAAGTGATTTCCGATTGGATTCTGCAGTTCTTTGCGCAGTCCCCGACCGGTGTAGAGACCCAAACCCACACCGTGCAACTTTCAAACGCCCTGATTTCGGACATAACCTTCCATATGCCGAACACCAGGGATCCTGATCTCACCCGCTATGTCGAGCATGAAGAAATCTCATTTGTGTATCAGAAGATTACCTGGACATGGGTCGACGGAAACATTACCTCATCGGACACGTGGATTATCCCCTGAAGAGGCCAAACAGGCCGCGATGTACGCGGCCCGGATGGCAGAAGTTATTTGGGTTGTGACGTGATTCGAAGATAGGGCTTGAGTGTCTTGAAGCCCGGAAACTTTGTTTGAGCTTCGTCGTTGCTTACTGCACCAGTGATGATGACATCGTCGCCATTCTTCCAGTTGGCCGGCGTCGCTACTTTATGGTTTGCTGTCAGCTGGATCGAATCAATCACCCGCAGAATCTCGTCAAAATTGCGCCCCGTCGTCATCGGGTAGGTGATGATGAGCTTAATTTTCTTATCGGGCCCAATGATGTAGACATTGCGCACCGTAAAATTGTCTGCGGCGGTTCGGCCAGAAGCGCCTCCTGTGGTTTCGGCAGGAAGCATGTCATAAAGTTTTGCGACTTCCAGATTGGGATCGCCGATCATGGGATAGTTCGGAGCGGCGCCTTGCGTTTCCTCGATGTCCCGTGACCACTTCTTATGATCGTCGACGGAATCGACGCTAAGACCGATGACCTTGATGTTCCGCTTGTCGAATTCCGGCTTGAGTTTCGCGACATAGCCGAGTTCAGTCGTGCACACTGGAGTGAAATCCTTCGGGTGTGAAAACAGCATGGCCCATTTGTCGCCGATCCAGTCATGAAACTTGATCGATCCTTCAGTTGTTTCTGCGGTGAAATCGGGCGCCGTCGCCCCGAGTCGAAGTGGCATAACATTCCTCCCTAGCTCAGTTGTTTCGGATTCAGATGTTTCAGTCAGTGAAACAAAGACACATCGAATCTGTTATTACACCCCTTTGCTCGCTGCGCGTCAATCGCAGGATGAAACCCACACTGGATCACGAATGCGATTCCCCACAGTAGGGGCGGTCTATGACCGCCCGCAATGTGGAGAATTGCATTCCTAAAAATTGTGGGCGGTCATAGACCGCCCCTACTGTGGGGAATGCAGCCTACAGGTGGACTTGCAACAGGCTGCCGTAATGTCATAAATTCGAGCACGGTCGGCAGTTCACCGAGGCGCCGCCGCCCCGAAGGGGAAGCTAAACCTGCCATGCTAATTATTCTTTGAACACTTATCCCGTGCCCTGTCTGAATCGGCGGTCACTGACAACCAAAATGGAATCGGCACGATTACCAGGATTATGAGGATAAGCAATGACGAGAACGGCCTTCCCTTTCTATGCCGGAGATATTTCCGCTCTGGCACGCTCACTCCATAACCAGCTTACGCACTGCGAGAATACTCCGGGACACGTGGAAATGTTGAACATGCTTGCGCGAGCGGTGGGTTCGCGGAATTTTCAGCACTTCCGTGCGCAGGCGGTCGCCAAATTGAAACTGAACAGACCGGCCGAAAGCAACCTTGACGTGGATTTCGTGGAATTGCAGCGATGTCTACGCTATTTCGATCCCCAGGGACGATTGACGCGCTGGCCTGTGAAATTCAGCCATCAGGAGCCTTGTTTGTGGGTGCTGTGGTCCAGAATTTTGCCTCGAACGAAACTTTCCGAGCGCTCCGTAAACGAGTTGCTGCTCGCGAACCACCACTTTGAGGATCCCGCGCTGCTCCGGCGGGAGTTGAAGGAGAGAAACATGGTGACGCGGACTCCGGACGGCCGGGAGTATCGCCGCGTGGAACGCAAACCGCCTCCGCTCGCGCTCGCATTGATTCGGCGTTTGCGTGATTCCCCACTGTAGGGGCGGTCTATGACCGCCCGCAATCTGTGGGATTGCATTCCTCGAAATTGTGGGCGGTCATAGACCGCCCATGGAATGCAGCCGGATAGAGCGTCGATATAGAACGTTCCTGAAAGCGACGCCCGGAATCTTACTTTCAGAACATAAAGAAGATTCCGCCGCTGAGGCGGGCAAAGGTGCTATGGCCGGCAAAAATCATAAGCTCCGGCTTGAACCCCCAATTGTCGCCCATGTAATACCGGCCGCCGCCGCCGAACTTCACGTAGGCAGCGTTCGCGCTGGAACCGCCGTTGAGGTTGATGCCAGCAATGCTTCCGGTCACCGATGAACTCGAAGAGGCATGTTTCCACCCGACGCTGATTCCACCATAGGGATCAAACTTACCGATTTGTTTGAACTGATATTGCGCGCCGAAATCAAAGGTCAGCGCCTTCGCACTGTAACTGCTCTGGACTCCAAGGACATTGACATTGGCACTACCCAGCGGAATGTACGAAAACTCACCGTTCAGCGAAAGATTGTTGCGTATGGCCTTCCCGCCGCCAATGCCAACCACCGTATGGGTTCCAATTCCAGTGACAACGCCCACCAACCCAGTCGCCTCCACCCGTCCTTGTTCCAGGTCCGCGCCAAAGGCATAAGAACTCACGGCAAGACATGCAACAATTGCGATAAAAACTTGCGGCAATGTTCGTCTCAGTTTCGTCATTTGATATCTCCTTTAATTCTCCCGGCCAGTGAACGTTTTTGACTCATGAGGTGAGCGCAGCATCGTGCGAATGGAATGTCCGGATTTGTTCCGTGGAAAATGACGGCGCGGTGATACATGCGCGTGTCGGCCCCCCTGCGCGAGATCTTCTCTCACGGGGCATGAATCATCAATCATTAAAATTGAAAATGTTTAATCTCGTTGAATGAACTCTGGACGAGGCGCAGCGCTTCACCGATCGCGTCTATTTCCGGTTCGAGTCTAACACTGTTCCTAACGGGATGGCAGTGGTGGCGCACTCTTTCCGGACATCAACGCTTCGAGCACGGCTGCGGTTTTCGGGAACGTCTCAGCAGTTTGCCCGCCGCGGCCTCCTCCGCCGCCGGTTCCCTTTGCAAGGTCCAGAGCCGTTCTGCCGTTGGCATCCTTTGCATTCAGATCCGCACCGTTCTTTGCGAGCAGTTCGACGAAAGAGGTGAAGCCATGGGATGCGGCGCCGTGCAGCGCAGTCTGGCTTGGAACCGCATTGGCGCTTGGAACCTGACTTCCCCGCCGGCCGCCTCCCCGATCGGCAAGTTCCCGGGCATTCAAGTCCGCTCCGGCATCGATCAGCAGCTGCATGGTCTTGAGCACGCCCTCTTCGGTTCGATTACGCCCGCGTGTGACTCGCGTGCCGTATTCGACCCCTGCGGCTGCCATGAGCGGAGTGACCCCTTCCTTGCTTGGCAGATCGACAAGCGCGTGGTACTTCAGCAACAGCGCGACGAACTCTGCATCGCCGGCTCGCGCCGCGCGCAACAACGGTGTCGCACCCTGAGCGAGAATCGAGTCGCCTCCACGATCCTGGGGCACATCGCGGTAGGGCGGCCGGCGTTTGAGTTGAATATTCGGATTTGCGCCGGCTTCCAGCAGCATCCGTGCAACATCCACTGCCGTGATCGGGTCTTCACTCGGAATCACTGCCATCGCGCCATTACCCTTTAACGGCAGCGTGCTGACGTCGGCAGCCATGTATACCGGCGAACGGCCATAGAGGTCCCATTTGTCGAGATCGGCCCCGGCTTTGATCATGTAAGCCGCGAATTCAAAATGAAGGTTGAGCAGCGCCATATTGAGAGGCGTGATATTTTCGGGATCTCCAAAATCGGGATCGGCGCCCGCGGCAATCAGATTCTTGGCGCACTCGACACAGCCTTCACGTGCGGCATATATCAAGGGAGTGAAGCCCCCTTTGTTCATGTCTTTGGGACGGGGCTCGGTAATAACCTTGCGCTCCCATTGGTGGAGAGCGCCGTGCGCATTGACGTCGGCCCCGCGCGATGCCAGAAGCTTGATCATCGCAGGCTGACTTTGCGAAGACGCCCACATCACTGCAGACTGACCACCCCAGTCCTCTTTGGCGTTAACGTCGGCACCGGCATCCAGCAGACGTTTGGCCGCATCCAATTTGCCGCTGCGAGCGGCCGCCATCAAAGGCGTTTCACCGTTGGGATTTTTCGTGTTGGGATCGGCGCCGGCCTTGAGAAGCGCATCGATAATTGGAGTGGCCCCGATGATGGATGCTTCGGCGATCGCTGACGTACCGAACTGGTTCTTCAACTTCACGTCCGCGCCGGCCTTGATCAACGCACGAACGAGTTCCAGATCGTCATTGGCTGCAGCATACATCAGAGCAGTCGTTCGATCCGGCCCGAGCGCGTTCGGATCCGTACCCTTGGACAGCAGGCGCAATGCCGCAGCGCGATCGCCGGATTCCGCGGCATCGAGCAACGACGTGTCCGCGGATCTTGCAATGGACGCCCCAAGGACCAGAAGCGCAATCACTCCCACAGTTATTTTCCTTAATCCAGCCATGCTCAAACCTCGGATATGGTGCCGCCGCTGTCACCGATGGACTGAATCGGAATGTTGTTCCGGTCGAAGATCGTCAGCAGTAAATCCGCAAAGCGCGAATCCTGCGGATACTTCAGGTGTTGCCCGCCCTTGATGCGGCCGTGAGCATGGCCCACAATGGCCACCGGCAATGGATCGTTGTTGTGCTGGTTGCTATTGCTCATGTTGCTTCCGAACAACAGTGTCGAGTGATCGAGCACCGTCTCGGCGCCTTCCTTTGCCGCGGACAGCCGCTTGACGAACGCTGCAAAGACTTCCGTGTGGTACTTCTGAATCTGCACCAGTTTATCCATCTTCGCCGCCTGGTTCCCATGGTGGGAAAGCGGATGGAAGCTTTCAGCGATGCCCAGATTCGTGTAAGTCCGCATGCTGGCTTCCCGATCCATGGACATTGTGATGATGCGCGTGATATCGGCCTGAAACGCGAGGGCCATGAGATCGAACATCAATGTGAAATGTGCGGTAATGTCAGTCGGCGTGCCGACCGGAGCATCGGGAATATCCAGCGCGCTGTTGTCCTGCTTTTCCGCGATTTGCACACGCCGTTCGATTTCGCGCACCGAATCCAGATAATCACTAACAAGAACTCGATCGCCGGCGCCGAGGCTGGCCTGCAGGCGCCCAGCCTGAGCCTTGACTCGGTCCAGAATGCTGCCGGTTTCGACCAGCAGCGCGGCGCGCTCTTTGTCGGTATCTCCCTGTCCGAACAGCTTTTGAAACACGGCGCGGGGATTTGCTTCCTGAGGCAGCGACTGCTTGGGAGTGCGGAACGACAATCGCGCCGGGATTTGAGCGGTCGTGAGTTCAAGAGAAGGCAGCCGCGTTTCCTGGCCGATGTATTTCACGGCCATCTGGTCTGCAGTGACGCCGGATTCGGGGCCAGCTTTACCGAAGTCCCAAGGCTTCACGCAACTCAACCAGGTCTGCTCGATATAGGCATGAGGTTCGGGAGTCTCGCCCGGTTTATTGCGCAGGCCGGAAACAATAGTCAGGTGCTGGCGAAACGGAGACAAAGGCTCGAGAATCGGCGACATCTCGAAGTTGGTTCCCGTCTGTTTGGGGGACCACCGGTCCATGATGGCGCCGTGAGGAAATCCGACAAACGCGAGCCGCGCCGGCGAAGATCCCGCCGGAGTCCGGGCCCACGCAGTCGCTGCCGGATTCATCGCATCGAGCAGCGGCAATGCAACGGTGGCGCCGATGCCCTTCAGAACTGCACGTCGTGACAGATGTTTTTTAGTAAGGTACATTTCGTCTCTCCCTGACTTTACTTGCTTGCCTGTGCCGTTGCCGCAACCGGCTGTGTCGCCCGCCGCATGCGAAACTGATCGCTTTTCACAATGCTGCGCACGAGTGTTGAAAACTTGTAATTCTCCGCTGCCGCGCCATGCACAATGCGTCGCACGGTCGGCATGTCGGTGTATTCGGTCTTGCGTCCGGTCGCGTACATCAACAACGCTTCGGTAAACGTCTGGACAAACTGACCCGGTTTCCGAAGCAGAGCTTTACGCAGATCGTCCGGTCCTTTGATTGCCGTTCCGTCGGGCAATTCTCCCGCGGAATCGATCGCCGTGCCGGCAAAGCGGTCTCGATCTCTCCACATTCCGGTGCCATCGAAATTTTCGAGGGCAAAACCGAGCGGATCCATCACCGCATGGCAGGATGAACACGTCGGATTCGACCGATGCTTGGCCATCATTTCGCGCACGGTAAGCGCCCGGGTCGTGCCGATATCGGAATCGTTCAGCGTGGGCACATTCGGCGGCGGCATCGCCGGAGGCACGCCCTCCAGGTATTTCAGAATGAATGCACCGCGCAAAACCGGTGACGTCCGGTTTGGATACGCCGCAGCCATCAGAATCGCGCCCTTGCCGAGCAATCCCCAGCGTGCGGATTGCTTGAGCTCCACGCGCTGGAAATGATCGCCTTTGACGTCGGTGATTCCATACTGCAGCGCCACGCGTTCATTCAGGAAAGTGTAATCCGCACTGAGCAGATCGACGACATTCCGGTCTTCTCTGAAAATGCTGTCGGCGAAAAGTGTAAGTTCGGTTTTGAAATCGTTACGGGGGTCGCTTCGTCCCGAGGCATAAGGGAAAACGTTGGGATCCGGTACGATTTCATCGAGCCTCTTCATATCCAGCCATTGGTGGACGAAGTTGCTCGCCAGTGTGTCGGAGCGCGGATCGGCAAGCATCCGCCGGACCTGCTTATCGAGCGTCGACGCATCGCTGAGTTTGCCCTTGATGGCAAGATCGAGCAGCTCATCGTCTGGAATGGAATTCCACAAGAAGAAGGAGAGCCCGGAGGCAAGCTCCATATCCGTAATCGCGTAAGACTGGCCGGGCCGCAATCCCGAAGGAATCCGCTCTCCCCGATACAGGAAAAACGGACTGGCCAGGATGCCGGTTATGGCGCTGCGAATACCGGCTTCGAAACCGCCATCTTTCACGCCATCCTGGTAGTAAACGAGAATTTCCTTCACGTCATCGTCAGTGACGGGCCGGCGGTAGGCTCTTTTGGCCACAGTCGAAATGATCTGTTTCGCGCATGGAAGCTGCGTCTCCGGCTTATCCGGGTGGCAGGTGAAAATTCGTGTTCGGCTCGGCGTGGCACTGAGACCTTTTGCATTGTAAGGCCCAAGCAACTGGAAAGAATTGACGCGATACAGACGATCCTGACCACCGCCCAGCGAATAGATCTGCAACTGATCGTCGGACTCGGCGAAGGACTGCCGTTTAAAAGTGACGCCAATTCTGTGCGGTCCGGCTGTGGTGGAAAAGCGAATGTTTTTCAATCGGGCATTGACGCGATCGAGTGCACCACTTTGCACCTGATCGTAAAGCTTCATGTCCTCCTCGCCGCCGATGACCGCTTCATAGACCACTTTGTTGTCCAGGGTGACAACCAACGGGTTTTCGTACTCCATGCCGTTACCCCAGATGTGGGTGGCCATATCGCCGATATTGACGACGTACTCACCGTCGGACGGAAGATCGACTTTAGCGAGAATCCCTCCACGTGTACCGAGCGGAAGTCCCGCAACGTGGGTGAGCTGTGTGCCCGGTTCCGCGCGGAAGCTCCACCCCACCGGTCTTGCGTCCGGCTTTCCCACCGCCTTTACGGCAACGGCCCAGGCAGCAATCACATACTGTTCGATAAAGGAAGGCGATACCTGAAGCGCGCTGGCGATATTGTCGAAACCTTCGGCGGTGTCGTCGGCGGGCAATGTCGCATTCGAGTCGAAATCGACAGTCAGTAGATCCCGAACCGCATTGGCGTATTCCTTGCGATTGAGACGGTGCAGCACGAACTGATCCGAAATATGTTGAGGGGATTCGGCATGGTCCAGCGAATCCTCGAGCCATGCCACCAGCAATTCGACCGTCTTCGCATCCGGCTGCTTTGCACCCGGCGGCGGCATGACACGGCCGCGAAGCTTGCGCACGGCTTTTTCGAACAATTCGGCATGCTCACCGATACTTGCTACCGTGAGTCCGTCAAAGCTGACATTGGCCGTTTTGGCGCGGTCGTTGTGGCATCCGGAACAGTATTCCTTCACCGCCGCAAGTTGTGCCGCTGCGTTTTGAGAGGTTGACGATGCCTGTGAAACCGGGGAAGCCGTGAATACCCCAGCCCGCAAAGCAACGATCAAGGCAACAATGGCTACGACGGCGAATAGTGCGATTGGAAACTTTTTCATGTGTCCCATCATTTATGCGTCCGGTGATAAATAGGCCCACAGACTTTCGAACGCGCGGCGGACGAACTCATCTGAATTTCCCATCTGCGCCTCATAATCTTTCGCCGGTTTGGCTTCGACGGCTTCGCTTGGCCCGCGTCCTTTGTTCAGCATTTGATTCAGGCGATCGTAAATCGCTCCGTACATTTCGGTTTGAGACTTCAGATCGGCCAGAGTCAGCACTGGACCGCGCGCGGGGACAATTCGGGTATTGGCGTCAACGAGAGTCTGCAAACGTTGAGCGCCGCCGACCATGCCGCCGATCCATCCGCCTGTCCAGTAGTCGACAACGGGCCACCCGGCGCGAGAGACGACGTCGCCCGCGGCCAAAACGTTCTGCTTTGGAAAATAGACGTAAATATCGCCGTCGGTATGGGCTGCATCCGGAATGTAGCCATAACGAACATCGGAATCGAGCTTGCCGGTGGTGTAGAAGGTTTTGTTGGGTTGCGCGGCTTTTGGAAGCTTTTTAAAGCTCTTCCCGTTCCACGGCCACGTGATGTTCTGGCCGAGCCAAAGCCGTGTGTTTTCGTGGGCGATGATCGTTGCCCCGGCCTTGCCCAACCGTTCGTTTGAGCCCGTCTGTTCGGGATGCCAGTGGGTATTGAAAAGAGTGTGAACCGCACGGCCACCGGCCAGTTCCGAAGCAGCCTTGATAATGGCATCGGATCCGGCTGCGGAGCCCCCATCCACGAGAAGAACACCCTTCTCATCCGTTTGGACGATGACGTTGGATTCCCCCGGTATTCTCAGGACATACAGGTCGTCGGCCAGTTTCAGCGTGCCGGTCGTTTCCTGCGCCGTTTGCGCGCCTGCCCAAAGCCGTAAAGCCGGACCCCCGAGAACGATACCCGTGGCCCCGCCAATTGCGGTTTTCAATAATTGTCGACGTGTCTGAAACAGGTGTTGATCCGCCATGATTTCCGTCCGTTATTACCCCATCCTTATATCAGCATTGACCTCCCAAAATCACTTTCCAATTGACGGGTATGACGGGAATCAATGCGATTCCGCCTGTAGGGGCGGTATATCAAGATAAGGTCTGCTTACAGGCTATTTATAACGCTGTTGCAAAAGGATGTTCCAAATCGGCGAGTGCTGATTGCTAAGTGCTGATTTTCGGAAGCTTGATTCGTCACCCCCTGTACAGCCGTTCGATTCGCTACAGTCCGCTGTCCGTCAAGTGTGTCAATGCCCCGCGGCCACTTTGGGCTCCTCTGCGTTATACTGCGCGGCATGAAACTCAAAACCCTGTTGAAACTCTCACTGGCAATTCTCCCGCTGCCTGTCCTGATGTCGGCCCAGACCACGCCTGTCGTTCAGTTGCAGAACCTGGCACATGCCGTCGAGAGCCTGGATAAGACGGTTCCCTTCTATCGCGACGTGATCGGGCTTCCGGTGAACGGAACTCGCGATCCGTTGGCGGCGCAGCCACAGGCGCTCAATGAAGACATGTCGAAATTCACAGCAACCAAGGGTGCGAAATTTCGCGCTGCGACGTTCCGCATTCCCAATGCCAACTTCGGTTTTGAATTGACGGAATTCACTGGTGTCACGCGCAAAAGCGGTCAGCCGCGCCTTCAGGATATCGGTACGGCGACGCTCGCACTAACGGTGCGCGATATGGACAAAATGGTCGCGAAGCTCAAGGCGGCAAATGCCGTGATCGTGACGGCGGGCGGCGCTCCAGTCAATCCTTCCGGAAATGCCAACAGCAAAATGCGGGAGATGCTCATCCGCGATCCCGATGGATTCTTCGTTCAGCTGAGGCAGCCGGATCCGCTTCCCGCCTCCGCAGCGAATGCCACCGGCGATATTCTGGGCGGCTCGGTCCAGTTATCGATTGAGGATTCTGCCAAATCGGTGGCATTTCTGCGCGACGCCATCGGCTTCACCGCTCAACCCACCGGTACGCTGGCGACGAATGCCGTAGTGGCCAATCTCATCAACTTGCCCGGATCGCAGTGGCGCATCACGCATGGCAGTATTCCCGGCACCACTCTCGACTTCGCACTCATTGAATATGCCAGTGTTCCGCGAGTGAAATTTTCGCCCGGTGCAGAAGATCCGGGCTCGCCGGCATTCACCATGGTGGTTCGCGACATTGACGCCGCCGTAGATCAGTGGAAGAAAGCCGGTGGCACCGTGGCGTCGACCGGTGGTCTGCCGATCAAACAGGCCAGCGGTGCGGGCAACGTGTTTGTCCGCGACGTCAATGGCTTCATGTGGGAATTGATCCAGCGCGCCGGCCAGTAGCGCACCGCCTCTAATTCTGCAGTTCGGGAGCAGGCCCCGCCGGATTCGGCAGGGTCGGCGCTCCTCCCGGTGCCGGCAACGGTGGTGGAAGAGCTAGATGGGATCCTGATCGTAATACGCGGCAGGATTTACCACGGGCCGGCCATCCTTGCCCATGCTCAGGGCCCAGCTTACTTTGACAAACGGTTCGGCCGAAATGAATTCACCGGTCACGCGATCCAGAACGTAGAAGAATCCATTCTTTGCGGCCTGGGTGATGACTTTCCGCATGCGTCCGTTGATGTTGAGATCCAGCAGCATCAGCTGCTGCACGCTGTCATAATCCCAGTTGTCGTTGGGCACGGTTTGGTAGTGCCACTTCAGCTGGCCGCTGGTCAGATCCACCGCAAGAATCGAGCACGTGAACAGATTATCGAATCCCTGCGCGCCGCGAAACTTTTGCACCCATGGTTCGGCGTTGCCCGTGCCGACATAAACCAGGTTGGAGTCAGGATCGTAGGCAAAGCCGTCCCACACCGCTCCGCCACCACCATTCTTATAGGAGTCTCCGCCCCATGTCTTCGCGGCTGCGCGGAGTTCCTCACTTTCATATGGTTTTGACGGGTCTCCCGGCACTGTGTAAACGCGCCATGCCAGCTTCCCTGTCAGCGCATCCAGGGCAAAGAACTGGCCGCGCGTCGGTTTGTCGCTGCCGACTGCGCCAATGATCACTTTGCCTCCCGCGATTCGCGGCGCCATCGTCAATGTGTATTGATCCTGGGAGTAGACCACCCGCGATTCCCAGACCGGCTTGCCGGTCATTGCATTCAGGGCAAACAACCGGCCGTCAATCGAAGGTGCGATGATCATTCCGTTGTAGAGCGCGATGCCCCGCTGCACAATGCCGCAGCAAATCATCGAGCGAACCGTGTTCTGGTTGACCTCGGGATCCCAGCGCCACAATTCCTTGCCGGTGCGTGCGTCGAGAGCGAACACCACACTCCATGTAGTGATGCCGTAAAGGGTGTTGTTCCACATCAGCGGTGTGCCCTCCTGATTCCCCCCGCCTGCTCCCATCACGTAGGACCATGCCAGGCCCAGCCGCTTCACGTTGGTGGTATCGATTTGCTTCAGCGTGCTGTACCGCGTTTCGCTTTGGTTGCGTCCATAGCTCAGCCACTCGCCGGGCTGTGAATCATTGGAGGTGCCGGAGTTGCGAAGCACGCCGTCAGTAATCCCGTCGCGGCTCTGTTGCCCGTAAATGGCGAAGCCGGCAAATAAAGCTGCAACTGCAGCCAGCGCGGTAATTTTCGTGTAACGGAGCATGGTGCCCTCCATCTGAGGCGCCTAAAATATCACGATCGTCAGTAGAGGCAGTCGATCAAGAAATACCACTCCCAACGGGGGAGGGTGGACGGAGGCCGGGGGAGGGGTTACACAAGTAACAAAATTTTCTTGATGTACCCCTCACCCAACCCACACCCGTGGGGAGGGGGATTTCTTTTTCG
>JBGPBY010000099.1:0-17671 GCA_041481485.1 Terriglobia bacterium
CCTGCCCTCATCATTCCGAACAAAACTGTCCTGCCAGTCATAAACACGAAAGGCAGCGCCGCTGCTGTAGGCATCCAGCCAAATGTCGGAATTGTTTTCGTAAAGCCTGTTACCGGACTTGTACGGCCAGAGAAACGATGCATGAACCACAGATTGCGCAATCACGACGGCAAGTATCGCGGCATTTAAGCGCGGCGATTGCCATCGTTGACGATCCAGAAATACAAACGACACGATGAAGAAACCGATCAGTGCCGGTGCAATCAGGCGCGGGGTCCAATAGCCTTCATAGTACGCTTTGGGTATAAACGGAAGTGGAAGGACAATGTTCATGAACCACGCCATGCAGAAAAGTATTACAGCGAACATGGCAAAATCTCGCGAATCCCGGAGCATTACGCGAATACTCGACTGAAAGAAAAAAACGATAACGGCAGTCACCATCAGGGCGGAAAATACGATTCCCGAACGCACCGCGATCTGCATGCGCTGATGGTTGAGCTTCCCGCGTTGGCCAAAGTAGTAGTCGTAGGGATCGTATTGGTATGTATTCAGAACGTCGGTAAAGATCGCCAGATGCACCAGCGCCGGATAACTATGTTTGTTGTCGATCAGCAGATTGTACATTCGATCCACCGTCCAGTTGTACGAGGGAGCCGAAAGCATGTCGATATCCGCTGCCCGTAACCACAACAGGCTTCGCGGATTCATTGCAGCATCCGACATTCTTGGCGGAATCGAAAGGTTGTACGTATAGCCTCCCTCCGATCGGTACTTCACACCTTCCCGGACAGCTTGAATTCCAGGAATCACTGTGATCACAAACAAGAGCAAAGCTAGCCGGCGGCCCTTAAGTTGACCTGTCCACCAAAGCGCCAGAGCCCACACTCCGCTCGCCATGACAAACGACCCGAACATGAATTTCGTGAGCAAGGCGGCGGACATTGCCAATGCAATGCCGGCGGCACAGAACAGAAACTTTACGAGCGGAGCTCGAGGATCAAATCGCAGAATGAGCCACAGCAGAAACAGGAACAAAGGAGTCGACAACGCATCGGAGGCAATGACTTCCGCGTGAATCATGGCAAAGGGAAGAAACAGAATCAGGGTGATTGCCGCCATGCGCAGAAGAGGAGATCCAATCAAACGCCGGATAATTCCATAGGCGAAACAGAAGCCGGCAAAACCGAGAACGGCATTCAGGAGACCGATGTCCGTCAGGTAGTGTGCCGTACCTGCGATGCGGCGAATCAAACCACCGATTAAATGATAGAGCGGTGGATTCGTCATGCCCGGCGAGTAATGTCTGAAGAAGTCCCACGGCGCCTCCGAAGCGATCTTGAAATGAAGCTTGTGCCTCAGGAAATCCTGGGACCAATAGCCGTGAAAGTAGACTGCATGAATCTGGAAAACCAGATGAACCGCGAATGCCGCAATGACATATCGACGTTCCACCCGGGATTTCGCTGTCATCGTTGGTATGTGTCTATTAATTTCCCGGCTTCCGGCGCAACGAAAGAATCATTACCGCCGCAAAGAGCGCAGACACTGCGAGGTAAAGAACGCCATAGACATAGGTGTGGGTTTGTTTGCTCAGATAACCCACGACATAGGGCCCGACAAATCCACCGAGATTCCCGATCGAATTGATGAGACCAATCGAAGCGGCCGCTGCAACTCCGGTAAGAAAACTCGTGGGCAGGGCCCAGAAACTCGGAAAGTAACCATAAATTCCAGCCGCCGCGAAGCAAAACATGGATACGGCCAAAACCGCCCGGTCGTGCGCGGCAAGGCTCAGAAGCAATCCGATTCCAGCAATGATCATGCACCAGGCTGTGTGCCAGCGGCGTTCCTTCGTGCGGTCCGAATTCCAGCCTACCAGTAGAATCGAAACCAGGCCGACACAATACGGCAATGCGGAAATCAAAGTCACTGTCAGGTCCGAGGCTCCCGACAATTTCTTAACAATTGTGGGCAGCCAGAAACTGAATCCATACAGTGACGTCACCATGAAGAAATAACCCAGCGCGAGCAGGATCACCTCACGATTTCCCAACGCCTGCCAGACACCAAAATGCTGTTGCTTCTGCTTGGCAGCCCGCTCGGCGTCCAGCGTGGAAATGATCCACTGTTGTTCATCTTTGGGAAGCCACTTTGCCTGCTGCGGACGGTCGGTGAGAAAGAAAATTGTGATGACTCCAAAGAGAATGGCCGGTGCTCCCTCGAGAATGAACAGCCAGCGCCATCCCGCCATGTCGTACCAATGCAGTTTCAGCAGCAATCCCGACACGGGTGATCCAATGATGTTAGAGATCGGTATTGCCGCCATGAATATGGCAACCACTTTCGCGCGGTCCTCATTGCGAAACCAGTGGCTGAAGTACACGATAATTCCGGGAAAGAATCCGGCTTCCGCGGCGCCCAGGAGAAATCTCAAAAAGTAAAACTGGTTTTTCGTATGAACGAACCCCATGGCGATGGCGACCAGACCCCACGTCACCATGATGCGTGCAATCCATCCACGGGCACTCCACTTTTCCACGAGAATGCTTCCGGGGATTTCCAGAAAGAAATATCCGATGAAGAAAATCCCGGCGCCGAATCCGAGGATATCGTCTGAAAACGACAGGTCCCCCTTCATCTGCAACACGGCATAACTGAGATTCACGCGATCCAGATAAGCGATGACAAAGAGTAAAAACATGTACGGCACAACCCGCCACATGATTCGTTTTCGGGCGCGATCCGCGACAGAACCGATGCTTGCGACTTCAGCCGTAGCCAATCCATCCACCTCTTTCCGATTTGCGCCCGCCAGCATAATGCAAGCACTGCGATTGTGTCATTGTCCGCATTGTGTAAAACTTCCAAGCCTATGATTTTGGGCAACTACATCCATGGCCGCTGGAGCGCTGCAGACTCCGGCCAGACTTTCGAAAAGCGCAGTCCCGCGGACGACCGCGATCTCATTGGCGAATTCCCGGCCACCGGCAGTGCTGACGTGCAAAATGCAGTCTCTGCGGCACGCGGTGCGCTTTCCTCATGGCGCTCGCTTTCCTACGATGCACGCTCCCAGTTTCTGCATAAGGCCGCCGACAAGCTTGCAGCGCGGCAGAGCGAGGTTGCCGCGGCGCTCACGCGTGAAGAGGGTAAGACTCTTGCCGAGTCCAATGGCGAAACCGGACGAGGCGTGATGATTCTGCGCTATTTTGCGGGCGAAGGATTGCGAAGCGTGGGCGAAGTGCTTCCATCGGTGAATGCCAGTACGTTCTTTTTCACCGAACGCACCCCGCTCGGTGTGGTCGGATTGATCACTCCGTGGAATTTTCCGGTGGCCATTCCCTTGTGGAAAATAGCGCCGGCCCTGGTCTACGGCAATACGGTGGTTTTCAAACCGTCTGAACAATCGCCGTTGACGGCGCAGTTCCTGGCGGAAGTTTTTCATGATGCGGGATTGCCGGCCGGCGTTCTTAATCTCATTCAGGGTGACCGCAAAACCGGAGAATCGCTGGTCTCCGCAGAAGGGCTCAACGGTGTTTCCTTCACCGGTTCTGTTGCCGCCGGCAAAGCGATTGCCCGAACCTGCGTGGAGCGTGGCCTTCGCTACCAGCTGGAGATGGGTGGAAAGAATCCAGTCATTGTTCTGGAAGACGCCAATCTGGATCGCGCCATTGAACTCACGGTACAGGGCGCCATGAAGTCCGCAGGCGAAAAATGCACGGCAACGTCTCGTGTCATTGTCGTCGAAAGTATTGCCGAAGAATTCATCAGGCGGCTGGTCGCGCGCGTCAATCAACTGGAAACCGGACCGGGCACCGATTCCCGCTACTATCTCGGACCACTGATATCCGCATCCGCCCGTGACAAGGCGCTCGGATTCATTGAACGCGCGAAAAGCGAAGGAGCCCGCCTGTTGTGCGGCGGAACTTCCGAGCGTGAGGATCGTGGCCACGGTCACTACATGAAACCGTCGGTTCTGGATAATGTGCATCCCAGTATGGCCATTGCGCAGGAAGAGATCTTCGGACCGGTGCTTGCGGTCTTGCGCGTTCCCGACTTTGAAGCAGCAATCCAGGTGGCGAACGATGTTTCTTTCGGATTGTCTGCCTCCATATTCACACGCAATCTCGACAAGGCCCTGCGCTTCGCGCGCGAAATCGAAGCGGGGATGGTGCGCGTCAACGGCGAAACCGCCGGAGTCGAGCCCCAGGCGCCCTTTGGCGGCATGAAAAACTCATCGTCTTTCTCCCGCGAGCAGGGACGTGCGGCGATCGAGTTTTATACGCAGTTGAAAACCATATCCATCGATCGGGCAGACTGATGCACGTATTTCGATTTTGGGGATCCGGCGGGCCGCGGCTTGGACTGGAACTGGAGGGCCGGCGCTTCGATCTCACCGCAACGGCACCGCAATTTCAGGATCTGGGCGCATGGCTTGCTCTTCCGAAACCGGTCGACTCGATCCGAGAAGCCTTACATGACTGCGAACGGTTCCCTGCTCCGGATTCCATCGCGCTTCTTCCTCCGATCGATTTCCAGGAAGTGTGGGCCAGCGGTGTAACGTACCTTCGATCGAAAGTGGCGAGAATGGAAGAGAGCAAAGACAGCGCGGACATCTATGATCTGGTCTACAGCGCAGAACGTCCGGAACTGTTCTTCAAAGCACTGCCGGCGCGCGTTTCCGGGCACGGTATGCCGATTCGCATTCGGCGGGATTCCAGCTGGAACGTGCCGGAGCCTGAACTTGTCATCGTGCTTTCGTCTCGCGGGGATATCGTTGGCTTCACCATTGGCAATGACATGTCATCGCGCTCCATCGAAGGCGAGAATCCGCTTTATCTGCCACAGGCAAAGATTTACGAAGGCAGCTGCGCCATTGGCCCGATGATTGAATTGAATGACGGAACGTCGCGGACGCGCACCATTCGCATCACGATCGATCGAGACGGCCAGCCGGCCTTCGAAGGAGAAATCTCAACTTCACAGATGCGGCGAAAGCCCGAAGAGCTTGCCGGATGGCTGTTCCGTGAACTTCGCTTCCCTGCCGGAGTATTGCTATTCACCGGAACAGGGATCGTTCCTCCCAGCAGTTTCAGTCTAATGGCAGGAGATGGGGTCTCCATCAGCATTGATGGCATCGGAACACTGAAAAACCAGGTGGCGTAGTTCATGAAAATTACAGGACTGAAGACTTTCGTACTCGGTTCGGGCTGGCGGAACCTGATTTTGCTTCGCCTGGAAACCGATCAACCCGGTCTCTATGGTATCGGTGAAGCCACGGTGCAATGGGGCGACGAAGGGATGCTCGGCTATCTCGTCTCGCTTGAGAAGCGCTATCTCATTGGACAGGATCCGCGCGATATCGAAGCCCTCTGGGAACGCGTTTATCGGAACGAATACTGGCGCCGTGATTTTTTCGTGTGTTCCGCGCTGGGCGGAGTCGAAATGGCGTGCTGGGACATTCTGGGCAAATCGCTGGGTGTCCCTGTCTGGCGCCTGCTCGGTGGAAAGTGCCGCGATCGGATTCGCGCATATGCCAATGGCTGGTATCAGGTCGAACGCACACCGGAAACGATCGCTGCCAAGGCGCGCGGTGTCATTGAAAAGGGATACTCGGCGTTGAAAATCGATCCTTTCGGTTCGGGCTCATACGAAATGAGTGAAACCGAAAAGCAGCGGTCTGTTGAAATCATTGCGGCGGTTCGCAACGCCGTTGGTCCGGAACCGGAGATCTTCATCGAAATGCACGGCAGGTTTGCCGCCCACACGGCAATCGACATGTGCCATCGGCTGGCGGACTTTCGCCCCGGCTGGTTTGAAGAACCGGTTCCGCCGGAAAACCCGGCTGCTCTGCTGGAGGTGCGGCGCGCCGTGGCGCATCTGGGCATACCCGTGGCGGCCGGCGAACGCCTGTTCACCCGCTATCTCTATCTGGATCTGTTTCGGGATCGCACCGTCGATATCATTCAGCCCGATGTGTGTCACGCCGGAGGAATTTCGGAAACCCGAAAAATTGCCGCGATGGCAGAAGCGCATTACATGCCCGTCGCGCCACACAATGCATGTTCACCTGTGGGAACGATGGCATCCGTGCATCTGGCCGCGAGCATACCGAATTTCAAAATACAGGAGACGTTTGATGACTTCGTTGAACCCTGGGTTCGCGATGCGATCATCGGCCGGCCCGAAGTGAAAAACGGATATTTCGAATTGCCAGAAGGTCCGGGGCTCGGCGTGGACCTGGACGAAAAGGTGATCGCGGCACATCCGCCAATGGAAGGGTTCATGGACTTCTGGAAAGCCGGATGGGAGAAGCGAACCTCCTATAAGTGACGGATGCGCCCCGCTGTAGGCGCGGTCTATGACCGCGCACAATCTGACGGGTTGCAATCCTCAAAATTGTGGGTGGAATCCCAGTCTGAAAAACTGTGCGCGGTCATAGACCGCGCCTACAGTGGGCCCGCAAAACCCAAAGTCATTGACAAATCTCCAGGTTCGCTGTCGAATGGTGCCACTTTCCAGCGTGAACCCGAGAGGTAACGTGTACGTCCCTGAAGGATTCGGAACAGTCTTTCCATATATCTTTGTGCGGCACGCCGAAGAATTCATTACCTTCCTGAAAAACGCCTTCGGCGCAACGGAGCTCGGAAGATCAGTTCGCGACAATAAAATTGCAAACGCGCGAATCAAAATCGGAACTTCGGCATTCATGGTAAGCGACGCGGGAGAATCGATCCAGCCAACGCAAAGCGCATTTTATATCTATGTCGAAAATGCAAATGAAAGCTATTCGCTGGCTGTTTCCTGTGGGGCAAAAGGAATGTTCACGCCGGTCGAAATGCCGTACGGCGACATTCAGGGCGGAATCACGGATCCATTCGGCAATATATGGTGGATCTCCCAACGGCTGGATGAAAGACCATACGACACTCCGGATCATTGAAGTGTTATATGCTGGCAGGCAATCTGGAGGATTCTCGGAGGTACAATGAAGAAAATTGCGGAGAGTTTTCTGTTTGCTGCGAAATTGTTGACGGTTGCAGTTTCCACTCAGGCACAGAATCTGCCCGCACTTGGGAATCAGTCTGCGCCGGGTGGCCGCGGCGATCGCGGCTACAATCCGCCAGCAATGCTTCAGATTTCGGCAGATCCTGGACCGGCCGCCGACATGGTGAAAGCCGCTCTTGACGCGTTCAACAATCGGGACCTCAATTATTTCCGGAAGGCTCTTACCGAAGACGCCGTCTGGCTCGACGATGACGGGCATGTTTTTGCTTCACGCAATCAGATCGTCAATATCCCATTGGCTGCGGAACTGAACGGAGACTCGAAACGCAAACTCACGCCCAGCAACATGCGTTCGGTCATAGCCGGAGATACTGCGTGGGCCACGTTTTATTACGAACTGGACACCGACGGCGTGATACGCCACGGTTTGAGCACCATGGTCTTTCGCAAGGTCGACAATGAATGGAAGATCGCCGTGGTTCAGGCGGCCGCCAATACGAAGCAGACTCATCTCCCGGGCGATCATACGGATCAGTAAGATCGTTCGGAATCCCAAGAGCGCCATGAAATCGATTGTTGCAGCAATTACCTTCGCACTTGCGAGTCTTTTGATCTTTGCGCAGCGTCCGGCAGGTCTGCCGCTGACGTATGAACGGCTCCGCAATGCCCAGACTGAACCGCAGAACTGGCTCATGTACTGGGGCAACTATCAAGGCACGCACTTTTCATCGCTGAAGCAGATCGACAAATCGAATGTCGATCGCCTTCAGGACACGTGGACGGTTCAAATGACCGGCCGCGGCTCGCTGCAGGCGACGCCTCTGGTTGTGGATGGCGTCATGTATACCAGCGGAGCGCCGGGAACGGTTTATGCACTGGATGCAAAAACCGGAAAGGAAATCTGGAAATTCGAGCGTGCGCAAAAGGTTCGGAATCCGAACGAATCGAATACCTTCAGCCGCGGTGTCGCCGTGATGGGAAATCGAGTATTCGCCGGAACTCTCGATGCCGCGCTGATCGCGCTGGATCGCTCGACCGGAATGCTCGTCTGGGAAACTCAGGTCGCCGATACTCTCCAGGGTTACAGCATTACGCAGTCGCCACTGGTGCTGAAGGACCGGATTATTGTTGGCGTCGCCGGAGGTGAATTCGGCATACGCGGATTCATCGATGCCTACGATCTCGAAACCGGCAAACGGCTGTGGCGCTTCAATTCGATACCGGGCCCAGGCGAATTCGGCAACGACACATGGAAAGGCGACAGCTGGATGCACGGCGGGGGCAGCACCTGGCTGACCGGAACCTACGATGCCGAACTCGACACTCTGTACTGGCCCATCGGCAATCCGGGACCCGATATCGATGGCACGGCACGGCTGGGCGACAACCTGTTTTCGTGTTCCGTCGTCGCACTCGATCCCAATACAGGCCAGCGCAAATGGCATTATCAGTTCACACCCCACGATACCCACGACTGGGATTCCACTGAAGACATGGTGCTCGTCGACCGGATGTTCAATGGACAACCGCGCAAACTGCTGTTGCACGCCGATCGCAACGGAATGTTCTATGTGCTGGATCGGACCAACGGAAAATTTCTATCCGCGACAGCGTTCGTTAAACAAACATGGAATGCCGGCTTTGACGCCAACGGCCGACCCAAAATCGTGGAGGGATCGGAAGCGAGAGCCGAAGGCAGTATTCCCGTGTTTCCCTCTCTCGGCGGCGGCACGAATTTTCAATCGCCGTCTTACGATCCGGCAACTGGCTGGCTCATTTTCGAATATCAGGAATCCGGACAGGTCTATTTCATCACGCCGCAGGAATACAAGGCCGGCACCCAGTATCAAGGCGGCCGTCAAGCACGAGTGGCAGACGAACCGGCAACAGCGGGCATTCGCGCCCTGAATCCGGAAACTGGAAAAGTGGAATGGGAAACGCGCATCACGCGAGGGTCGCTAAACAATGGCTTGATCGCAACTGGCGGCGGGCTTGTCTTTGCCTCGACCAGCGATGGGAACCTGCTGGTGCTCGATTCCAGGACCGGCATGCAGCTGCGCGCCATCAAGCTCGCCAACAATATGGCGTCAGCACCGATGAGCTATTCCGTCGACGGAAAACAGTTCATCGGCGTGATGGCCGGAAACGTTCTGCACGGTTTGTCTCTTCCGGACTAAGCGCGAAGCAACGGCTCCGGCGCGCGTGGGGCAATCTTCACAATTCCGCGCCGTTTCAATTCGAAGAAGCATTTCGAACAAGTGGCCGTGTCTGCGGCAGCATCGTGAGTTTCCCTTGCGTCTTCGCCGAAGAGTTTCGAATGAAGCTCGGTAAGCGTCGGCCACTTGTATCCGTATTGCCCGGGCAATTCACAGAATGTGGTGGAATTGCGCATGGTGCACAGATGAGACTTCGACTGAAGCGCGCTTCCCTTTCCCACACGATGCAGTTCGGCACCGACAACGTTCAAATCGAAACTGATATTGTGGCCGACAAGTACTTGAGTGTTTTCGAGAACTACGAGAAATGCTTCCAGCGCCTGCACAATCGGGACACCGTGCTTTTCCGCATGCGCCGTTGAAATGCCGTGGACCTTTTCGGCGCCCGCCGGAATGGTGAAACCGTCCGGCCGGATGATGAAGGCATGACTCTCCATCAGCTGATCCCGGTCATCGTATGCTTCCCATGCGACCTGCACCACGCGCGGCCAATTATGGACATCAGACGCCGGCGCTCGCCAGGACCGCGGCAGGCCTGTGGTCTCCGTGTCGAATACCAGATACATGCACACCCCCTTTGCAGGTAATTGGTATCACTGCAAATTGTCAGGTTGGGTCCGAATGGGATATGGAATTACGCTTGTTGCGTTTTTTATCAAGGGGTAAGTGAATTGCAGGTGAAGCAAATATTAGGTAGTGGGTCAGTTTGAAATTTGCGACTGCTGCCCACTGTAGGCGCGGTCTATGACCGCGCACAGTTTTTCAGACTGAGATTCCTCGAGTTGGGAATCCAAAACCTAAAGTTGGGGCGCGGTCATAGCCCGCGCCTACAGTGGGCAGCAGTCGCAAATTTCAAAGTGACCTACTACCCAAATTTATGACACCACCGACCGGTGGTGTTAATATCCCCGCACCATTCACTGAAGGCGGCAATTGATATGAAGACACATCGCATTCAATCCGTACTGGCGGTCGTCCTGGCACTTTGTCCATTCCTCTACGCGCAGAACGCGCCTGTTCCCGAAATCAGCCTTCCCGCAGGTGATGCCACCCGCGGCAAGATGATTTTCGAAAGCAGCAAGGGCAACTGCCTGAGTTGCCATCGAGTCAATGGCAACGGCTCGCGATTCGGACCGGATTTGAGCACAATCGCAGCGCCACCCCGCGGAGGTGGAGGCGGCCGTGGTGGTGGTGGTGGTGGTGGAGCACCTCCTCCCGCAGCCGCAGCCACCGCTGGCGCCGCTCGCGGCGCTGCACCTGCATTTGGCGGGGACGAAGTCGCGAATGCCCGAATTGCCGGTGCCCCTGCTCTGCCAGCAGCCGCTCCGGCGGCGCCCGCGCGCGGCGGAGCACCGGCCAATGCGGCGCCAGCCGCCAACATTCAACAGCAGCTGGCTCAATCGATCATGGATCCGAATGCAGTGGTGACCGTGCAGAATCGTTACGTTCAGCTGAAGATGAAAGACGGAAAGACGATTTCCGGGAAACTGCTGAGCGTCGATACCTTCGCATATCAGATATTCGATACGAATGAGAAGCTCATGAACGTTTCCAAGGACAACGTGAAGGAAGTGACCATGACTTCTCCGATGCCGTCATATAAGGACAAACTCACGGCTCAGGAGCTGTCGGACGTGGTCAGTTATCTGATGTCTCTGAAATGACAGTAGGCCAATTCGCAGGGAGACTGGGAATGAAACGAAAACTTCTGATCGTCCGTGCCGCTTTGATCCTCGCCGTATTCGCCGCGATTACCCTGCAGGCTCAGGTCACGTTTGACCGGTTGCTGCACACGGAGAAGGAGCCGCAGAACTGGCTCTCCTATTCCGGAAGCGTGCTGGGCCAGCGCTACAGCCTGCTGAATCAGATCAACACCGGCAACGTCAAGAACCTCGAACTGCAATGGGTGTGGCAGGCGAAGTCTCTCGAAAAATTTGAGACCACCGCGCTGGTTGTCGACGGCATCCTCTACACCATTCAGGCGCCCAACAACACGGCCAACGCAGATGGAAACACGCAAATCGCCGCGCTTGATGCCGCGACCGGACGCCCGTTCTGGACCTTCTCATACCCGATTCCCCAAACCGCGCGCGCATGCTGCGGACGCGTGAATCGCGGGCTCGCGATTCTTGGCGATACGTTGTTTATGGGGACTCTGAATTCTCATCTGATCGCCGTGGATGCAAAAGTCGGCAAACTGATCTGGGATACCACCCTGACAACCACTGCAGGATATCCAATTACGGTGGCGCCGCTCGTCGTCAAAGATAAAGTCATCGTCGGAACCGCCGGCGGAGACGGTGCGATTCGCGGTTTCCTCGCGGCCTTCGATGCAAAAACCGGAAAGGAAGTATGGCGCTTTTACAACATTCCGGCGCCCGGGGAACCTGGCAGCGAAACCTGGTCCGGCGAATCCTGGAAAGTCGGCGGCGCTGGAATCTGGACGACCGGATCCTACGACGCAGAAACCAATCTGACGTTCTGGGGTGTCGGCAATCCCGCCCCCGACACCGACGGCACAGTCCGGCTCGGCGACAATTTGTTTACCGACTGCGTACTCGCCCTGGACGCCGATACCGGAAAGCTGAAATGGTATTACCAGTTCACGCCCCACGATGAAATGGACTATGACTCCACTCAGGTCCCTGTACTTGCCGACATCGAGGTCAAAGGCAAAATGCGCAAAGCCATGCTCTGGGCGAATCGCAACGGATTGATGTACGTGCTCGATCGCACCACTGGAGAATTCATTCAGGGCAAGCCGTTCGTGAAAGTAAACTGGATGGACACCTTTGACTCACAAGGCCGGCCGCACCGCGTGGCGGGCAAAGTACCGAGAGGAAGCGGCGGAGATGGAACGGCAATCATGCCGACCGTGCTCGGAGCAACAAACTGGTATCCGCCATCTTATAGTCCCAGAACCGGACTGTTCTATGTTTCGGCATGGGAAAACTCGAAGACCGGCGGTCCGCAGGCACCGCAAACACCGGGAGCTCGAGGAGCCAACACCACTCCTATGGCGGATATCACGCTTGCTCCCAACGTGAAAACAGAAGAGGAAGGCTTCGGCGTCGTACGCGCGTTCGATCCCAGAACTCTCGATCAGAAGTGGGAGTTCAAGATGAACGACATCACATGGGCCGGCGTCCTTTCAACCGCCGGCGACGTTGTCTTCAGCGGAGGACGAGAAGGGTACTTCTTCGCACTCGACGGCCGCAGCGGACAGCTGCTGTGGAAGCTGCCGCTTGGAGGCCAGGTGAACAGCGGGCCGATGAGTTACTCCGTCAATGGACGGCAATATGTTGCCGTGGCGGCAGGCACGGCGCTGTTCTCGTTTGCGCTGCGGCAGTAAGTCAGTGCAAGAGGCTCTCCAAACCCCGTGGAGGTGACCATGAGCAAGACGGCTCTTTTCCTGGCAACCCTTGTATTTCCTTGTCTACATGAACCTGAAGGAACACCCGGCCGCGATCAAGCCGAGTCGCGCGGGGCATTCGGTCGGGCGTTGGGAAAGCGACACGTTGGTGATCGACACAGTTGGATTTTTGCCGGGCTACCTGAGTACTCCGGTTCACAACAGCGACAAGCTGCATGTTGTCGAGCGTTTCACGCTGGATCCGGCGAAGATGTCGTTGACGCGAAGTTATTCTGCTGAGGATCCCGTGTATCTGAAGGGTAAATACACAGGGTCGGATTCGCTTCTGGTTGCCGACGCTCCGTTCAATCCCGGCAAATGCCAGGAGCTCAACTTCATCGACTACTCAAAGCAACAGCGGCCCTGATTGTGTGTCCTGCCACATTGTTCTTTTGCGGATAAAAATGTATGTGAGACAACGGATCCGGTGCGACATTCGTCAGCGTCACCGGGCTTAAACAGACTGGTCCGGATCAACAGGTCAGGCTTGTCAGCCTGACCTGTTGATGACATTTACGGCAACCGCCAGATATTGACGATACCCTGCGGGATCGCTGCAGGCGCAGCAGGAGCTGGAGCCGGGGCTGGGGCAGGAGCCGGCGCTGGAGCAGCTCCGGGAGCCCCCGCCCCCGGAGCACCACGTCCACCAAATCCGCCGCCGCCGCCGCGTCCGCCACCGCCTCCTCCTCCAAAGCCGCTGATGGCGCCTTCCGGAAGAGCGATGCGATTGTCGGCGACAATGAGGCTATTCCAGTGCCCGCCACCGGCGTCCAGCGTAGCAACCACTGATCCCGTGACTGCATCGAACACGCGCACATGACCGCCGGCCGCCGCCGGATCGTAGATGTACACCAGTCCGCCGGCAACGAACGGAGTGTTGCCGCCAGTGGTGCTCTTCCAGGCTTCCGTGAGCTTGTGATCGGCGCCGAACTTCCATGCAGTCACACCGCCGCTTCCTCCGCGGCCGCCCGGGACCGACGTATACAGGTACGTGGTCCCGTTAATTTTTGCCGTCGCTGATTGGGAAAGAAGCTGGGCCTTGTTGGGAACCTCGACTACTTGAAGTTCGCCGCCTTGATGGGCCTCCGTACCTTTAATGAGATCCATCGTCACCAATCGGATCGTGCCATCCTTTCCACCCTGCGCAATATAGCCGTCACCGAGAAGCACGGGCGACGTCGAACCCATATCCTGGTCAAGACGATTCAACTCCGCGTTGTTCGTCGTCGTCCAGTTGCCGAGCATCTTGGTGGCGCTCCCGTCCAGCATGATCAGCGAATCGCCCCAGGCGGTCTTGCCGTCGTAGTTGCCGTTTCCGGTTGCGAACAGCAAATTGCCGGTCGCCGGATCGACCACGATGCCGGCACGTCCCCAGATTGCGGACTGCTTCTGCGGGCACGTCCGGGGATCCAGCAACTCCAGGCGATCACTGCAGAGCGAGTTCCACACATGTTCAATCGCACCGGTTGAGGAATTGATCACCACAACATGGCCCTGATAGGGACCCATGTCGCCAACGTATCCGGCCGTGGGAACGATCACCTTACCGTTGACGAACGACAGGGGCGAATCCATCTTCTCGATCTTCGGCAGTTTCGTGACGGCGGTGCTCCAGACACCTTTTCCGTCCGCGATCGAAATCTTGTTCACTTTTCCATCGGAAGATGCCGCGTAAATGAACTGCCGGTTCGCATCGGCGACCGGTGACGAATTCGTGATTTGCTTTGCGCCGTTGAAAGGGTTGCCGTCCGGGTCTCCCCGCTGGGGAACCATGGCAGTCGCCTCATCGAAGCCCGTGGGGGCAAACTCCCAGAGCACTTTGCCTTCGTTTGCGTCGATAGCTACTGTGCGGCCCAGGTTCGTCGTTCCGAAAAACACATCGTGGGCTGCGCCATTCACCTGCGCGCCGCGCAGATAAATAAGGCCCGCATCGATGGGTGCTGAAATCATCACCTGCTTGCGGACCATCGATCCCACATTCGCCGCGGTAATCTTGGTCGCGGCCATATTCGCATTCGTTCGACTATTGTCTCCGCCGAAGGTTCGCCAATCGGCGGCGTTTCCAGCGGCCGCAGGAGCCGCTGCCGGAGCAGCGCCCCGCGCTGCCGGTGTTCCACGCTGTTGCGTGAGCGCGACGGAAACCGACGCCGTCACGGCAACGCAGATCAGAAGAACTCTATAAACCATTCGCATATCTTCGTTCTCCAATGTGTTCAATTGAAAACTGGTACTTCGGCATTTTGTTCACTTTGATTTAAGGACGATGATGATTCCCGACCCGAGCCCACAAATCATAATCGATCCGCACAACGAAACATCCAAAGATTTAATCGAATAAATTCGTTATTGCTGCTTATGCGAAATACGCTGGCGTGTCAGAGGATAGTCCGTTCAAACGAGGTGCGCCAGGTATAATCGGCGATTTTGTCGGCGATTTCTGAGAGCGTGCGTTGACCGTCGACGATCAGTATGGTGCGCGCCGCCGCAGTTTGAGTCAGCATCCTCAGCCATATGGGCGCGGTGTCGACAAACCTTTAAGGCTAAGGAACGATGACGACGGGCGCCTGCCAGAACGCGATTTTCTGAGCGGTGCCGTCCAGAACCGTCACCTGGCACGTGTATTCGCGTCGGTGTCTCGATTCTGAAGCCGCCGCCGACGGAATCGGTATGAAAAGTACGGTTCAATCCATAAATAGCTCTTTCGTTCCGAGGATAGTCCGTTCAAGCAGTTGGAGTCGCCCGAAGCTGTCGAAGCGATTGCGAAATTTTTGGCGTAAGCGACTGTAGCGCGAAGCCTATTTCCCTGGTGCGATACGCTTGAGCTCTTCAAACCAGTGGAGCACCAGATTGATTTGAGTGGGGGGTTGCCCCGGCTCCACGGGTTGAACCATCAGGAACTTTCCATCGGCGGACACGTCATAGCCGGGGCGCCCCGTGTCGGAGCCCTCGTACGGTCCTGCGAAGAGAAATCGTGGCGATCCTACCTTGTCCGGGAAGTTGGACATGTCGACAGCCATCATCCTGCCGTCAATTCGGTAGAACAACTCCTCGCCTTTTCGGGACCAGACAGGTTCGGTTCCGCCGTCCACTGAAATCTTGTAGTTCTTTCCGCCAGGACCGGGGAATGGGAGTACGTAGATTTCCTCCTTGTCGGATTCGGCGGACGAATACGCCAGCCACCGGCCGTTCGGTGAAATGTTTGGACCGCTGTCAAAGGAAGGAGTTATTCGGAACTCACTTCGCTTGCGCTCCGCATTAAGAGGCATTACCCAGATATCACCGCCGGTAGCGAGATCGGTGTCGTTGAATGCCAGCTGCTGATCATTTAGGGAAAAAAAGCCAGGGGTTTGATTGTTGTCGCCCGTCGTTAGCCGCTCTTCGGCATTACCACCATCCACGCTCGCCCAGAAAACGTTCCGGAAACCCTTTCGAGTGCCCCTGTAGGCCAAACGTTTTCCGTCTCGGGTCCAGACCGGAGCCTGACTGCTTCCCAAAGACGTTGATGTAAACGAGGTCAGCGTATGCCTGGAAAATTCCAGAATCCAGATGCTCTCGATGGGGCCCTCGATGGTGACAGCGGCGTAAAGGCCATTCGGAGAAATCGCCGGTTCGAGGAAGGCCTTTGGAGGCCCTGGCTCTGGAGTGACGTTCCCCTTGTTGTCTACCCAGACTAACCGTCGTTCATTTCGTCGCGGGCTGCCTGGCACATACGCGAGTGTCCCGGAATCCGACACGGTGAAGGACGCCGATTCGGCATCAACCGCGCGTTCCGCCAACGCAGCGGATAAACCATTTAACTTCAAATTGGCGAGATCAAATGGCACGGCCCACAGTGCGCCATCTCTTGAATAGAGAATGTGGCCTGATGAGACATAGCGGCCAGAGCTGGCTCCATGTATCAGTTCATGGTGTTCGGGCGTTCCCAGCGTCTGAACGTGAAGATGTCTTTCGTCTGAACCTGGCCCGTTCCAAACCGTGAACAGGATTGCCTTGCCTCCGGGCAAAGCCTGGGGAGCGCGGTGGCTGACTTCTCCCTTGCTTCGGTCCAGTTTGGTCAGCTCCTCGCACATCCCCCCGGATGCGCGGGTCTTCCAGATGCCGGAGGTGCTGTAGGGCGCGTAATAGATGGTGTCATCCGAGCCCCAGGTTCCACCCATGCTTCCGGCGGTGTCGCACAGGGATTGCGATGCGCCGCCGGTCGTGGGAACTTTTTTCAGTTTGCTTCCGGCGAAAAATCCAATCCATTCTCCACTGGGAGAGAAAAATGGGCCAGTCGCCCCATCTGTGCCGGCGATTGGTTTCACATCCAGGCTGTCCAGAGCCCGAACGTACAGTTGCTGCGTGCCACCACCTCGGCTGGCCACATAGGCAAGGAGGGTGCCGTCAGGCGATAGTGCGGCGGGTGAGATTGCCCAGTTGCCCAGAAAATACCCGGGCGGTATCGGTATTGCCGTGCGGACTGTAAGGCTATGGGTTGCATTGTTCGCAGGCTTCAGTGTCCATACTGCAAGACTTGCAGCGATGGCGGCGGCGAGGGCAATGACTGCTGCCGCTCTGACCGGTATCCGCCGCCTCCCGCCCGTCCCGAGAGATCTCGATTCGCTGACGTTGCTAGTGGCGGTCTGAACGGCGCTACTGGTGAGCCATTTCAACTCATGACAGAGATCACCCGCGGATTGCCATCGATCGTCCGGATGTTTTTCCATGCATCGGGCAATCAAGCGATCCACCGCGGGCGGAGAAATGGGCAGGAGTTGAGACACTGGTTGAGGCGTGTCTTTCAGGATCGCGCTCATCACGCTGACGGCGCTTTTGCCATCGAAGGCCTTGAGGCCTGTCAGCATTTCGTAAAGGAGGACGCCGAACGCAAAAATATCCGTACGCGAGTCCGTCTCGGCCGCTTCAAGCTGCTCGGGCGCCATGTAATGCAGACTGCCGAGGATTGTTCCCTCAGCTGTCGGGTCCATTTTCGTTGGTGTTGCCGTGAGACTGGAGACAACTTGAGATGGCCGTAATTTGGCCAGGCCGAAATCGA
>JBGPBY010000100.1:0-17618 GCA_041481485.1 Terriglobia bacterium
CCACCGGCTGACGCCGGTGGCTAAGGGACCTGCCGCCGCTAACGCGGCTGAGAACGTGTCTCGCCATGCGGTCCGCTGTCGGCTAGTCCTATGCCCCCTCTCCCTGCCCAAGCCGCTTGATCATCAGGAACGCGTCATTTCCGTTGGAATAGTAGTGTGGCAATTTTCGCGATGCCTGGAATTGGTGCTTCTCATAAAAGCGGATCGCTCCTGCATTGGTGACGTCGACCTGAAGGCGGAAATTTCTCGCATTATTTTCCAGAGCGATTTCTTCGGACTTCCTCATCAGGATCGAGCCAAAACCCAATCGCCGGTAATCCTGTAGCACGTCTAGTGTCACGAGAGTAATCCATCGGCTTCTGCGGTCGACATCCACGATCATGAATGCAGCGATGCGCCCTTCGCTCTCCAGTAACCAGGTCTCAGCTCCGGGTTGATTCATGAAATAGAAGAGCTCTTCCGCATCGTATGCGAGACCATCCGGAAAACTGGTGGCGTCGATATCGAGCAACGTCGGAAAGTCTGCGCCGGTCGCGCGCCGGATGGTGGTATTGGTCATTGTCGCCGTGATGTCCGAATCGTTATGATACCAACAAATGTTTGAGTTTCCCCACTTCGGCCGCCAGGAGACGTAGGAATGCGTGCGAGACGATTCGCAGCCACTGTATTTGCGGTCGTCATCACCGGCGCGGGCATACTGTATTCGCAAAACGAACAGGGTTACCTTGGAGATTTTTCCGATGCAAAGAGAATCGTACAGCCGCCGAAATCGACCAGCCAGTTCGTGTTTACGCGCTTGATCTACAATGGACGGATTCCCGGTTATTACAAGAACTGGTACACAGACTACCCCAAAGGGGACCGCCAATTAATTGAGGGGCTCAGGCGGCTCACGGACCTGGATATTGCGGATCAGGGCCGCGTCGTGGCCATAAAAGATCCTGCATTGTTCGAGTATCCGTTTGTGTATTCCAGTGAGGTTGGCCAGATGGTCCTTTCAGACGAGGATGCAGCCACGATGCGGGAGTATTTACAGCGCGGCGGATTCTGGTTTCTCGACGATTTTTGGGGCACGTCCGAGTGGGCGAGCCTGGAACTGCAGATGAAAAAAATTTCTCCGGATTTCCGGATCGAAGACATTCCCCCGTCGCATCCGATGTTTCATACGTACCTGGATGTCGATAAGGTGATGCAGGTTCCCAGCCTGGCTTATCTCTGGACTCGAGTCACGTATGAGCAGGATGGGTTCACCGGTGAGTGCAAAGGCATGTTTGATAAGAAGGGACATATGATGGCCGTTATCAATCACAACACGGATCTCGGAGATGCCTACGAGTCCGCCGATAATCCGGAGTATCCTCTGGCTTTTACGGGCTATGCCTATCGTCACGCATTGAACATCATTCTTTACGCGCTCAGCCACTGATCAGGATGACCGGAAAGCGAATTGCGGCGGTTGTATTGTCTGGCGGCAAGTCTGAACGGATGGGCACACCCAAAGCGCTGTTGGATTATCGGGGGGTGACGTTCCTCGAGCGTATCCTGTCGTCAATTCGTTCTGCCGGAATACCGGATGTTGTCGTTGTTGCCGGCCATCACTATCACGTCATTGCAGCGGAGTTCCCGAAGTCTACTATCACCTACAATGCCGAATATGAACTGGGAATGAGCACTTCGGTTCAGGCGGGTTTGCGCGCCTTGCCGGGCGCCGTCGACGGAGCTTTGATTTTCCTGGTCGATCATCCCCTGGTTGAACCTGCCACTATCAGGTCTCTTTGCTCACGGTTGGCTGCCGGCCGGATCATTTTGCCTGCCTATAAAGGCCGGCGTGGACATCCGATTGTCCTCGCCTCAGAATTATTCACCGAGGTTCTGAATCTGCCTCCTGAACTGGGATTGAACTCCGTTGTGAGGCGAATTCGTGACCGTGTGTTAGAAGTTGATGTGAATGATGCGGGTGTGCTCCGGGATATTGATACTCCTGAGCAGTATGCGAATTTGATTGATGAAGATGCGGAATCAGATTCTGTATCATAGAGAGTCGATCGAATTCGAACGGAGGTAACAGTCAATGGCATCCGGAGGGAAACTCAGCAAAACAGCGCGCGCGAGCTTGGGTAAGGACAAGGACTCTATCCAGCAGGGTAAACCTTGCCCCCAGTGCTCGACGCCCATGATTGCAACCCGCGTAATTAAAACGGCAGGCATGCCCGGCGGCATGTACTGGGTTTGCGCCAAGGACGACTACCGAGTCAAGACGTAGTCTCCCACGGCAGTTGCAGAAGGTGGAATGAGCGAAAAAGCCGGGAATACCACAACTCGATTTTCTGTCTTCGTTCTCTGGATCATTCTGGCCCTGGTTTACTCGAGCCTTTGCTATGACTATATTCGGGCCGGCAATGCCGATAAGAAGCTCGATGACTATCTCCAATATGTTGTCGTTGTCTGCGGCGATGACCACCGGCCCAACAAAGAGGTCCGCTCCTTGGTGCTGATTCGCGCCAGGGATCTCAAGATCGATTTGCATCCCGACCAGGTCAACATCATGGGAGCCGGCCAGAGCCTGAAGATTCTGGTCACTTATGATGTTGCGATCAACCTGCCGGTAATTCAAAAGACGATCTACCAGAAGGTGTTTGACCACAAGGCGCAATATCGCATCATCCGCTAACTGTATGCGGGTAATCCCGTAATGTGCTCTCCCAGAATCAACGTATGGATATGATCGGTTCCTTCATAGGTATAAACCGATTCCAGATTGCACATATGACGGAATACCGGATATTCCAGCGTGATGCCGTTCGCCCCCATCAGGTCCCGCGCGAGGCGGGCAATATCCAGCGCGATCTTCACGTTGTTTCGTTTCGCCATGGATGTCTGGGTAAAGTGGAGTTTATTTTCGTCCTTTAGTTTTCCGAGCCGCCAGGCCAGAAGCTGACCCTTTGTGATTTCCGTCAGCATGTACGCCAGTTTTTCCTGAACGAGCTGGAACGATGCTATGGGTTTTCCGAATTGCGTTCGGCTCTTCGTATAATCGACGGCCCACTCGTAACAGGTCATTGCGGCCCCCAGCGCACCCCAGCCAATACCGTATCTCGCCTGATTCAGGCACATCAGTGGCGATTTCAAGCCTCCGGTCTTCGGCAGCAGACAATCCTCGGGAATCTCGACATCATCCAGATTCAGGTCCGATGTTACTGAGGCTCTCAGAGACAGCTTGTTTTTTATTTCCGGCGCCTGAAATCCGGCAAGATTGGTCTCGACAATGAAGCCCCGGACTTCGCCGTCCAGCTGTGCCCAGACAATCGCGATATCCGCAATGGTACCGTTCGTGATCCAGCGCTTTGTCCCATTCAATACAAAGCCACCTGGAGTTCGTCGTGCCCGCGTTTCCATTCCGCCAGGGTCGGAACCGTGATCGGGCTCGGTGAGGCCAAAGCAGCCGATCTTTTCGCCACGTGCCAGCAGAGGCAGCCATTTATTCCTCTGCGCATCCGTCCCGAAGGCAAAGATCGGATACATTACCAGTGCGCCCTGCACGCTGACGAAGCTGCGCAGGCCGCTGTCGCCGCGTTCCAGTTCCTGCATCACGAGGCCATAGGCGACATTATTCATGTTGGCGCAGCCGAATTCCTCGGGAAGATTGCCACCCAGGAGACCCATTTCCGCCATCTGCGGAATGAGTTCAACAGGGAACGTGGAATCTTCAAAATGCCTGTCAATGATCGGCATGACTTTCTCTTCGACAAAGCGGCGTACCGTGCCGCGCACCAGTATCTCTTCGTCACTGAGCAGGTCATCGATGCGGTAAAAGTCCACTCCCCTGAACGGCATAAAACCTCCGCGGAAAAGGTATCATAAGCTTCATGAAGCCGGATTCGGCGATAGAGATCGTCCAGCTGCTCCGCAACGCCAGCCACGAAGCCTACCTGGTGGGCGGATGTGTGCGCGATATGGTGATGGGAATCGAGCCCGCGGATTACGACATCGCCACCAGCGCGCATCCGGAACAGATCATGAAACTGTTTCCACGCACCGCGGCGATTGGCGCCAAGTTCGGTGTCGTGCTCGTGATCCACCAAAACCATGATTTTGAAGTCGCCACTTTCCGATCCGACGAAGCCTACGTCGATGGGCGCCGTCCAACGGGCGTTGTCTTCACCGATGTGAAGACCGACGTTTTGCGGCGTGATTTCACGATCAATGGACTTCTCTACGATCCCATTGAAAAGAGAATTCTCGATTTCGTGCATGGCCAGGAGGATATTGCCAACAAAGTTGTACGGGCGATTGGAGACCCCTCCCGGCGATTCCAGGAAGACAAGCTGCGGATACTCCGCGCCGTCCGATTCGGCGCACGCCTCGGGTATGCCATTGAGCCGGAGACCTGGAAGGCGGTGTGCTCCATGGCGCCTCAGATTCATCAGGTCAGCATGGAGCGGATTCAGGGAGAAATTGTCCGGACGCTAATCGAAGGTCAGGCGCGGCACGGAGTTCAGTTGCTGCATGCTTCCGGGCTGCTTCGGGAAATTCTTCCCGAGGTAGAATGGTCGGATCATTTGATGGATTGTCTATCGCAGTTGAAAGCCGGCGAGTCGTCCTCGTTTGCGATGGCGGTCCTGTTGCACGAAATTCCTTCGGATGTTGTGGAAAGAATCGTTCAACGGCTGAAGTTTTCCAACGCCGAGATTCAACACGTTGTAAGTCTGGTTCGGGAACGGTCACGGATGCATGCGTTAATGGCGCTGCCTGTTGGCGCATTGAAGAAGATTTTTCGGCTCCCGGAGTTTGAAGACCACCTGGAATTGATGCGTATCTGCGACATCGCATCGCATCGAGATCTCGACGATTACAATTTCGCGCTTCAAAAGTTCCGGAGCTGGACTCCGGACGATATTCAGCCGATTCCTCTGGTTACCGGCGAAGATCTAATTGCACGCGGCTTTACTCCCGGCCCTATATTCAAAGAGATCCTTGGCCGTGTGGAGGACGAACAGCTGGAAGGCAGGCTTCGCGACCGAACTCAGGCCCTGGAATTTGTCACTTCGAATTATGGGCAAAGGCGATGAAATCTCTGGCGATTTTTTTATTGGTGCTCAATCTCAATACGGCCACTGCGGAGCAGCTCGAACGGCTGCCGGGAATTGGCCATGCGCTTGCAAAACGAATTGTGGATTTCCGGGAGAAGAAGGGCGGATTCAAGCGGATTGAAGAACTGTTGGCCGTACCCGGGATCAGCGAGAAGAAGTGGAAGGCTGTTCGGGAGTTTCTCGTTTTGGCTTGAAGAGTCTGCCAAAGAATTTCCCGATCGTCTGTCCCAGACTCCGTACCGTACGGCTCACAGGATTTCCGTGAAGCGGACACGTCATTGACGGAACAGTGCCTGTAATAAACGCTTCCGAATAGGTTTCCGGACAAGCCGAAACGGCCGGCAGATGACTGAGGGGATCGATCTTCACAAACTCGATTCCCTCCGGCGGAGTGAATCCCATGGCCTCAGGGTCCGCTGGAGGATAAAGCTGCGCCGCTTTGATCATGAAATCGGTCCAGATCGGGAGAGCAGACTTTGCGCCTTCCAGGTTGAGGTCGTCGTTATTGTCGAATCCGACCCATGCAATGACGAGAAAGTCTTTCGTGTATCCGGCAAACCAACCGTCGCGTGAGGTTCCGGTTTTGCCGGCGGCTGGCAACGTGAATCCGCGGGCGCGCACACCGGCAGCGGTTCCTTCGTTAATGACGCCTTCGAGCAGGTGGGTCATCAGGTATGCGACCTGAGGCGTGAGAACCGGTGTTTCTGGATACTTGTACGTCTTCTCGGTTTTTCCGCCTCCAGTGACGCGCAACAACGCATGCGGCTCCAGCCGGACTCCTTCGTTTGCGAACATCGTCCACGCACGTGCAATCTCAAGGGGAGTGACTTCAAACGCACCCAGTGCGATGGAGGGGTAGGGTTTGATCTTTCCATTCAGTCCTGCGCGCGCCGCGAGTTTGGCCACGCGGTCGTACCCGATCATTTCCGCGACTTCAACCGTCGGTACATTCAGCGAGTGTTCCAGGGCAACGCGTGCCGAAACCGGATCTCCCCATTTTTCATACTCGTCATGGAAATTCCCGGGTTCATAGGTGTGCGTGCCGTCATACGTGAACGTCACAGGGTGGTTCGGCAGCATGGTCACCGCGGTGACGATCGGCTTTTCTGACTTTTCGGCCGCTTGGGCATCCGAATCGGCCGGGGAGGGCTCCGCCGTATGTTCTTCTCCCTCTTCCGTTCGTTTTCGATGCTCTTCCTGCGCAGCTTCGAAGGCAGCCGCATAGACGAGAGGCTTAAAGATGGATCCGGGCTGACGAAACGCCTGTGTAATTCGATTGTACTGGCTGGCGCCGTAATCGCTGCCGCCCACCATCGCGAGGATGCCGCCGGTGCTGCGTTCCATGGCAATCAATGCGGCCTGAGGATGCGGCAGCTTGTCTGCGTCCTTTTTCCCTTTGTATCGCGGCGCCAGCTGTTCTTCGACACTCTTCAGTCCCTTGCTGACCGCCTCGACAGCGGCGGCCTGCAGTTCCGGATCGATGGTCGCGTAGACATTCAGGTTGTCATTAACCAGGGAGTCATCCGAAAAATCGTGAAGCAATTGTTCGCGGATGTAATCGACAAGATATGGGGCTTCGGCCGAGTCGATTTTTGCCGGAAGGATACTGAAGTTGGTGGCCTTTGCTTTTGCCGCTTCTTCCTTTGTGATGGTCCCCATGTCCGCCATAGCGGAGATCACCAGGTTTCGCCGTTCTTTCGCTTTTTCAGGATGTTTCGTCGGAGAGAACGCCCCATTAGGAGCCGGGATGATACCCACAAGGGTTGCGGCCTCCGGCAGAGTCAGCGCGGTAAGATCCTTGCCAAAGAAGGTAGCTGCGCCCTCGCTGAAGCCGCGAATATTGAACGAACCGCGCTGTCCAAGATTGATGTCGTTCGCATACATGGTGAGAATCTGCTGTTTGCTGACGCGGCGTTCCAGCAGTACCGCCATGAACACTTCGTGAACCTTTCGGGACAGCCGCCGATCCGCAGTGAGGAAAAAGTTTTTGGTGAGTTGCTGCGTGAGCGTGCTCGTGCCGCCTATTCGATGCGAATCGCGAACACTGGCGACGAGAGCACCGACAAGGCGGATGGGGTCAACTCCAAAATGGCTGTAGAACCGGCGGTCTTCCTGCGCAATCAGCGCATTTACCAGCACGGGCGGCAATTCGTTGAACTCGACAATTCGGCGCTTTTCGCGGCTTTGACTACTGAAGAGATTGGTAACCAATTCTTCCGGAAGATAAGCATCGGAAACTTCACCCGACTTGGACTTCACAATGGCAGCGAGCCCGGTCTTGTCAAAATCCAGTCTTGTGGTTTCTCCTGATGACGGCCGAATGGTGAGTTTGTTTCCCGACATGTCGTAAAAACCGTTATCTGCGGATTTTGCTCCATTCGGCTCGTATCCGGCGCGCTGCAATCGCGCTATAACGGCATCCGGTCGCAATCGCTGTCCGGAATAAATGTGGTATGGCCGGGCATAGACACGGGCGGTGTGCTGGAAGATCTCACCACTGAGAAAGCGGTCGATGGTCCGGGAATCCTGAACATAGAAATAAAGAACAAACGAAGAGAGGCCGATTAAACCCATCGCGATCACGGACACAAGCACTTTGAACAGGAACGTATGAGAGAACTGCCGCAGACGCGCAAAAAGTCCGGATGAGGATGTCCGCTTTGAATTCGGAATTTGCCGGCTCATTTTGGAATTATATCGGCAAGGCGCGTCTCCAACACCATTGAAGGTGAGAAAGGTTCCAATCGGATCGTTTTTACGGTGAACTCGATGGATGAACCAAATGCCGCGCGCGGAGCTAACCCGATGAGTTCGCTGGTGGATGCGCGGGTTCCGCAAGCTTCCGCATGCCGGCTCACCGCAGCATAGGCCTCGAGTAAAGAAGTCTGTTCATAATCGGTAAGGTTCATCGAAACCTGGGCGTGACCGCGCGACTCGAGAAACACGCCAATCGCTTTCAAAGCGGGAAGTCCGCCGCTGGATGTGCGAATTTGCCGTGCAATTTGTTTCGCAATCCGAACATCCGCAGTCTCAAGATCCACGTTGTATGCGATCAATGGCTTTCGCGCGCCCACGACGATAGCGCCCGCGGTGGGGTGCAGGTGGGGAGGTCCAAAATCCGGGAGGCCTCGGACTTCGTGCTCCAGCGTGCGAATCTGTTCGAGCCTCGATCGGTCATGGCGTGTCGCTGCGGCTTCGTACAGGAAGACCGGGATGTGCAGTTCTTCGGCGATGCGTTGGCCGGTTTTACGCGCGATCTCGACACACTCCGCCATCGTTACTCCTTCGATGGGAACGAAAGGAACGACGTCGGAGGCGCCCAACCGGGGATGCTCTCCATTCTGGCTGCGTAAATCGATCTGCTGCGTCGCCGCGGCGATGGCAGCAAAGACTCCATCGGCGATTCGTTCTGGTGTTCCCACAATGGTCAGCACGCATCGGTTGTAGTCCGGATCCACGTGCCGGTCGAGCACATAGACGTCCGGCGTGCTTTGTGCTGCACGCTCGATTGCATCGACGATATCCCTGCGCCGGCCTTCGCTGAAGTTGGGTACGCACTCGACTATTCGATTCATGGGTGACGTTTCTTGAATGAATGCGATTCCCCGATTCTCCAATCGCATTCATTCAATGCTGCACCCCCCTCAACAGTTCCATATACCGCTCCGAAATCGACATCGATTTCCCTTCGAGGCTCATCGCAACATGGACAGTCTTGCCTTCGGCAAGAATCGCTTTCGTATTTTCATTCACGATCGAATACACAAATGTGATCAATCTGCGGTTCAACCGCTCCACCCACGTGCGGACGAGAATGCTGTCGTCGTAGCGCGCCGGCAAGATATACCGGCAAGTCGCTTCGGCGACGGCCATATGTGCTCCTTCGACCTCCATCTCCCGATAATCGAAACCCACGCTCCTGCAGTAATCCGTTCTCCCCATCTCCATCCATACCAGATAGTTCGCGTAATAGATGACTCCCATCTTGTCGGTTTCCGCATAGCGCGCGCGGAATCGCGTTTCGCTGATGTGCGGTGCGGGCTCTGGTTGCGGATATTGGCTCATCAGCTGGCCCAGGGAGGCGTTCCCCGTGACAGGAAAGCCCGGATGCCGGCCTGCGCGTCCGCGCTGGCCCGGGAACAGACACTTGCCATAGCTGTGATTTCCGACATCGATTCCACGGGATGCCCGGAAACGGTCAGAATCAAAGCTTTAGTTGCCGCGATCGCTTCCGGAGATGCGGACATAATCTCCCGGATTTTCGACTCGATCATCGCATCCATCGCCGATTCATCAGGAACGATGTGCTGGACGAGGCCAATTCTCTGAGCCGTTTCCGCACCGAATTTCTCACCAGTCAGAAAATACTCTCGTGCGTTGGCCGCACCAATTCGCGCGACGACAAAAGGGCTGATGAGTGCGGGCACGATTCCCCATTTCACTTCCGTAAATCCGAATTGAGCCGATTCGACCGCAACTCCGATGTCGCAGGCAGCGACAAGTCCGGAGCCTCCGCCAAGGGCCGCTCCATGAATCCGGGCGATCACAGGTTTCGGACAGCGGACAACGGAAAGAAACATTTCGATGGCGGCCTGGGCGTCGCGCAAATTCTCTTCCGCTGTGAAACGGGCAACCCGCTTTGTCCAGTTCAGATCGGCGCCGGAGCTGAATGATTTTCCAGTGCCGCGAAGAACAATTGCACGTACCGCCTGCTGTGCACCGATCTCCTTGAACTTAGCAGTCAGTTTGTGAATGACTTCTTCATTGAATGCGTTGTGGACTTCCGGACGATCCAGGATGACGTGAGCCACGCCGTTGTGGAATTCAGTTTTGACCATTCGACCGTACGTGTTTCCGAATATAGGCGATGATGTCTTCGGTGGACGCGCCAGGCTGGAATACCTCGCTCACACCAAGCTCCTTGAGTTTGGGAATATCGGGATCGGGAATAATCCCGCCCACGACCACGAGCACATCATCGAGCTTTTCCTTTTTCATCAGTTCGAGGATCCGCGGGCAAAGCGTCATGTGCGCGCCGGAGAGAACGGAGAGACCGATGACGTTCACATCTTCCTGAAGCGCAGCGCTGACAACCTGTTCAGGAGTCTGCCGCAGTCCCGTATAGATAACCTCAAAGCCCGCATCGCGAAATGCGCGGGCGATAATTTTGGCTCCGCGATCGTGGCCATCCAGTCCCGGTTTGGCGACAAGCACTCGAATTCGTTCCGGCATCAGATTATGGATTCCTCGTACACGCCGTAAACAGCGCGCAGTGCATCGCAGATTTCACCCAGCGTCGCGTAGGATCGCACACAGTCCAGGACAAAGGGCATCATATTCTTGTCGCCGGCAGAGGCCGCGGAAGTCAGGGCCTCAAGGGTATCCCGCACACGGCCATTATCGCGGCGTTCGCGAAGCTGCTTGAGTTTGGCGGTTTGGTGTTCGGCCACTGTTTCGTCGATCTGCAACACAGGAATCTGCTCGTCGTGGCTGACGTAATCGTTAACGCCCACAATAATCTTCTCTTTGCGTTCGACCGCCATTTGATATGTGTAGGAGGCATCCTGAATCTCACGCTGCGGAAAGCCTTGCTCGATGGCAGCGACCATTCCGCCCATGGCATCGAGACGTTCAAAATATTCCCAGCATCCCTTTTCCATGTCGTTTGTCAGAGTTTCAAGAAAGTAGGATCCGCCAAATGGATCCACGGTTTTCGTCACTCCGGTTTCGTGCGCAATGATCTGCTGCGTCCGCAGGGCAATTCGCGCGGCGTGTTCGGTGGGCAGCGCAAGAGACTCGTCAAGGGCATTGGTGTGCAGCGACTGTGTGCCTCCGAGCACAGCCGAGAGTGCCTGGAGCGCCACCCGAACAATGTTGTTGTTGGGCTGCTGAGCCGTCAATGCGCATCCTGCCGTTTGGGTGTGGAATCTCAGCACGGAGGAGCGGGGATCCCTGGCGCCAAACCGCTCGGTCATGACTTTGTACCAGATTTTTCGCGCGGCCCGATACTTGGCGATTTCTTCAAAGAAGTCGCTGTGAGCGTTAAAGAAGAACGACAGGCGAGGGGCAAAGTCGTCGATTTTCAAACCTGCACGGAGAGCCCATTCGACATACTCAATTCCGTCATAAAGCGTGAATGCGAGTTCCTGCAGTGCGGTCGATCCCGCCTCGCGAATATGGTATCCACTTACCGAAATTGTGTTCCATTGCGGAACGAACTTTGTTCCGAATTCGAATGTGTCGACCACCAGCTTCATCGATGGCCTTGGCGGAAATATGAAAGTCTTTTCGGCGATGTATTCCTTGAGGATGTCGTTTTGGATGGTGCCGCGCAGTTCGGTCCACGGAATCCCTTGTTTTTCGGCCACGGCAAGGTACATCGACCACAGGATCGTCGCGGGCGCGTTGGTGGTCATCGACGTGCTGATCCGGTCGAGCGGCAAACCCTCAAAGAGCGTTTCCATGTCGGCCAGTGAGTCGATGGCGACTCCGCACTTGCCGACCTCACCTTCGGACATGGGATGGTCGGAATCGTATCCCATCAGGGTCGGAAGGTGGAATGCGACGGAAAGCCCGGTTTGACCCTGGCTGAGCAGAAAGCGATACCGGCGATTCGTATCTTCAGGAGTGCCGAAGCCGCTGAACTGTCGCATCGTCCACAACCGTTCCCGATACATCGTGGGATAGATTCCCCGCGTGTATGGGGACTCTCCGGGTTTTCCGGGGTCCGGAACAGGGCTGGTGTAGATTTCGTCGACAGGCACGCCGGAAATCGTCGTGAATGTCCGCTCTTTAAGGTCTTTGCTCATCGGCCGCTCTGCATAGATTATAGCCATATAGCGAGCTGAGAGACGATTCGCTGGATGTGTCGTGCCTCCGGCACTTACGGAATTTGGACCGGACGCCCACCACGGGCTTACGCCCGTGGCTATAAGACTGCCGCCGCTAACGCGGCTGGGAACCGCCGCCGCCCGTCAGGTTTAGTTTTGAGCCGCGGAGCGGCGGCAGTTTCCCATAGCCCCCGGCGTAAGCCGGGGGGAAAGAATTTCAAGACTAACCAGAGCGCCGGAGGCGCGACAGATCAAGAAATTCCATTTTTCCTGCTCGATTTTGTTCAGAACTCGCCGCTTGCTCCAGCACCGCCCGAACTGCCGCCTCCGGTATGCAATGAATTCGGTGAGGCGGCGTGTGACGGAGATACAACGTTGGTGCCGTGCAGCGCTGCGGCGGCTGTTCCCAGAGCGGTCAGTATTTGTTTGTCTCCATACAGTAGACGCGACGCGGTATAGCCATAGCGGTATCCACCTGGTCCAGACGTCAGCCAACGCTTGATCGCGATGGCCACTGCGATCAGGAAGAGTCCGAAGAAAATCAGATCCCATGTCTGACGTTCATGGCCCAGGTACGGTTTGTTGGTACTCAGCGTTGCCAGTGCCATTCCGAGGCTGGCAAGAATCATCAGTCGATGTTTCTCGCGCAACGACACTACGAATCCGAGTACGGGAAGAATCCAGACGGCCGCGTAGGTGAACCAGTAGAACGCAGCAGAAAGCTGCTGTTTTATCAACGTGGAATAACCTTCGTGGCCAATCCGAAGATGAAGGTTCAGAATCAGGTATGCGCCAGTAAACGCCAAAGTCTCGATCGCGCCGAATTCCTCGGCAAGGTAATCCCTGCCACAGTTTTTCCGCAGGATCCTGGCAATAATTGCTGCAGCAAGAAGCAAAGTTGCCGCGAGAGCAATCTTTCCGGCTTCCGTCGCTGCAATTTGAAATGCCCACAGGCCGAGACCCACCAGCACGAACGCAGCCAGGTATAGGTATCCGAATCTCAAGTACAGGGCAAGGGATACGAGTATCCCCGCAATAATCCCGAACACCATGGGAGTATTCGATGAATGGCCAAAAAACGTCAGACCGGCTGCTATTCCTATACCGAAAGGAATGAAAATCGCCGAGAGGACGGCAAATCCCTCTTCCACGCCGAAGCGATAAAAATGAAATTCCCTTACCAATACTTCGGCCACGAAGAATGTGGCGATCCCGGACATGACGCACAGGATTCCGGCAGTCTGGTCGTCGAGATGAGAGGATGCCGCTACCAGAGCGACCGCTGCTGCCGAGATCAGAAAACTGAAAATGAACAACACCACGCGAAGGTAGATGTTGGTGCGTCTAAAGTCGACTCGAACTTCGCTGAGGAGGTTTGCGCCCTGTAAGGGGTCTAACAATCCCGATTGAGTCCACTCGCGAATCTGACGTTCCAGATAAATGTTGGACTCATCCCTGGTTCCATAGACTCTCATTCGTTTCTTCCAATCCGGCGCGCGAGAACGACCAGGCCGATGATTACGGCGGAACCCGTTATCACGACGAAAAGCAAGGCAGCAACTACATCGTGGGAATCTTCAAGCACCTTGATGCTGAGACCAATGTAACCGTACAGAACTCCGTATGCGACAAACGCAAGACGGCTGAAACGGACTCCGAAGTAGATCGCTGAGACTGCGGCCACCAGCAGACCGGCAAGATAGCGGGGCCACCATGTGCGATCCACGACACCGCTCAATAGCGAGATCAGCAATACGTTGCAGGCAATATGCAGATAGGACTGCAGGAAATGCTTCTTCAGTTCCAGGCGGCTCAGCCACAGTCCGATTGTTGAAATCAGAATGCTGTAGGCTATCCCGGCAATTCGCAGAGAATTTTCGGACACCATTTGAAATCGAGTCAGCCGTAGTCCGAACCCTGCAGCCAGAGAAGACAGGGCCAGGGAAAGAACAAATCGGTTATCGAAGCGATACGCAAGCACGAAGAAAACAACAGCGGTGAACAGAAAATAGAAGTCTTCGCGGTCTTTGAGGAACGCAAATCGATACTCGATGTACGCCAGTTCGGTCGACATCACAAGACATGAGAAATAGAGGACGTAGTCCAGGGTCACAATTGGGGATTCGACCTGACCGCTGGAAAACGGAGAGGCACGTTTGAAGCAGTAATAGAGAGTGCCTGCGAAAAGGATTGTCAGCGACGTCAGTACGGCAACGTCACTGAGATTCGAAAAGTACTTCTGAATCGTAGCGGCAATCCCGCCGGCAAGGGCAAGCACGCCCAGATAAAGGAGTACGTTCAACTCGAGAAATACCGAAAACCGATCCTTGCGGACCAGTGTTCGAATCTGAACGTATTGTGCTCCAGTGATCGCGCCGCTTTCTCGCCACTGGTTCAGGCGGTCGAGTGTGGTCATGAGAGTTTCGGCGGATTATAGGATCAGGGCGTCGGAAACAAAAGAGAGAAGTCCTTCTCCGGGTCGCCCAGGACAACCTGGGCCCTCAAGGATTCAGTGATCGGGGTGATCCCGGCGGGTCGTGCTGGATGATCTCAACTTCGATTTCGTTTCGTCGATGACGCAAAACAAACAGAAGCGCTGCTGTCCAGGTTGGAAAAAGATTGAGCCCTGGAATCAGTTCTGCCAAAACCGCAGGCAGGAATGCCCAATGCCAACCCACAAGTTTGCAGAGAATAACAGCGGCTGCGATATCCGTCGCCGAATCGAAGGGAGAGGCTCCGCCCGCGGAGAAGAGCGGCAAAGCGACAAATTGAATCGCGTCGGCCGACAGTGCAACCAGCCATGCCAGCCGGCGATCGCGTTTGGAAATCGTTTTCGGAACGTCGAATCTCAGCATCGCAGTGTATTTTCAGCATACACCTTTTTTGTCTCACACTTTTAATTACGGATTTTCAGGTCGGAGAATGCAAACTGCTGGCAGTTTGGAATTGAGGAGGAGCTGTGAAGTTCAAATCCACCGGTGGCGGTTTCGCAAGGCAGATTCATCGAAGCGTTCGGTGGATTCGCACATCGGCCGGTTTGCTTTCAGTGATTGCAGCTTTGCTGCAGGTCTGCAACGCACAGGAACTGTTGCCGGAAGAATCCTCTGACCCATCAATAGAGGGTGCGGCACCGGTCACCGTTCCCCCGGATTCTCCGGAGAAGATTTCCGCTCATGACAAGGGATTCGATTTGGAGGGTTGGCGCGATCTGATTCCGGATCTTGCCGCGGAACAGAAGAAAACCTGGTTGTTCCCGTTTTCCGCCAGGGGAAAACATTTGAAACATACCGCAGTCATCATTGGAGCCACTGCGGGGCTCGTGGCACTGGACAGATATAGCGCGCGCTACGCACAGAAAAAGAGAACGGAATACTTTGCTGGATTCAATAAGGTGTTCAGCAGTAAGAATACCGGCTTGAGCACGATCTATATTCCTCTTGGACTCTATGGAATTGGTCTGGTCCGCCGGGACACGTATGCCCAGCGGACATTTCTGCTTGCCGGACAAGCGGTGCTGAATTCGGAAATACTGACGTCTGTTATGAAAGACATTACCCGGCGCAACAACCCTGCGGATATTCCGTCCGGCGGCAATTTTACAGATACGTGGTTCAAGAAGAAGCCAAAGTCGTACATTGCAGGCACCGGGAGCTTCCCGTCCGGCCATACGATTGCCGCATTTTCCGTAGCGACCGTTTATGCCGAACGTTATCCTGGCCGCTGGCAGAAAGTTCTCTCCTACGGTCTCGCGAGTGTGGTGGGCTTTTCCCGGATATCGCTGGAGTCCCACTATGTTTCAGAAGTGGCGCTCGGAGCGGTTCTCGGGAAGATCTTCGGCCACTACGTGGTTCACCGACAGATTCCTTAGCCGCATTAAAAATCAAATGAACGGATATCCTTGTCGTGAAGTAACAGGTCGGTCAGTCGTTCATGGTTGCTCAGGGATCCACGCAATTCCCACGTGCCGATGATATTCGAACCGTCTCTGCTCTGAGCGCCACGATGAATCTTCAGGTTGCAGTTCCGAAAGACCTCTTCGTAGTGGAATAGAGTTTTGTCTTGGAATTCGCAGACAATCCGGTACGTCCGGTTCTGATTGCTTTCATCAATGATTTCTTCGAGGCCGTTGAGGCCGACCAGCACGAGCATGATGACGACGGTCCCCAAAATAGAAAGAATGTACTCACCCGAGCCGACTCCCATTCCCACAGCCGCGGCTGACCAGATGATTGCCGCGGTCGTAATGCCGTTGATTCTCTTTTCGCTTCTGTAGATCACACCGGCGCCGAGAAAACCAATTCCAGTAATGATGTTTGCTGCAATGCGATCGGGAGTGGACGTCCCCAGATGAATGGAAACAATCGTAAACATCGTGGAGCCGAGAGTGACCAGAATGAGAGTGCGGAACCCGGCGTTTTTGGTTCGATATTCCCGTTCGGTTCCAATAACACCGCCCAAAAGGACTGACAGTACAACCTTTAAGATGTCTACCTGGATTAAATCGATGTTCATCGAATCGTGTGCTGGATTTGGCCGGCGAAATTCATCTGCGCATCCCGGTCTCTATTCCAGTCCGAACGCGAGCATGACGTTGCCCGCCGTCGAGGTGCCGCCGCCCACATATCCCGATGCCGCGAACACCATTCCTCCAACGATGGTGGGACCAGGCTGCCCCATGGAACCGCCTCTGGCGGCGATTCCATTCTTCGTTTGAAACTCCACGGCGGTGTTGTATTCCCACAGCACATGGCCGTCTATGCTCGACAGCGCACGCAGAATCCCTCCCTGTGCTCCGGCAAATACGACTCCGGGAAGTCCGCTGGTTGCCGCGGCGATGCCATTGCGCTCGCCGGTAATTGCCGAAGACGTCCATTTGCGTGAACCGTCCGCTAGATTGACTGCGGCGACCATCGCGCCAGCCTGATTGAGCGGGTAATAGACCGTAGTGCCGTCGGAGGTTCCGCCAAACACAATCAGACCTGCGGCGCCTGGGGCACGCTCAAAGAGTGTGGTCTTCCAGAGGACTTCGCCATTCTTGTCCAGATCGAAAGCAATGGAGAGGCCGCCTTTTGTTCCGGCAACGAGGATGTCTTTTCCATTTGGCAGCGTGTGGAGAATCAGCGACGAGCCGCCGAAGTCGTAGTCCGGACCGAGCGTTTCCGGGCAGTTGTCTCCGGGATTGCCCCGTGCTCCGCAATTGTTAATGAAGGCGTCTCCTTTTACCTCCTGGTGCTGCCATACGATTTTTCCGTTGTCCATGTCGAAGGCGATCACGGAATCCGTACCCACGGCCGCAGGAGAGGTGTAGCCATTTCCGGTTCCGACATACACGCGCTTCCTCTTTGGATCGATCGTGGGGGAGTTCCAAATGGATCCTCCGGCCGGTCCATACAAGGTCACGCCCTGCGCATTCTTGCCGCGAGGCATCGGTTCTTCGCTGATGACGAACGTTCGCCACAGCTTCTCTCCGGTATTGGCATCGAGTGCGACAAGATGTCCGCGAAAGCTGCAACATTCGTAGGTATTGACGGCGCCGGTTGTGGTTTCCATCGCGGACATCGGCACATAGATCCGTCCGTCGTAAACCGCCGGAGATCCCGTGCTCTTGGCACGGGGATGATCGCCCGCTTTAGTTTTCCATAAGAGCTTTCCGGTTTGAGCGTCGAGTGCATAGACGCGAGTCAGCAAATCTACAAAG
>JBGPBY010000101.1:0-17617 GCA_041481485.1 Terriglobia bacterium
CCGCAAGTAAATACGGGGGAACAAAATGAGAATTGAAAATAGATTGATGATTATTGATTAATGCGCTTGGTAGATCGGGACTTGCACAACAAGTCGGATTTGACTCAGTTCACACTACGAACTCCCGAGAAGTTGCTTGCGCTCGCAAGGTTGACCGTGGATTGTTCATCTACCAAGCGCACTAATCAATAATCATCAATCAATTTTCAATTCTCATTTTGTTCCCCCGTATCACGTGTATCGAAACGTCAGGTCATAGACCGCGACTGCAGTATCTGCCGGCTCACCGTCCGGCGCGAATCTCGACCACAAGTGGTTCTCCGATAAAATTGCCGGAACTGGCAGGACGGTAGGCGATTGAGACATCGATTCCCTCTTCGGTGGTCGGACCACACACAACGGGATCGGAGGATATGGCGCGGTCGTCTCGATCTCGAACAATGAAGTCCACGCTGAATGCCGAGTTTGTGTGAAGTTTCACGGTCTTTCCGCCGGACTTTACCGTCAACGTCAGACCATTGCGGCATTCGATGTTCATCAGCAGGCCGCTTAGTTTTTCGCCTTCAGTCTTGTTGGGCTTTCGGATGCCGGAAGAACCCGATCGGGACACGCTCACTGTTCCGCCCTGAGAGGCCGCCGAAGTGGCGGGTGCCGTTATCAGTGCGCGGGCCGCACCGGGCGCCAGGCCTTCTAACAATGCCATTGCCGATTGTCGCGAACCGGCGTCGGGCGCACCGGCGGACAACAATCGCGTCATGAGCCATCGCGCACCACCAGGGTCTCCGCTTCGTGCAACAACGTTGGCCAAAAGAATCCAGGAGGCGCTTCGTCCTGGGTATCGACTGATTGCATCGGTCAACACCTTTCGCGACTCCGCCATAGAGGTGTGGCGGAGCAGGTTGATTCCGCCGAGGAAGTCCGCGGCCGTTGCAAAGTGAGGAGCGAGCGAGACCGCTTTCAACAAACTAGTGTGGATTTCCTCCAGGTCTTCGTACGAAAGATCGGTATCGATCTGGAATCCCCGGACCTGAAGGAACACCGCTCTGTAGTACAGTGCCAGATAATTTTTGGGATCCAGCTCCAGTGCGCGTGTCAAAGAAGCTTCTGCCTCGGTGAAGTGCTTTTGTTGCCACTGCAGCATTCCCTCCGCTGCGCGGATACGGGACGAAGCAGGAAGTTGCAGCTCAGCACGCTGCAGGTAAGCCTCGGCCTCTCCGAATCGTCCGATGTGCAGCATCAGGTCGCCGCGATAGAACCAGGCATCTCCTTCGGCAAGTGTGCGTGCCTTGAGCGGAGAAATTTCCGACCATGTTTTGTCGAACGAATAAGGGATCAGCGAAACTCCCTCTGCAGGTTCGTTGCCCTCCCAGTAACACTGCGGTATTCGCCGCACATTCATAAACGGCAGCATGATCCCGCCGCATTCCCCTTTAGCCACCTGATTGGCAGATTTGGTCAGAAGCTGAATGGATCCCGACCATTGGCCTTCTTTCTGCGAATCCTGAATGTAGCGTTTGAAATCCGCTTCAAAGAAACTCGGGTTTCTGCCCAGAGACTGCTGGAGCGCATTCTGAACACTTTGGCCATCACCCATAAGGTTGAATGCGCGCTGCATGGCAACGAGTCCGCCAGGACGCGACATCAAATAATGGATGACTCCCCAGGACTCTGCCAGAAAGAGTTTTCTTCGGTCCGCATTCGTGTAGTCGGGCGATTCTTCGGTGACTTTGAACAGGTCTTCGAACGGGAGCAGCCGGGCTTTCTTATCCAGCAATCGCTGGTATTCGTCAATTTCTGCTCCAAGCCGGATCCAGCGCTTGTCGCCTAAATAGAAACGATTCACCTTCATTGTGCTGAAGTAGTCGGCCAGTCCCTCTCGAAACCAAAGCGGCACGGGCGCCATGGATTCGGGAATGAGAAACTTCACGTAATCGCGGTAAATTTCTCTCGGAATCGAGCCGGCCTCAGGCATGACAATGTAGAGCTTGTCCGCTGACTCCCGGACATAGCCCCTGGAGCTGGAGGACTGCACTTCATTCGGTTTGTACCAGCCGAACGATGATGCATCCCGGAAAACAATCAAAGTTGCCGGAACAGACGACACCCCCTTTACCCGGGAGGTGAGCTGCGCAAATGTTTCGCGCAGAAGTTCGAGGTCTGCGGTGATTCGCCGGATATCGCCTTCACTGGCTGTACCGGCAGCAACAAAGCTCCTCGATTGCAGCTCGATCCAATGCTCGTCATCCGGTACTGTGGCCACGACGTCGATCTGAATCTTGACTCGAGGTTCCTGATCAGTAGGAGATTCCGGCTCCTGCGCCGGTGGTGCCGCAGGCGACTGCGCAAGCATTCCTGCAAGCACGAATCCCGCCAGGGGTCGAAGCAACATGGGCGTAATCTTACCTCATCACTCATCGAGCAGTTCGACCGTTTGCAGGATAGTGCGGCCCTCTATTTCCAGGCTGGGCTTTGAACTCGTATGTTCTCAGTTTCGTCCCGGCGTGGTGCGAGCTGCAGGCTTCACCGTCGCCATGGCTACGAAGGCCTGCATGATCGCATCTTTCTGAGCGGGATCCAGAATCAAATAACGATGATTCCCTGTGGCAGACTCTTTGAAAGCCGTACGGCCATCGTCGGCAACTTCGATCGTGCCCGGCGGGGATAGCCTAAAATACTCTGCGCCTGGGTTCGCTGCGTAGAGGGCGGCAAGCACGGCCTGCGACGGAATGCCGGATGTGGCAGCGGTTTTCGCTTCGCTATCACGTGAGGCCCGGTACGCTGCAACAAGAGGATGATTCGAATCCGGGCCGAAATCCGTTTCCATGCTATCCACGGGATAAGGAACCGCGCTGCCCGCTTCCACTCCGATTGCGACTATGGGTGTTGGCCATTCCGCGAGCAACTTCCGTGATGATGCAACATCTGCCCGAATCCGGGGATCCGATTGCGCGCCGGCAAAACTGCCCGCCGCCATCACGAATGACCGCACCTTTTGCGAGAGGACGGTTTTCCCGCTGCTCCACGAGACCATTCGAGCCAGGTTCGTCGCCGGTCCCGCGAGAACGACAATCGCCTGCGTGTCCTGTTGCGTGAGCAGGGCGTTGCGGAAGATGACTGGCGGATCTCCTGTATCAATAGTCGTACGGATATTCGACTTGTACACTGGCTGTCCCTCCCCATTGAGCAAAGCCAGCGGAGCCCGGAGCATCGTTGCATTTTCAAGTTTCGGGCCGTCTTCGGCAAGACCGAGCGGCAAACCGCCGCCGCTTCCGTAGTACCGGCCGATGACATCGCAGAATTTCGCCGCATCGAGATCGGAATTACTGATGCCGACAGCAATGAGCCGGCCGCGGCCAAGTCCGTAAAGCATGCTCAAAGCCAGGGCCGAATCCAGATTGCGGCCCATGTCGCAGTCGAAGAGAAATCCTGGGGCGAGTGTGGCTCCTCGGGACTGTAACATCTACACTTCGTCCAGTCCGGCGAGACGGCCTGAGGAGTCGCCCAGATTTTCCGCATGCACGCCCATGCGATCCATCAGGCTCAGATGAAGATTCGAGAATGGCGTTTCCTTGCGGTACACGATGCGCCTTCCGGGCTTCAGTGTGCCGCCGCCGCGGCCGATGATCACGGTCGGCAAGTCGTCGTGCAGGTGCCGGTTGCCATCATTGAGACCAGCGCCGTAGACCAGCATCAAGTTGTCGAGCAACCGGCCATTACCTTCCTTGAGAGTCGAAAGTCGCGCGACCCACGAGGCGAAGTTGGTGACGTGATACTCGTTGATCTGCGTTACCTTCGCGAGCAGATCCCGTTTCCCGCCGTGGTGCGTCAGCGGATGGTGTCCATCAGAAATACCGATTTCGCGATAAGGCCGTGACGTCCCCTCGCGAGTAACAAGGAATGTCACGACACGCGTAAGGTCCGCCTGGAGAGCAACAGTCACCATGTCGGTGAGCAACTTGAAGTGCTCTTCAAAATCTGAGGGCGTGCCGGGAGGCTTGGGCATGCCGGGCTGGACCGGCGTGGGGTCCTTCGCTGCCTTCTCGATCTGGACTTCAATCGAGCGAATGGCGGTGAGATATTCGTCCAGTTTGCGCCGATCGGTCGATCCCAGTTCTCTGGCCAGCGCATTTGCCGACTCTTTGACAAAGTCCAGAACGCTGGTGCGAATTCGGCGCTGTTGCTCGAGTTCCGCGGGACTTAGATCGGAGGTGGTTCCGAACAAGCGTTCAAAGAGCAAACGCGGATCGAGAATCGGAGGCATTGGTTGAGTCGGACTCTTCCACGCGAGATTGTTCGTGTAGGCGCAGGAATAACCGGAATCGCAATTGCCGGATTGACGCGGATCTTCCATGCCGATTTCGAGCGAAGGCAACCGTGTTTCACTGCCGATCTGACTGGCAATCATCTGGTCCATCGACATCGGCGCATCCACGTAGATGCTCTTGTCGCTCTTCACCACATGGCCACCGGTAAGGTAGTTTGCGGAACAGCGGCCATGATCGCCAGGACCATCCAGCAGAACTCTCGCCCAATTGTGCGTCAGGTTGCTGACCATCAGCATGTCGTCGCGAAACGGCTCGAGGGGTTTCAGGATTCTTGGAAGCTCGCCGAGAGTGCCGCTGTACGAGGGATTCCAGTTTTCCATGTCGATGCCGTTTGGCACATACAAGAACATCAGACGGACGGGCGGTTTTCCGCTTTGTGTGGACGTTTGGGACTGCGCCATCGCGGGAATCATGGCTTCCATGAATGGAAGACCGACGGCGACACCGACACCGCGGAGGAAAGTCCTGCGAGGCAGGGCTTTTTTCGTGATGATCATGCTTCTCCCCGTCTGGACTGAAATGGCAGACTATGTACGATTTCGAGAATCAATGTTTGCAGTGTATAACCCTTGCCTTCCAAATTGTGCATGATCGAATTGAAACTTCTTCGATCATAGGATTCCAGACCGCGGCCTAATGCATAAACCATCATTTTCTGAGTCAGCGCTTCAGCAAATTGGGGCATCCGCATCCCGAGCGCTGCTTTCATCTCGGCCGGACCATTGAATCGGGTTCCGTCCGGCAACGTCCCCACGGTATCGATCGCGAACTTCCCATCCATGGCCCGCCATTTTCCGATTGCATTGTAATTCTCGAGAGCGAAACCCAGTGGATCCATTTTGGAATGGCACACCGCGCAGGTGGGATTCGCTCGATGCTGTTCCATTTGCTGTCGAAGAGATTGAACAACACCGGCAACATCTTCATCGAGCGGCGGAACATTCGCGGGCGGCGGTGGTGGCGGCGAGCCCAGAATATTTTCGAGGATGTAACGGCCACGCAAAACGACCGACGTTCGCGTTGGGTAACTCGTGACTGTGAGAACGCTGGCCTGTCCGAGGATTCCGCCGCGTTCCGGAGCCGCCAGTTCGACACGCCGAAAATCCATACCCTTCACACCGTCAATTCCATAGAAGCGGGCGAGGCGTTCGTTTAAGAATGTGTAGCGCGCGGTGAGCAACTCCGAAATCGGCCGGTTCTCGTGAAGAATCGAATCGAAGAACATCCGGGTTTCCGTGCGCATCGCGTCCTTCAAATCGCTGTCCCACTCGGGGAAACTTTTAGGGTCGGGCTTGACCGAATCGAGATTCCGCGTTTCGAGCCACTGTCCGGCGAAGTTTTCGGAGAGGGCAGCGGAACGAGGATCGGCAAGCATTCGTGTAATCTGGGCATCTAAAATGCCGGGCTCATGGAGCCTGTTTTTTTCGGCCAAATCGAGGAGTTGTTCGTCGGGCATCGAACTCCACAGGAAGTAACTGAGGCGGGACGCGAGTTCGGCATCCGTTACACGATGAGAGGCTGCAGGGTTCTTCGGTTCAACATCGCGCTCGATCCGAAACAGAAATTCGGGCGAAACGAGCATCGCCGTCAGTGCCGTTTGAATTCCCTGTTCGGCGCCGAGACCGTCTGCGCGTGTTCGATCGACAAGTTTGACGAGGGCCGTGACTTCAGCACGCTTTACCGGACGGCGATACGCCTTGCGAGCGAGCGCGGATACGATCTTCTCCACGCATGCATTTCCGGTTTTGGGATCGCAGATCAAGATTGCCTTTCGGCTCGCCGCTTCCGGTGTCGGACTTTCAGGTCCGAGGAATTCGATATACTGTGGAAACTTGTTTGCCTTGGAGTCATACATTTTATCTCGAGGCATCGCCGGACCGATGTCGTCATTAATAAAGCCAAGGCGAAACACGTGCCGCCCTTCGGTCAGGGAAACTTTGAACTCCTTCACCTCATAGGGATTGAAATAGACGGTCTTGGGCGGTGTTGTCGCAACCTCTTCCTTATACAAAAGAGTGCCATCCATCCAGAATCCCATCATCACGGGCAAACCTTCATCACCGCGCTGCCCCGCAAGACCGGCGCGAATAATGTAGTTTCCATCGTAGTCCACGCGATGATCCGTTTCGATGACACTGGCGCTGACACGCCGAACCTTTCCATTCAGCCCCGTGAGCACGCCTCCGTCGGTCGAATACGAGACGCTGATCGATTTCGGTAACCGCACCAGTCCAAGTGCGCGCGCGGAAATGCGTTCGGCAGCGGCAAGATATTTCTCGGCAAGGACCGGTGAAATCGTCAGGATGTCCGCGATATTGTCAAATCCCTCACCCGAGTCGTCCGTTGGAAATTCCTGCGTGGCCTGAAAGTCGACTCCGAGCAAATCCCGAATAGTATTGCGATATTCTGTTCGATTCAGTCGCCTCGCCGTGATACGTCCGGGATCGGGCTTTGTGTTCTGATCCAGGCGATCGAGTTCACGCTCGATGGCGCTGGTCATGGCTGCAAGTCCTGCCGGCTTCGCCATGGGCGGTGGAGGCATCTCGCCCGCCTTGAGCTTACGGAGCACCGTTTCCCATTCGGTTCTGTGAGCGGCAATGGATTCCCTGCGATCCAGTGACTTTAGATTGAGTCCTCCCGATGCGTTGGTTTCGTTGTGACACTGGGAACAAGTTTGGCGGATGACAGGTGCGACGGCGGTATCGAAATTGTTGGAATCCTGCGATTGGCTCCAGATCGCGCACGTCAGCATCAGCACGGGAGCAATCAGCCATCTCGATCGTCGCACCACCATAGTTCAATTCCTCGCAACGGGTTTGCGCAGGGCTCTCTCCAGCTCGTTGTGGGGATCCGTGGAGACCGCCTGGTCTCTCCATAACCACCGCATCATCTCCGGCAGGATCGCGCCGCCCATCGCCTGGCCATGCTGATTCATACCCCAGGCGTAGTTGACCTCGTAACCCTTCTTCGTGAGCGCTTCCATCAGACGAACATTCTGATAAAACCAGTCGCGCGTTTCGTCGTAATTGCCATTCGCGTTGAGGGCGCGATTGTCGTTGCGTCCATCCTGCATAAAAATTCGAATGGGCTTCTTCTCGCTCTTCGAAACGATATCCGCGTACTGGTGTCCTCCGCGGATATTGGTGAAGCTCCCCACGATGCTCAGCACTTTTCTGAACTGTGTCGGCCTTTCCCACGCCACTGTGAACGCCGCGATAGCGCCGGAACTTGCGCCGCCGATCCCATGCTGTTCGGGATCTTTTGAAATGTTGTAGTCCTTGTAGAGAACCGGAAGGAGTTCATCGACGATCACGCGTGCATAGAGGTCATCGAGGGAATTATATTCCGTCGGACGGTTGGTATCGCGGTCGCCCCAGTTTTGTGGAGTCGGCTCCGGCTGGTCGGGCAGGCGGCCTGGGTTGATGAAAACGCCGATCATCACCGGAATCTCATGGCGGTAAATCAGATTGTCGAGAACATTGTGCGCACGAATATTGCCGGCCGGAGCCATGAACGCCTGTCCGTCGTTGAAGATCATGAGACTGGCTTGCGTTTTGGGATCGTATTGCGCGGGGACATACACCCAATATGTGTGTTGCGTTCCAGGATATGCGCTGGACGGCAGTGTAAAAGGCCCACGTAACTCTCCTTTCGGCACCCCATCCTGTGCGAGAGAGTCCGGTCCAAGCTTATAAAGCGAGTCGGGATTCGGAGCCTGTGTCTGCGCGACGAGAAGTACGCCAAAGACGATGAAAGCCAGGGCGAACAGAAATACAGGGACCCGCATTCGGCCCATGAATGGTCCTCCCGAGACAGAGTATTTGCCGGTCAAAATATCACAGATTAGGACGTATTCGTGCTGGGCCTTGTCCTGTCGATATTTCTGCTCATCGGTGTCTTCGCCGCAACACGCTGAGGATTGTAGGTAAGTAACGAAAACTCACAGAGCTACGTATTAGATTTCGATGACCACATTTCTGACGCCGCGGAATCCACCATTCGAATTCAAACAGCGGAAAAGGAACACGTGGTGACATTTTATGCTGCGGTTTTCTTCGCCAGAATGTACCCGCCAAACCTGTACCCGGAAACAAAGTCACTAAGCGACCTGGTTGCTGTCCAGAAAGTATTGACCCGGATTGTCGAAGAGACAAGGGCCGGCGGGGTACAAGCCATAAATGATGCTCTCACGGAAGCCAATGGCCTTCTCGCACGAGATTTTCCAAAGGTTGCTCTATTTACGACGGACGATTACCAAAGGACGGAATTCACAGCAAATGGACAATGGAAAGTCATTTACTTTGGTCGTATGGACGCCTCATGCACAACCGATTCTGTCTCGGTAGCATATAGTCAGGATACAAAACCTCAAGTACAGTTCTCGTCGCCTCCGCCGCTCCCTCCGGCGCTCCTCCTGGTGTTCTGTGGTCCGCGCCCGCCGCGCCAAAGGTAAAAACGGAAATTTACGGCATCGGTTCTTTGCCATCCAACACGAACGTGTACATCCGCGGAGGTGATGCCGGTGCAGCTCCGCGTCCGCCTTGTCCGGTGCCGCCCATGAATGAGATGTACTGCTTGCCGTCGAACGCATAGGTGATCGGCGGTCCCATGCCGCCTTGCCGCGTTGGGATTTCCAAAAGTTTCTTTCCGTCTGCGGCGGTGTACGCGACCAACCTTCCATCCGGGACAACCTGAAACACCAGATTGCCCGCTGTTGCCAGTGCGCCTCCGCCGGATCCGCCGCCTCCCGGATTTCTCCATCGCTCCTTTCGCGTGACAGGATCGAATGCGACAAGGAATCCACCACGCAGCGACTGCGGCGGACCAATAAAAGGCGGAACTGAAGGATCGGGAGTTCCCGGCGGAATCGCGCCGCCGCGCGGCGTTCCATTCACTTGTTGTGCGCGTGAAGGATCGAGTTCAAAGGCAACGGCGGTGTAGGTTCGGCTGCTGAATCCGGATACCGGCATGTACACCAGTCCTGTCAGCGGACTGTAGGCCTTCGGCGCCCAATTCGAAGCTCCGGCTGCGGACGGCGCAATCGTCACGGCCGAATCCGTCGAGTAATACGCTTCCGGTGGAATCATCGGCCGTCCTGTCTTCGGATCATGGCCGCTGGCCCAGTTCACGGTAGAGAACGGCGTGGCCGAAATGAACTCGCCGGTGATGCGATCGAGCACATAGAAGAATCCGGCCTTATTTGCCTGCATCACCACTTTGCGCGAGCGTCCTTCGATCTGGATATCCGCGAGAATCAACTGTTGCACGCTGTCGAAGTCCCATGAGTCGCCGGGGACCGCCTGGTAGTACCACGCAAGGTTTCCGTTGTCCGGATTCACTGCGAGAATGGAACACACATAAAGATTGTCCATGCCCCTGGACTTCCGCAGCGCTCCCGGCCATGGCGCGCCGTTTCCTGTACCGACATATATAAGGTTGGCATCGGGATCGAAGGACAGGCTGTCCCACACGGAACCGCCACCGCCGTACTTCCACCAGTCGCCCGACCATGTCTTCGCCGCCTTTTCGAGAGCGGGATTTTCGAAGGGCTTCGACGGATCTCCGGGGACCGTGTAGAAGCGCCAGACTTCCCTGCCCGTGTTGACATCAAACGCGGCAAAAAATCCGCGATGCGGTGTGAACTCGGAGCCCGCGAGGCCGACGATGACTTTCTCCTTCACGACACGCGGCGCCATCGTGAGCGAGTAACCTGTTGCATCCGCCGGCAGAATGCGTGTGGTCCACACGGGTTTTCCCGTTGCCGCGTCGAGCGCAATCAGCCTTCGATCGATAACAGGAACAATGACCTTGCCTTCGTACAACGCGAGACCGCGATTCAGAATGCCGCAGCACACACCGCCATTTGCCGGTCCGGTAGTGAAGGTGCGTTCAACTTGCGGATCAAAACGCCAGACTTCCCTGCCGGTTTTCGCCTCGAGCGCGAAGGCGATGCTGTAGTTCGTAATGCCGTAGAGAATGCCATTGGAAAACAGCGGCGTGGCTTCCTGATTGCCGCCGCCGGATCCGAGGACATACGTCCATGCGAGTCCCAGACGATTCACATTGGACGCATCGATTTCCTTCAGCGGGCTGAATCGCGTTTCCGCATAGCTTCCACCGTAAGTCAGCCACTCTTTGCTTTGCGCGGCACTCTTCAATGCCGTTGCATTGGGCTGACGCGCTTGTTGTGCCGCGACAAGTGTTGCCAGGCCCAGGGCCGCCGCGGCCAGGAGAATTTGATTTCCTTTGGTCATGAGATTCACTGCGGAGTCTACCACTAGTCACGGACCGCTCCTACGGTGGGGGATTCATCGCATTTCCACGGTCTTGAATTCAAGCTCGATGGTTTCGATGAGTACCCCACCCTGCAATGCATTCAGGGGCGAATACGACAGGCTGACGGGACGCGCGTGGTGGAAGTACCAGGTGAAGATTACAGTCGCAAAATCCTGAGCCAGAAGAGAAACCGTCACCGTTCGTTCTCTGGGAGCCTTACCCTTACGCGCCTTGTCCCACCAGGAATACAGGTCCAGCGTTCCGGTTACTCCACGGCGAAGAATCAGATATCGCGAGGTTCCTCTAGCACCATCGCGATCGATGCTTTGCCTCCTGGATGCTGCCGGCTTTTTCAGTAAATCCAGGCGAAACTCCGGAATGATGACTTCGCAGAAGCCGGCGCCATATCCATGCGGATCTCCGATGCCGAGATCCACCAGAAAATTGGAACTCCCGTAAGGTTTTTGAATTTCCGGATTCGACGATCGCAACCGCTCCTACTCCATTTCCAGGCGCTCATAGGCAAGGACAATTTCCTCCATCGCCACATCGGTGCCCTTCCCATTGAGTGGACCGGCCGATATTTTGACGATGCGCGCCCGGAGGAGCTTCCACTCCAAAACGACGGAAGTGTGATCTTCATTTTGCAGCTGTATCGTTACTGTACGCAGTGCCGCCTGGTCCCCATTGCGAATTTGATTCAACCACTGATAGAGATTCAGCGAACCGATCACACCGCGCTTCAAGGAGACATCCGAACACTTGTTGAGCCCAGTGATTTTAATCACCGAGTTCTCTTTGGAATTCCCATTGCGATACTCGGCTACGGAAACTTCTGTGCTGATGCCGCTGACCTCCTGGAACCCGGCCTGCGGGCCCTCGGTGTTGCCATCTCCCAGATCGACAAGAAAGTTGAACTGTGTGTAAGGCCGTTCACGAAGTACCGACAAGGAGCCTCCTGTATGGTGGAATGGAAATAATTTCTAAGCATAGGCGAAACAATGAGTGGTTTTCCGGCAAAAATTTCACGACAGGAATCCGCGGAGGTATGCCGCCGTTTCATCGGAAATGCCGGCGATCTTGTTCGTTGCCTGGCGATAGAACTTGAAATTGAGTTCGGTCTCGGGACGGCTGTCATTCCAATCGGAAAACGGTTTGAGTTCGCGCCGTCCCAGGGAACGCTTCGCGATAGCGGTACGCCTGATGGCAACGCTGACGCGCGGCGTTTGCCGGGTGATTCCGGATTTCCGTGGAATCTCTTTGGCCGCTGTGACGACGCCACAGGCGATGAGACCTGTTCCACCTTCGTTCTCGCTTGCGAAGATGAAGATGGAATCACCTTTGGAGATACGCTTACCTCCATACATCGTCTTCTGCGCACTGAACGTGAATGTCTTCGCCCGTCGATCGCGAACCTCAGCTTTGATTGCGAACATCATTTCAGTTGTCTCGAACTTCCGCGGCAGCTCAGAATCCCATAAGCCGCCGCAGGCTGCAAGCCGATGAATAAAGGAGCCCGCGGAGTATGCAGTCCCGCAGACCAGCTCTGATTTCGCGCCGCAGTCTAATCAGTTATCTCGTTATGCAGAGTTTCCATCCTGTCTAATTCCGGATGAATTTGGCCGAAATGCCGACTAAGATGTCTTCACTTCAGCGAATTACGTCGAGGGAGGTTGTAGACATGAGGCTCATGAGGGGGATTCTGCTGGCACTCCTGGGCCTCACCGGCCTGATTCAGGTTGTCGAGGGGATCGCCTCAATCGCCGATCCGGCAGGCATGATGGCTGGACTGAAGCTCCCCACGGCGCCGGGGATTGAAGTGCCTGTCACTTTTCTCGGCCTTGCCATGATCGTTCGGGGCGCGGTGACGGGCATCGCGTTGCGCTGGATGATTCAAGGCAAAGCTGAGGGCTTGTTCCTGGCCCGCTTCACTGCCCTGACCATTGTCCTCAGCGCGCCGCTGGTATATCTGAGGCTACACCGGCCCGACTTCGCGCTCGGCGATCTCGTCCAGGGTTTTCTGTTGCTAGTCCCTGCCCTGCTAGTGAAGAACCAGAGAGGGGCTCCGGGCGGCGTTGGCATTAGCGACAAGAGTGCACGAACGGTCTAACAACTCGCCGCGGGAGCCGACCGCTGGAAGTCGCGACGGCTCAGAGGTAAACCGTTAGGCGGCACCAAAGCATCGCTTGCCGTCATTCAGAGAACTGACGAAAATGGCCCATTTACGAAGTCAGCTAATTCAACGACTCGAGAAGCTCGGAGTTGAGGATCGCGCGTGGCCGGGCCGGGATGATGGATTCTCGTCCCTTTTTTACCGCGGCAAGGAGTTTGCCCATTTTCACGACGACAGCGAACTGGACATCCGTCTCACCAAGAGCATTATCAACCGCGAGGGCCTTGAACACCCGGCTGATTCGCGCGTTCATCCAAACCGAACCAAAAATTCGCAGTGGATTGAGGTCCGATTCGCGAAGGCTGCTGATATTGAAAAGGTCGTTCACCTCGTGAAACTCGCGATTGAGCAGATTTGATTTGATGCGAAAGTGATGCATGACCACACAACAACTTTATCTGTTTAACGGCCTCTACTTGATTTTGACAGTCGTGGTCGCCGTCCTCACGCACGCCGGGGCACGGCGATTCATGGGCGCCCTGGCCGGAGGTCTTGCCGTCGGTCTGGCTGGCTTGGGTATCATCGCTCTTGGCGAGAAGGCGAGGTGGTGGCATCAAGTGATTACGTGGCAGCCATACTTCCTGGCACTCCTGGTGATTAACTTCACGTTGTGTGCGTTCGTTTTCCTCATCACGTGGCGCATCGCCAGACGCTTCGGTGGCCGCGGTCTCGGCCTGGCATCGATCTTTGTAGCAGTCATCGGTCCACCGCGGGACTATTGGTACATGGCGCGTTTCCCGGAATGGGGGGCCTACAACTGGAGTGTGAGTACTGTGCTGGCCGTTTCCGCCGCCTATGTTCTTATGGGAATACTGGGGCACGGCATAATGCGGCTGGTCGCAGGTCCGGCGAACAAAGACCGACTGGCCGACTGGAAGGATCGACCGCACAATGATTAGAGACACAATGTATGTCATCGCGGTTCCAAATCTCGCCAGGTCGGCCGATTTTTATCGCAACGCTCTCGGGTTTGAGGTGCGAGATATGGGTGATCCTGGGTGGCGTATGTTCGTGAAGGACTCCTGTCGGATCATGGCTGGAGAGTGTACGGAGGCGATCCCGCCGGCAGAACTGGGAGATCATTCTTACTTTGGATACCTTGTTGTTGATGGCGTCGACAATTACTACAAGCGTGCGCGTTCGAAGAACGTCGAAATAGTGAAACCGTTGCGGGACGAACCTTGGGGTATGAGAGAGTTCGGCCTGCGCACAGTTGACGGTCACCGAATCATGATTGGAAGCCATATTCCGTCAGCGGGGCATGAGCCGACGTCGATCTGAAGCGCCGTCTGTGGCGACTGACCGTTGCCGCCCAACACGCAGCTGCAGAACCTGAAAAGAGCGGGACGTACCGGCTTCGATAATCATGTAAAGGTCGCGTCACTCATCAAAGATGAGCGCATCAAAATGCCTAGTTTGCAAATGCATGCAATGTTTCACGTCGTTGTTGAAAACCAAATTGCATTGGGTGACGACATTCCAGCACGGAAAACACTCGCCCGGCTGATGAGGGAGGGACTGAGTCGTCACGATGCTGTTCATGCAATGGCTTCGGTGCTGTCATCACACATGTTCAATCTCATTAAACACGGTCCAACGAGTAAGGATTCCAATGCCGACTATTATCGCAAACTTGAAAAGTTGACCGCGGAGGGTTGGCTGAACAGTTCGGACGATGAATCGCAAGACGAATGATCCGAGTTTTAAGATAGGCCAGTTAACACAATAAGAAACCGACAAGCGGCGCGCTGTGTTGCGCCGATTGCGAACTGGCAAGGCTAGACCCAAGTTGAAAGGGAAGGCTGACTTCCTTTTCCCGAATTGTAATGAAGTGCCTACACCGCGGACTGATTAGCCCAAGGGGCTCGGTCGCAGCAAAATGACTCCTAATGTATCCTGACGCCCTCGTCTTACAAGCGACTGGAACGGACCGTTGAAATGTGCGCCGCTCAGCCGCAGACTGTTAGCCGCACATTTGAGAAGGAGCAGGGATGGCCATACCAGACTACCAATCGATCATGCTTCCGTTGCTCCGTTTCGCGGCGGACGGTGGAGAGCATTCCCTGCGGGAGGCCATCGACGGTTTATCGGGACGATTCGGACTAACGGAAGTTGAAAAAAAGGAGCTGTTGCCGAGTGGCCAACAACCAACCTTTGATAATCGAGTCGCTTGGGCTCGGACATACATGACGAAGGCAGCTCTCCTTGAGTCTCCGCGTCGTGGGTACTTCCACATAACCCGGCGAGGACGCGAAGTTCTCGCCCAGAACCCAGCCCACTTGAATGTAAAGTTCCTGGAGCAGTACCCAGAGTTCATAGAATTCCGCACCAAGCGCAACGAACCGAAAGAAGAAAGCCATGTAGGCGAACGCGAGAATCTCGAGACACCAGGAGAGCTTCTCGAGAGCGCCTATCAAAAACTTCGCGAGGACCTTTCTGCGGAGTTACTGAAAACTGTAAAAGACTGCTCTCCGGCTTTTTTCGAGCGCCTTGTGATTGATGTGCTGGTAAGTATGGGCTACGGAGGCTCCCGCAAGGAAGCTGGGAAAGCAGTAGGCCAGAGCGGCGACGAAGGAATCGACGGCATTATCAATGAAGACCGTCTCGGCCTTGACGTGATTTACATTCAAGCTAAACGGTGGCAAGCTTCGGTTGGCCGCCCCGAGATCCAAAAATTTGCCGGCGCTCTTCAGGGACATCGCGCCAATAAGGGAATTTTCATCACGACTTCCAACTTCACGCGAGATGCTGAAGAATACGTGTCAAAAATAAATTCAAAGATCGTACTCATAGATGGAGATCAGCTGTCCCACCTTATGATCGATCACAATGTAGGCGTGACGCCTGTCACGTCTTACGAGACGAAGAAAATCGACAGTGACTATTTCATTGAGGGATAGAGAGCGCGGCTAACACGAGCGCCCGCAGCCCGACCGCACTTCGCATCCGGGTCTGCTGTAGCGCGGCGGCTGAACTCCAAGCCGTTAGTCAGGCATAAGGCTAAATTCCATGTCGAATGGGCTGCGTAACACTGCAGGCGGACGATCGGCACTCAACTAGTCTTGAGAATCTATGAATGACCAGGCGGTGATTATTGGCAACTCCGATGGGATCGGGCTGGCGTTGACCCGCGCGTTGCTTGAACGCAGTTGGGTGGTGCGCGGACTCTCCAGAAGCCCCTCGCCGGTGGAGCATGCGAGCTACCACCACACAATCATGGATGTTCGGAAACCAGAGTTCCCTGATGCTCTCGGGCGCCTTTTAGAAGTAGGCGATACGCGTCTCGTCATATATTGCGCCGGCATCGGCTCGCCGTTCGATACGAGCCGCATGGCGAACGACGTCGTTACGTTCGAGACCAACCTCATCGGATTGGTGCGAACGGTAGAGCATTCGCTGCCCCATTTGCTTTCTCGTAAGTCGGGAACCCTGGTGGGTCTGTCGAGCATGGCAGACGTGCTTCGGTGGAAAGTATCGCCGGCCTATGGAGCGTCGAAGGCCGCCATGTCGCACTACCTCGAGAGCATCGCGATTGCCCTCCGTGGTACCGGCGTCAAGATCGTGAACGTTCGCCTGGGATTCGTGAATACAAAGATGGCCAAGGCCGATTACAAGCTCTGGCTTCTTCAGCCGGAAGTCGTGGCGGACAGGATTCTTCGCCGGGTGTTGACCGACTCGCCGCCTCGCCGTCTGAATATCCCTCGGAGAATGGCGGCGCTTACGGGCCTCGCTCAGTATTTCGTGAGCCGCTTATGAGCGGGCAGGATCGCTGAATCTCCTTATTTGGCGGGTTGGGATCGGCGCAACAAGCTGGTAATGGCGTCGTTGCCCTTGGTGGTAGCCGCAGACAGTGGTGTCTGGCCGCGCTTGTTTTTCTTTTCCGGGTCGGCTCCCTGTGAAACGAGGAAGGCAATGATCTGCTCGGATCCGCGACCGGATATGGCGGCGTGAAGCGCCGTGTCTCCACTGTCGTTCGTGCCATTGATGTCGAAGCCCAGCCCCAGCAGGAAACGAATACTTTCCACCGCTTCTTCGTCCGTCCCCTGATCGTAGGATGGTGCAGAAGGGCTGCCGTTTCTCCATCCGAGACCGGCGGCAAACATCAGGGCGTTCGCTCCGTTTGGCATCGCGAGTTTCGGGTCTGCTCCTCCAGCCACCAGGGCGCGCATCATTTCTACGCCACCGGACTTTGCGGCGCGCAGAAACGGCGTTGCGCCTTCAGCCAGCGCTGAATCGCCGGTCGTGTGGTGGCGTTGCATGATGGCCTTCTTCAGGCGGCTGTTTGGATCGGCGCCGCTGGCGAGCAACTTCTTTGCGATATCGACGGCAGTCATCAGGCCCACCGGTTGGGGATTGGGCCGCCCGTGGCCGACGGCCAGGCGATGCATGTCTGCAGCGGCATAGAGCGGGCCCATGGCGGCGTCAGTGTCCGCAATGTTGGGATCGGCTCCGGCATCCAGCAACAGCGCCGCAAACTCGTAATGCGCGTTGATGATGGCAATCTCCAGAGCAGTGGCGCCGTCGGGATCCACAAGGTTCAGATCTGCTTTCGCTTTTACCAGGGCTCGCCCGGCATCCAACGCGTTCTCGCGTGCTGCATACATCACCGGCGTCCAGTTTCCGAGAGACAGTATGTTTTGTCCGGCACGGCGATTTGCGGTTTTCTGCAGTGTGGAACGCGAATCGACTGGCGCTCCCGCCGCGATTAACAATGCAACGGCCTCGCCGTGATTCTGAGCCGCGGCCCACATCAGCGCCGATTCGCCATACCACTTGTCTCTTGCGTCCACGCTGGCGCCACGATCGAGGAGCAGCGAGATCGACTTGGCGGAACCGGTTCTCG
>JBGPBY010000102.1:0-17584 GCA_041481485.1 Terriglobia bacterium
CGCGCAGCGGCCGGTGAGGGGTACCACAAGTAACAATATTTACTTGCGGTACCCCTCACCCGGCCTTCGGCCGCCCTCTCCCGTTGGGAGAGGGATTTCTTGATAGGCCGCCCCAACAGCCAGAACCGCATTCCTTCGCAACTTTATAAACCGCGCCTATAGTGGCACCCACCCCCACTCCTTGACAGTTTTCCTGCCCGCGCCAAGAATAGCGTTCTAGTCAACGACGGAGGATGTGCTCTTATGAAACGACATGCGCTGATTTTGCTGGTTTGCCTTCTGTTCTTCGGTTTTGGTTCTCTTTGGGCTCAGGATCTGACCATCACCAATGCCCGGATTATCGTCGCCAACGGCACCGTCATTGAGCGCGGCTCAATAGTCGTGCGCGGCGGAAAAATCGCTTCGGTGGCTGCGGGCACGCCAACTACAACCAGCGGACAGGTCATCGACGCCAAAGGGATGTCGGCGATGCCGGGATTTATTGATGCTCACCGGCACATCAATACCAGCGCCAACGAAAAGGCCGAAATGCAGGCATTCCTTGAAGCCGGTTACACGACTATCCTCTCGGGAGGCGGACCTGCGGAAGGAAACATCACCCTTCGAGATCACATCGACAAAGGTCAGATCAATGGACCGCGCATCATACCTTCAGGTTCAATCCGGCTGGCCAACAACACTCCCGATATGGCTCGCGCTGAAGTTCGACGGATCGCCGGCCTGGGTATTAAATTCACCGGCGAGATCGCGCTGACTCCGGTTCCCGGTCCAAGCGACAGAGAACTGGAAATTCTCCGCGCCGTTGTCGACGAAGCAAAGAAAGCCGGTGTCATGGTTCAAGTGCACGCCGTCAGTACTAAGGCCATGGTCGCCGCGGTCGATGCCGGCGTGCCGCTTCTGGTGCACTTGCCCAACAAAGATTTCATGAGCAAAGATGACGCAAAGAAACTTGCGGCATCCGGCACGAAGATTCTGGGAACGGTGGGCTTCGGCACCCCGGTGTTCGGAGTTTTTGCCGACGACAACCTTGCGCGATTTCGCGATGGCCGCCCGTGGCCGGATTCCATCGTCGACGGAGTGCGGCTCGGCGAAGAAGCCGGATATATGCCGGTCAATGCCCGTACCGCCTGGGATGCAGGGGCCATCCTCGGCTATTGCACCGACACCACATACGCTCCCCTGGCCGGACTGGAACACGAGCTCAAAACGCTGAATCCCATGTTTTCCACAAAGGACCTCATCAAAATGATGGGACCGAATACAGCCTCCTACATTCAGATGGGCGACCAGCTGGGGACCCTCGAGCCAGGAAAACTTGCCGACTTGATACTTCTCGACGGCAATCCCCTGGAAGGCTACTGGAATTTCCTGAAGACGAAGCTCGTCGTCAAAGGCGGGGTGATCGTCGTGGATAAACGGTAGATCCGCTGCAAAAGAATTTCTCGATAAACGTGAAATGGAATTCGCAAATTTTCCATTGTTAGTTGAGGGGGGTATGGTGCGGAGCGCCAGGGTGATTTTCGGGCGATAGCAACACGCCATGCAGGCACCCGACGCACGACTGCGGAGCAATCGTGCAGCCCCTCCCCTACAAATTAAGCCAGCGCTCTGCGCGGCTTTCGGTGGATTCCGGCGATAGCCATTCCGCCCAGGGCAAGGCCGGACATAGCCCCGATGCTGGCAATGGCCAGGCGGTTGGGACCGACGGGTACGCCAAGTGTGGGAGTTTCGACGAGTACCAATTGGCTTCCCCGTTGTTGAATCTGCAAATTAATCAGGATCTTCAGTTCTTCCACTTTCGTAAACAATGATTTGTAGCTCGACTGAAGCAGTTCGTAGTTGAGATCCTGCATGCGTTTTTCAGCAGGTCCCATTTTTCTGCCGGGCGAGTTGCGCAAAGTCTCAATCAGCCTCGAATGGAGCGAACCGAGTTGGGTCTGCAGAAACTCCTGAGTTCCCATTAAATTCTCTTCGCGACTTTGTCTGAATGCACTTAGAAGTAGTTCAGTCAGAGTTCGTGTAAATCGTTGCGTCACTACGGGATCTGAATCGACATACTTCACTTCAATTGAACTACCCAGTTTGGGATTACCAAAGAGTGGAGAGTATTGGACGGTGATTCTCCTGCTTAGCGCCTCGACCGTTCTGTCCATGGGCTCTCCTTCTTTTCGCATGTCGAATTGGTTAAGAAGTTTGACTAACGAATCCCGTGTAAGAAGCCTCGCCTTCGAGATTTGTACTTCTTCTTCAATATGGTCTCCGGTTTGGTCATGCACAAATTCCGTCGGCAGATTCTGGGAAACTGCAATCAATCTTGCCTGAGACGCATATTGCACGGGAAAAAAGTACGACGCCCCATAGCCTGCTGCTGCAAAGCACAGAGTGGGAATAATCAGCAACGATTTCCAATCCCGCAAAATTGCAAAGTTGATACCCGGCCGATCACGAACTTCCTTCATGGATTCCTCTTCAGCCCCGACAAAAGACCGCCGGGGGGTTAAGGTTAAGGCAACTGCAAACGCGAGCTTGCTCGGACGGCTCGGAATTTCATTCAGCTCACCCAGCCACTCTTCCTCCATTCGAAGTGCCAACGCTATGGGAAGACGGCGTGCGCTCCTGCGCACTAACGCTGCAGAGATCCGGCCGGCCCATGCAAGAAGAAGCGCACCGGATGCGGCAACAATGACGGCAACAATGATCGTGTCTTCCATATCAGGCTCTCCGGAACTCGGCTTTCATTTGCACCGAAACGAGATCGTTAAGAACTTCCTGCGCCAACTGACTTCCGGCCTGTGTCAGTCGATAAAAGCGCCGCCTCGGACGCCCCAGCTTTTCAGGCCTCTCGCGTTCCCATCGGCTTTCGAGCAGCCCGGCCTTCTCAAAACGGAGCAGCACCGGATACAACGTGCCCGAAGAAAGATGAGTGGCGCTCATGATGTCGGTTCCTGCGAGTTCCGCACGAACGTCCTCAGACATCGTATCCAGAAAGACGCGAAGGACACGCAGACTTTGATGGGAAAGACGGATTTGGTCAGGCATGGTCGTAACTCTACATAGGGGCCGGGCGATCTGTCAATGCGTACTGTTTCGGAGACGCGTGACCCCCAAATGAGTATTGAGAATTGATTAGTGATTAATGACTATTGCGCTTGGTAAATCGGAACTGACTCGCTTCAAGCTATGCGTTCCCGTCGAGTTGCCTGGCCTCGCGAGGTCGATGGTGATTTGTTCATCTGAATCGGGGCCCGTCCCGATGTTCCATACTTCCTGCCGGCAGTTTTTGTTTGCCCATGGAATGTCCTCCGGTTACTTATGGGAGTACTTACCAAGGATCGGTAAGCCACGATGCAGGAGGCAGACATGGCGGATTCGCCAAAGAAGATTTCGATTTTGCTCGCAAGCGACTTTCCCATTCTTTCGGATAGTCTGATCACCATTTTTAAAGGAACGAAGGATCTCAAACTCGTGGGCTCTGCCACGTCGCTGAATGATCTGGTTCAGCAGATGGAGAAGCTTCATCCCGAAGTTGTTCTTGTGGACATCTCGATTACTTGCGAGAAGTTCTCAGACCTTCTGGCGCAAATCAGCAAGCGTAACGCACGAGTCCTGGTGATCAATCAGGACCTCAGCCCCGGACAGACCCTGGAAGCGCTGCGAAACGGCGTTCATGGTGTTGTCGGGCGGCGGACCACTCCGGACCTGTTGTGCAAATGTGTGCGCGCCGTAGTGTCCGGCGATATCTGGGTCGGACGCGGAGTCACAGCCGAGTTGGTGGAATTTCTTCGCAGTCAGGCGCTGCAGCATGACAACGGGAAGGCCTCGGCGGCGCCGGAGCAACCCGTTCCGGCAAGTTCAAATGGAGATTCCGGGGACAATCGTTTTGGTTTGACCAAGCGCGAACTCCAGATTGTGAATGCGCTCGTCGAAGCGCAAACGAATAAGGACATCGCCGAGACGTTTGGTATCAGCGAATACACGGTCAAGCACCATCTGACAAATATTTTTGACAAGCTTGGCGTATACAACCGTGTCGAACTGGCGCTATTTGCGATCAATCACCGGCTGTGCGGATCAGCAGTCACGCCGCAGACAGAGTTGGCAGTGGACAAACCGAAAGCGCGCTGACAGGTTCTATTTACCGCGCAGAATAGCGGCCGCTGCCGGATATTCCTTCTTTGCGTTGGCGAAGAAAATGCCTTCCGCCATCATCAGGGGCGTCCAGCCAAGCTTCGTCTTTGCATGGACGTCCGCTCCGCGATCGATCAAAAACTGCACGATGCCGGGCTGGTTTGAAACGACTGCGGCGTGGAGTGCCGTGCTGCCGCTCCAGCGTGGATCGCCCTGCACGTTGCCGAGTTGATCCATGTTGAGCGGGTAATAGAGCAGCAGGTATTTCGGATCGCCCTCCATCACGTAGTCACCAAAATCCGCATGAGCGTTGATGTCATTGCCCAGCTCCAGTGCAAGTTTGATGGCATCAAGTCTTTCCGTTTCCGAACATCCGGTGAAAGGGCCGGGAGCCTCGCCCTCCCAGTAATCGAGACCGGAAGCCGCGATCAATGGTGTGACTCCGAGCGCATTCGGCATTTTGGGATCCGCTTTGTAATCGGCCAGAAGGCGCATGTACGGGGCATCGCCGTTGTGGGCAGCAAGATAGAACGGAGTGGCTCCGATGTACGTCAGATAATGACGTCCCAGCTGGATCAAAGGCGGATTCTTCATGGTGCCGCCTTCCTTGTCGAATTTCTTGTCCTGCCAGTTGATTCGAGCATTGGGATCCGCGCCGTGATCGAGAAGCTTCTTCGCCAGTTCCAGTGGAGTGACGTTTCCGGTAGGGACCGGCGGCCCATGAGGCGTATTTCCAACGCCGGCCGCGCCGTCGGCTCCCGGTTTACGAAGCCATGCAATGGTGTGCAGGGCTGAGCCGCGCGGGTCCGAAGCATTGGGATCGGCGCCGCGATCCACCAGAAACGCGGCCAGTTCGAAATGGGCATTGACGATGGCCATGTTCATCGCGCTGGTGCCGTCAGTGGCGACGTCGTTGACGTTCGCGCCGCGATCCAGCAGGAGCATGGTGGTATCCAGGCGGCCATTTCGAACGGCGAACAACATCGGAGTGAATCCGCCTTTCGATTTTTCCTTCAGGTTTGCTCCGGAATCGAGCAGCACTTTGACGGCGGCCGTATTGCCTTCCGATGCAGCCCACATCAACGCCGTCTGATTCTTAGTGGGATCCTTGGCCTGGACATCCGCCCCGTGAGACAAAAGGGTCTTAACGGAGTCGGGATTTCCGTTCAGTGCAGCCGTCATCAACGGGGTTTCGCCATCTTCGGACGCCGCATTCGGGTCGGCGCCGGCCGTGAGGAGCTTCTCGAGGATGGCGGCGTTTCCATTCGTGCAGGCCAGATAAAGTGTCGTGATGTTGTAGCGAGTTGCCGCTTTGGCATTGGCGCCCGCGGCGAGCAACATATCGACGAGCTCGCTGTTGTTGCGCTGCACCGCCCAATGCAATGCAGTGGAACCATCGGCATCGAGCGAGTTGACGTCCACATGGGCGCCAAGCAGGGAACGCACGGACTGGATGTCGGCTTTCTTTACCGCTTCGATCAGGCGCGAATCCCCGGCCGCAAAACTGGCTGTGCCGGTCACAAAAAGACACGCCAGGCCAATCCCGAATATGAAGTTTTTCAGTTTTTTCATGGGGCTCCTCGTTGATCGAATAGTATATTCCGGGGTAGTTTTTCGCAAAGAACTTATGAGCCGCAGTGGAAGTCGAGTCGTAATTATCGGAGCGTTGCTGGCCGCCGCGGCCGCCATTGCCGGTTCGCCGCAGGCCCAGCGGTCCGCCGTGCCGGGAATGGTCATTGACCAGTATTGCGTCAACTGTCACAACTCCGATGACAAGGTAGCGGGTCTTGTTCTGAATCCTGCCGATTTATCGCGCGTTTCCGCAAAGCCGGAACTCTGGGAGAAAGTGATACAGAAACTTCGCTCCGGTTCCATGCCTCCGGCGGGTTCACCCCGGCCCGATGCGAAAACTTACGATACCGTGGCCGCCTATCTCGAAACAGAACTCGATCGTAACGCGACGGCAAAACCCAGTCCCGGTGTGTTGCCCCTGCTTCACCGCATGAGCCGGACCGAGTACCGCAATTCGATTCGCGACCTGCTGGCCGTCGACGAACTTCCGAGAGAAATGGATTACAGCATCCTCCTGCCGGCAGACAACATCAGCAGCGGTTTCGACAATATCGCGGATCTGCTTTTTGTTTCGCCTGCAACGATGGAGCGCTACCTCGATGCCGCGCGCAAGATCAGCCGTCTCGCTGTCGGCGATCTCGAAGCGCCCATGATGGTGAACATTCACAAGCTGGGTCCAGAAGAATTGCAGGATGCTCGTGTGGATGAGCTTCCATTTGGGACCCGCGGCGGTCTGGCGATTCGCAGCTACTTCCCCGTCGATGGAGAGTACGAAGTCGCGTTTGACCTTTCCGGCACTGCACGGGACGCCACACAGGTCGAAATTTCGGTCGACGGCGAGCGTATGCTACTCATCAGCCTCGGCGGTGCCGCAGCTGGGGGTGCACGCGGCGGACGCGGCGGAAGAGGTGGTGCGGCGGCCACGGGTTATCGCGTTCCGGTGAAGGCAGGGGAACGCCTGATCGGTGTGACCTTCTTAGAACACAACCAGGCCCAGGACGAAGAAACCCTTCGGCCCAGGTTACGAAGCCGCGGCACACAGCAGCCGTCCTTCGCCAGCATTACGATCAGTGGTCCATACAATGTAACGGGGCCGGGCGATACCGCAGCGCGAAAGCGGCTTTTTGTATGCCGTCCTCCGTCCGGTGCGTCGCGCGAGACCGAACTCGGCTGTGCAAGACAAATCCTGACAACGCTGACACGCCGCGCCTACCGTCGGCCTCCGACATCTGCCGATGTGGACCGTCTGGTTCCGTTCTTCACGGCGGGCCGCATGGAAGGCGGGTTCGATCTGGGAATCCAGAGAGCGCTGGAGCGTGTGTTGGTGAGTCCGCAATTCCTGTTTCGCATCGAAACCGAGCCGTCCAACGCCGCGGCGGGATCGGCATACCGGATAAACGACCTCGAGCTGGCATCCCGCCTGTCCTTCTTTATATGGAGCAGCATTCCCGACGATGAATTGCTGGATGCCGCCATTGCCGGCAAATTGAAAAATACGGCGGTACTCGAGCAGCAGACGCGCCGCATGCTGGCGGATCCTCGCGCAGAGGCTTTGGTGAACAACTTCGCGGCTCAGTGGCTATATCTGCGCGACATCGACGCCAAGGTTCCGGACGAAATTCTTTTTCCGGATTTCGATGAGACACTGCGTTCCGCTCTTTACCGGGAAACAGAGCTCTTCCTCGGCAGTATTCTCAGAGAAAACCGCAGCGTGATGGATCTGCTCACGGCGAACTACACGTTTTTGAACGAACGTCTCGCGAAACACTACGGGATTCCCAATATCCAGGGCAGCTATTTCCGCCGCGTGATATTTCCTGCGGACAGTCCGCGGGGTGGATTGCTCAGTCAGGGAAGCATCCTGTCGGTGACCTCTTACGCGACGCGAACGTCTGCAGTTTTGCGCGGGAAATGGGTTCTTGAAAATCTGCTGGGCTCGCCGCCGCCTCCGCCTCCGGCAAATGTACCCGCACTCAAAACCGAAGGCGCCGTTCCCGGTAAACCTCTGACGATGCGTGAAGCAATGGTCCAGCACCGCGCCGATCCTGCGTGCGCGGGATGCCACGCGCGCATGGATCCCATCGGTTTCTCGATGGAGAACTTTGATGCGCTGGGGCGGTGGCGGGAGAGGGATTCGGGGTCGGCGATCGATGCGTCCGGCGTGCTGCCCGACGGCACACGATTTGACGGCGTGCCGGGACTTCGGAAAGTCATCGTTGAACATTCGAACGAGTTTGTTTCCACGCTGACCGGCAAGCTCCTGATGTATGCTTTGGGTCGAAACCTGCAGTATTACGATGCGCCCGCAGTCCGCCAGATCGTGCGGGGATCTGGAAACGAAAAGTACACCTTTGCGTCGCTGGTGGTGGGGATCGTCAAGAGCGTTCCGTTTCAAATGAGAGAAGCGCACAAGTAAGGAGACGCCCAATGTTCATTACGAAAAAAGCACTGTCCCGGCGAACTTTTCTTCGCGGCGCCGGTGTGGCTGTAGCATTGCCGTTTCTGGATTCGATGGTGCCGGCGCTCTCGTCGCAGTCGCTGAAATCCACGCCACGCCTGGGTTTCATTTATTTTGCCAACGGAGTCATTCTGGATCAGTGGAAACCGAAGACCGTTGGTGCAGGATTTGAACTCAGCCCATCGTTGAAGCCTCTCGAGCCGGTGAAAAGCCAGCTCAACCTGATCAGCGGACTGGCCCATCTGCAGGCCGACACGTTTGGCGATGGAACCGGAGATCATCCCCGCGCTTCTGCCGCATGGCTCACCGGCGTTCACGCTTACGATCGAACGCAGCCCGGCGTTGAAGTGCGGTTGGCCACTACCGCCGATCAGATCGCAGCGCGCGTGATTGGCAAGGGTACGCAGATTCCGTCGCTCGAAATGACCGTGGATTTTCCGACTCAGGGAGCGTGCGATTCCGGAGATTGTTTTTATGTGAACACGATTTCCTGGCGCAATGAAACAACTCCTAACCCTGCAGAAACGCACCCACGAGTGGTCTTCGAGCGGCTATTCGGAGATGGAGGAAGTTCGGCTCAGCGTTTGTCGCGGTTGAAAAACACGGGAAGCATCCTGGATTCCGTTTCCGAAGAAGTCATGTCTTTGTCGAAAACTCTTGGCCGAGGCGACCGGACGAAACTGAACGAATACATGGATTCGGTGCGCGAAATCGAACAGCGCATTCAGGGCGCCGAGTCCCATGGGACGCATTCCATTGATCTGCCGGACCGTCCGATGGATGTGCCGGATTCCTTCGACGAATACACCAAGCTGATGCTGGATCTGACTGCACTGGGTTTTCAGGCCGATGTCACCCGCGTCTTTACGATGATTTTTGCGAGGGAACTTAGCTCGCGGACGTTCGCGAGTATCGGAGTGCCCGATCAGCATCACGGCGTATCGCACCATCGCAACGATCCCGGATTGATTGCGAAGAAGGCGAAGATTGACGTCTATCATGTACAGCTGCTCAGCCATTTCCTGTCCCGCCTGCAGGCAACGCCGGATGGCGATGGCTCTCTGCTCGACCACAGTCTCATTCTGTATGGCGGTGGAATGGGAGACGGCAATCTGCATCGCCACTTCGACCTGCCGACTTTATTAGCAGGGAATCTGGGCGGGAAGTTCAAGACCGGAACTCATTACGCATTTCCAGACAACACGCCGATGACAAACCTGCTGCTTACGATTCTCGATCGGGCAGGCGTTCACATTGACAAACTCGGAGACAGCACGGCCCCGTTGAGTTTGTAGTTCCGCCAGTCACGTTCCCAGCCGTGCGAGCGCTGGCCCATCGCGCCACCTTGTTCCCCTACTTGGCGGAAAACTGACTGCAGGGGAGTCGCGTTCCCAGCAGCGTTAGCGGCGGCAGTCCTTTAGCCCCCGGCGTGAGCCGGGGGTAAAGAATTACAATACGACACAGAGTGCCGTAGGCACGACAGATCTAGATCGGAATGGTCTCAGTACGTTCATGCCTCTGTTAGCGGCCAAGTCATGAGTTGTTCGGGCTCCGAAAAACAGATGTGGAGAGTAGCGAAGTCATAGATCTGTCGTGCCTACGGCACTCTGTGTGGTGTTGTGATTCTCTACCCCCGGCTCACGCCGGGGGCTAAGGGACTGCCGCCGCTATCGCGGCTGGGAACGTCAAATCGATTCTTCCCGAAGGAACGGACAGTCACCCACGCCCGATGAACGGCATCTTCGTCGCCATGACCGTCATGAATTGTACATTGGCTTCGAGCGGAAGGCTGGCCATATACACCACCGCATCTGCCACATGACGCACATCCATTCGCGGTTCCACCATGCGTGCGCCGCCGGGCTGTTCAATCCCTTCAGCCATGCGCGCAGTCAATTCCGTCGCGGCATTCCCGATATCGATTTGGCCGCAGGCGATGTCATATTTGCGGCAGTCGAGGGAAATACTTTTTGTCAGTCCCGTGATTGCGTGTTTCGTCGCGGTGTATGCGCAGGAGTTCGGGCGCGGCGCATGTGCGGAAATCGAGCCGTTGTTGATAATGCGTCCGCCGCGTGGCGTTTGCGCTTTCATGATTTTGATGGCTTCCTGCGCGCAGAGAAATGCACCGGTGAGATTCGTATCCACCACGTTGTTCCACTGTTCGAGAGAAAGTTCTTCCAGCGGGATTGCGGGTGTTCCGAGACCGGCGTTATTGAAAAGCAGATCCAGCCTTCCGAATGTGGTTAGAGTTCTGGCAAACAGCGATCTCACCTGGTCGGGCCTGCGGACGTCTGCCGGGATGACAATGGTTCGGCCATCGTGCGAACTCGCTTGAGCCACTGTTTCTTCCAGTTTGTCGACCCGGCGGCCGGTCAAAGCCACGGAATATCCGTGTTGGAGCAGAGCTAGACTCACCGCGCGTCCAATTCCCGTTCCGGCTCCCGTGACGATCGCAATTTTCCCCGATGGCATGCCTGACACGATAACTCGAATCCAAAGCGTGTCACGATCGAATGCGATCGTGGCAGTGCTGAAAATCGCCAGGTAGCGGGCTCTTGATCGATACCTCACTTTTCGTGATTGGGTGCGCAAAGACCAATTGTGCGGCGTGCAACATCAGGCGAGGCGCCAGAAGTCTTATCATTTTCGGGCCATAAAGATCATCTCCCAGAATCGACAATCCGTTTTCTGCAAGGTGTACTCGAATCTGATGGGTCCGTCCGGTTTTCGGAATTGCTTCGATCCAGTTTCCCTTGGGGTACGCCGCGATGACCCGGAAGGTGGTTTCAGCGAATGCCCCATCGGACTCGACGGCGCCATACCTGGACGGTTTGGATTTCATCGAGATCTTTCCCAAATAATTCTTGATGGTCCAATGATTTTTGAGTCTGCCCCGCGAAGCCGTCAGCGCCTGATAAATCTTGACTGCCTGATGTTTGGAAAATATCTCCGCCACCGCGGCATTCACACGGCGGGACTTGGTGAACAGCACTATTCCTGACGTATCGCGATCCAAACGATGATGAACCCCGATGTAAGGCTCTTCCAGTCCGTCTCGACGCGACAGGAATTTGCGGAGCGCGCCGAGGAGATTGTCACGGGCTTCGTCCACCGTCGGTTGGGAAGGAAGGCCCGGAGGTTTGTCGATGACAATCAGATCTTCGTCTTCAAACAGGATTCGGTCCGCAGTGAGTTCGAACGGTTTGTCGCGTGTGACCGAATCTTCAAAGAGCTTTGAGCAATCGATAAACGCTTCGATGATCGATCCGGGAATCACGACGCTCGCCGCGTTCCTCACTGGCCGTCCATTGATATGAACGGCACCCGCCATGACCAGTTTTCTTCCCTTTGCTTTGGAGAGTGAGCGTCCCAGCATGCCCGGCAGCCAGCCGGCCAGAACCTGGTCCAGGCGCTGTGCATCGTCGGAGCTGTTTGCAATGAGTTTCAGTCTCGTGATGGGCATTCATCACTATTGTGTCCCATCACAGTGTGAAAACTTTAATGCGTCATCAACGAGGACGAGGGCGCTCCCGACTTTGTGTCCCGTGTCCGCGTAGGCGTGCGCCTGTGCGATTTGAGCGAACGCATACCGCCGGCCGATGACTGTTCTGAGCTTTCTTGATTCGATCAGTTCTTTGAGAAAGGCAAGGTGGGGGCCCAGGTTTTTTACGGTCGCGCCGGCGAACGGGCCAACGATCTTTGCCGCGCCTGTTATGGATGCCCATAGCCTGCCGGGATTTGGTATAAAGGGACCGGCAATCAAGACGTAGGTTCCGCCTCGCTTCAGTGCTCTCATGCTGCGCGAGAATCCGCTCTTACCCACTGTGTCGACGATGACATCGTAAATGCGGCCGGCATGGGAGAAATCGTCCTTCGTGTAGTCGATCACCGCATCTCCGCCGAGCGATTTCACCAGGTCCTGGTTCGTCGGCCCGCAAACGCCGGTGACGCGGGCGCCAAAATGTTTGGCAAGTTGAACCGCGAATACGCCGACGGCGCCGGATGCGCCATAGATAAGCACGTTTTGCCCGGCCTCGATCTTCGCCTTTTTCAGAAAGACCAACGCCGTCATGCCGCCGCAGAAAATCGACGCCGCCTCATCCAAACTCATGTTGGCCGGTTTGAGCTCCACCGCGCCGAATTCAGGCATGCAGATATATTCGACATGTGTGCCCTTGCCTCGGCCCGGCCAACCGAAGACGAGGTCGTCCACTTTGAAGCGTGAGACGTCCTTGCCGACCTGAACCACGCGTCCAGAAAACTCCACGCCGGCAATAATGGGCTTTCTCGGTTTTGATAGGCCGATGAAGAGTCGGAAAATGAAGTAGTCTGCTTTCCTGACGCGTGAATCTGTCGCGCAGACGGTCGTTGCGTGCACGCGCACCAGGATTTCATTGTCCTTCGGAACGGGCTTGGCGACGTCCTCCAGCTGAACGACGTCTGGCGGGCCGTATCGCCGATAGACTGCCGCCTTCATTCTCTGCGGTCCGTCATTTCATAATCACGCTTTCTTTTTCGTGGGTTTCCGTTCAGCAAGCACAATACGTGTGAAACGGCCAGGCATTAACAGGTCAGTCAAAGATTACTATTGTCCCTGCATCTTATGGCTTTGTCATTTTGATCGGCTTCCATGAATCCAGGTACGTGTCACAACTCGGCAACTCCTCGCATGCCCGAGGCATGGCCCGGCACCGGGCTTCTCCCAAAACATGAAGTTTGGCCAGCGTGAGGTTGTCCTCTTCAAAATGACAGTCAACGATGGCGTTGTCGTCACGAAGGGAGGCGCCCCATTCGTGCTCTCCAGGTTCCTTCCAAAGCCGGAGCTCGATTCCGTAGGCTTGTAAAGCAAGAGCAAGTTTGGATTCGCGGATCGTCGTGCTTGTCATGCAGAGAACCCTCCATGGTTCAACTTCGACTGACGAAGGCAATCAATTCTCGGACAATGCTAGCAGCGGGACATTCCCTGTCACAACCGTCGGATGAGCGAATGAATCCGACTGCAGGAAGTCATTCCTGATAATGAGGCGTCTAACCCGCGGAAATCAGCTCGACAGGAGAACCAGTATGAAGCGAATGATCGTGGCCGTGTTGCTTCTCATGTTTTTTCCAATGCACTACGGCGGGCAACAGACCTCAGTTTCTACGGTCATACAGCACGTTACGATCATCAATGCGGGTTCGCCACCGATGAGGGATATGACGATCGTTACCACCGGCGGCCGCATTGCGGCTATCGGAATCGCCGACGGCATTCCAGCCGGAGCCCAGATCATCGACGGTCGCGGAAAGTTTGTCATTCCGGGCCTGATGGACATGCACAATCACCTGCTAAGCGGGAGCTTCCCCCCTCGGCCGAACATGCAGCCCAATCTCAGGCGTGTGCTCGCGGTTGGCGTGACCACGGTGTTCGATCCTTCGATCGGAAAACAAGAATTCGTGCGCTTGAAGGCCGCAGCCGCGCCCGATTCATCCGCCTATGCCCGCTTCTTCGGCACTGGCCCGATGTTAACCGTGAAAGGCGACACGTTCGCCGACGCCGACTCGCCCATACCCGAAACGCCGGCGCAGGCTGAGGCAGTCGTGAAAGAGCTGAAGGCCCTGGGCGTCGACGCCATCAAGATCCAGCGCGACGACCTGAGCTGGGCTGTCAAGGGTTCCGGAACTGTGATGCCGCTGGAAGTGCTCGCGGCCGCTGTCAACGAAGCGCACAAACAGGGCTTGAAAGTCTACGCGCACGCGCCGTTGCTGAAGCTGGCGAAAGAAGCGCTCAGCGTCGGCGTCGATGGCATGATGCACGGCATCCTGGACGAGCCGGTGGACGCCGAGTTTCTGAGTCTCATGAAGAAAAACGGCGCCGTGTATGTGCCGACCCTGACGCTCTTCGAGGACGTCGCTGATGTGTCCGCATTTGCACGGCGTCAGGCCGTAAACTGGGACCGAGCGAAATTCCAGCCGCCGGCGATCTACGCGCCTTTTACGGACGCCGCCGGAGCGCGACAGATTGAGTCGTTCCTCAACAACACCGCGTTCACCAAAGAGCGCCTCAAAGTGGCGAGAGCAAACGTGAAGCGTGTGTTCGACGCCGGTGTGCCGGTGGTGCTCGGCACCGACACGGGATTTTTCGGCGTGTTCCTGGGCGTGGCCACGCAGATCGAGCTTGAACTGCTCGTGGAGGCTGGCCTGACGCCAGCCGAGGCGCTTCGAGCCGCAACGATTAACGCGGCGCGGATGATCGGAAAAGAACGGGATCTCGGCACTGTCGAAGCAGGTAAGTTTGCCGATCTCGTCATCCTCGACGCGAATCCCCTAGACGATATCCGGAACGTAACGCGGATTTATAAGGTGATGAAGGGAGGTGTCCTGTACGAACCGGTCGATCCTTCGACCTCGAGATAGCTCCAAGCTTCTCGAGTCGCGACAGTTTGACTTCGATGAGAAGCCGTGACTATAAGGATGTTGACAGTGGTCGATTGCCGGACTGAAGGGATTCTTCCATGAAGCATTTCTCGCTGGTTTCAACCTTGCTTGTGATCGCGGCGCTGACATGCATGATTGCGGTCCCACGCATCCAATCACAGCAGCAGGCCACTCCAGTAACGGCGAAAGTCGTGAGCGCTGCAAACGACTTCCTCCGGATGCTCGATCCAGGGGAACGCGCAAAAGCAGCGTTCGCCTTCGACAGTCCACAAAAGACCAACTGGTCCAACCTCCCCAGTGGAATCTATCAGCGTAACAGTCTGCGTCTTGGCGATCTGTCTCCGGCCAAGCGCGCCGCTGCACTTGCGTTGCTTGCTGCAGCACTCAGCGCCGAGGGAAATCGGAAGGTCAATGACATCATGAACGGCGATGAAGTTCTAAAAAGCACCGGCGGTGGCCAGACGGGCGGACGAGTTGGCGGCCCGGGCCGTGGCGGGGGCGGTGGTGGAGGGATCGTTTTCGGCAAGGATGAATACTACATTGCGGTGCTGGGTACCCCATCCGTGTCAGCCCCATGGATGATTCAGTTTGGCGGTCATCATCTCGCCATTAATGTCACGATCGTCGGGCGTGACAATGTGATCACCCCGAGTTTGCCAGCTGCCCAACCCGCTCGATACACCTTGAATGGCCAGACAATCCGGCCACTCGGCAAAGAAAACGACAAGGCATTTGCGTTGATGGCGACTTTAAATGCAGACCAACGGAAGCAGGCCATTCTGAACTATCGCGTGAGCGACCTAGTCCTCGGTCCGGGCGCCGATGGCAAGACGATTCAGCCTGAAGGAATTCCCGCCACTACGCTGAACACAAACCAACAGGCCATGCTGCTCGATCTCGCTCACGAATGGGTCGGCATCCTAAACGATGAGGGTGCGGCCGCGCGGATGGCTGAAATTCGATCGAATCTGTCGCGCACCTACTTCGCCTGGAGTGGCGCGACGGAAAACGGCGGATTGGCTTACTTCCGAATTCAGGGACCGACTGTCCTGATCGAATACGCACCGCAACAGGGAGATCTGGATCACATCCATACTATCTATCGAGATCCCACCAACGACTATGGTGCAAGACTGGTTGGACGATGAGTGCAGCGGGCCGAACTGCGTTGAGCTTCAGCCTCGTGGCGCTTGCATCTCTGATCTCAGGCAACCTTTGGGGACATGTGCTGGACCAGTATCTCCAGGCGACTCGGATTTCAGTCGAGTCCAATCGCGTAATCCTGGATATGGATCTCACACCCGGTGTGGAAGTGGCGGACAATATTTTGCAAACCATCGATCTGGATCACGATGGGAAAGTTTCCCCAGATGAAGCGGCTGCCTATGTGAAACTTGTCCTGGACTCGGTGTCTTTGGAGATCGACGGTCAGCGGTATGTACCGAAACTGCAAGAATACCGATGGCCCGACGTGACCGAAGTGCGTCGCGGTGAGGGCATTATTCGATTGCGTGCAACCTCGGCAACACAATCTGCCGGCCCAGGGCAGCACCGCTTGAGTTTTTCAAATACTCACCGGTCGGACATCGGCGAATATCTGGTTAACGCCACGGTTCCGGACGACCGGAACATTCGCATCACCGGACAGTCGAGAGACGAGCATCAGCGCCAGTTCACACTGGACTACACCATTTCTTCTCATGAAAAAACGACGAGTATCCGAGCAGCAATATTCCCAATGCTGGGATTGGTCCTGGCCGTTGCCATGATCGCGCTCGTAAGACGGTCGCAATACAAACCACAATCTCAAAGGTGGATAAAGAATGTCCGGCCGCGGGCCGACTGAACCTATTGGTTGGTCCGGCTCGCCAGGTGCCGACGACCGAGACAGATCAGTGCGATACCTGCACCTGCGCTGGCCAGTAGGGTCAACGAATCCGGTTCTGGAACAGCAGCGTCGCTGATAAATGTGTACCGGACAGGAACCGCTGCGTTGGCCACAAAGCCGGGTTGGCCTGCCACTGGCGTGTAAATCAGACCAGATCCGAGGTTCCCGAGACTGAATTCACTAAAGAAGACGACATTCGTATTCAGCAAAAGAGGCAGTCCGACATCGGCCAATGCGTCCACACCGCCATCTAAATCTGAATAGAAAAACAGGCTTCCTCCACCAACAGTGGTGCTGAAACGGATTACATCCGAGGTCACATCACCCGCTTCACGGATTACGACATCTCCTGCAACCAGCCCCGGTGGGCTCAGCATGTTGTAATTCATTGCGCTTGTCAGCCCGCCAGGACCTGGGTCTGACAACATGGTACAAGCCAGCGGCTGTAATCCCTGAAAGCCAGCAATGGTTCCGTGACAATTTTCATCAACCTGAATGTCGATGATAGTGATTTGTGCGTGGGCCGGTGTACTGAGAGCGCAGAGCCAGATCACCGCAAATAATCCAGTCAGAAAGAATCGCTGCATTCCACGGTTGTTTTTCATACCGATCTCCTTAAGCAGTGCCGCTTCCGTGCACTTCTGGGCGGCTGTATTCGCATGACGCATACCAAACCTTCCTGAATGCGATACGCGAATGCAAAGGGGGTCATTGCGAAATACTTAGCTCTATGGTTTCTGCATACCCGCAGGATTTGATGGATTTCCGGAACTTCCAGGATTGTAAGGAACCGTGACATCCGGATCAGGCTTTTTGTGGTTCACCGAACCCAGCGTGTTGAAACGCAACGATTTGCATTTCTGGGTAAACGTCAAAGCAAAGCGTAGGAATTCATTACATCATTACGGGTATCCAAGCTGATTTTTCAAAAATGCGGTGACGTATTTTTGCCCCCACATGCGGCCTTTAACCGACAGCGAACCTCATGGCAAGTACGTTCTTAGCCGCGGCAGCGGCGGCAGGTCCTTTAGCCACCGGCGTAAGCCGGTGGAATTCACACTCAAATCCAAGCAAGCCGCGTAGCGGCGACAGATCAAGAAAATCGCAGGAACTGTCGTGAC